>NZ_POUB01000417.1 GCF_003236335.1 Micromonospora deserti
CACCCCCACCGAACCAGGGCCCCGACCGACCCCGATTCCGACTGCCGCTAACTAGCTGTTCTCATCGCAGCTGCCGCATGCGTGCGGGTCTCCTCGTCAGGCAGTCGCCATACCGTCCGGCCTCCTCGGACGGGGACAAGTGGAGCGTCCGGGTTTTCGCCCACGGACGGACGGGGACGCGGGTCAGGAGGCGCGGACAGCTCCGCAGTCCGTCAGACGAAACGGAGGCGACATGAGCTTCGAAAGGGCGAATGACAGGGTCGAGAAGGTGGCCGGCCCCGCCAGGGCACGAATGGGCGACATGTCCCAGAACGAGCGGTCGCAGGCCGAGCAGGTGATGCGCCGGGACGAGGTACGGGGTAACCAGCCCGGCGAGCACGTCCAGGAGGACGCCAGGGACGCGAGGGACACCTTCACGAGCTGACCCGGTACGAGACCCCCCGGGCCGCACGCCCGGGGGGTCTCTTTCTCGCTGCCATTACCGGGGCCCTAATAGCGCCGCCGGAAGGCAATCCGTTACATCAACGCGGCGGCGTGGCGGACAAATAACCGATCAGGCATCCGGCGTCACCGTCATCGCAGGCCACCACCCAGAAGACGGAAGGACGTTCGTCCCATTCTCCACCCCGTGACCCATTGACGACGGGGAACGTCATCCGCCGATAATCGATCTCCCAATGCCACCAGCCGAGGTGGCGCCGCTTTCAGAAACGGAGCCATGGCCGATTCACCCGACGTGACGCACGGCCCCGACGCCACCCTCCGGATCGGTGGCTGGCTGTCCGAGCCACGCCGTCGCGACGCACCGCCGCCGTACCCGTCGATCAAGCCCCGGGACGGGCTGCACCGTGCCGAGGATGCCCCGCCGGGACCGGTGGCACGGCCGGCGCCGCCGGCCGAGGGGCCGTCGCACAGCCCGGACGGTCCCAAGCGGCCACTGCTGCTGGGCTACGTCGCGGTCGGTGCGCTCGCCACCCTGCTCATCGCGTTGTCGCCGTTCTGGATGGCCTCACCGCAGCCCAAGGAGGAGGGTCCGGCGGCGGCCGCGCCAGCCACCGGACTGGACCAGGCGGACGCCACCGACCCGACGAGCGGCGCAGAGCCCCGTTCCTTCTCCCCCGCGCCGGTGTCGCTTTCCACCCGGGCCTCACTGCGGCCACCCACCCACGCCGCATCGCCCACCGACCGACCCAGCGTGCCCGTTGGGGGTACGACCCCCCGCCCCCGCCCGTCGATGGCTCCGCCGAAGCCTCCACAGGAGCAGCCCCGATCGGACGAACTACCACCGCTGCCGCCGGAGCGGGAATCGTCCCTGCGGTCCCGCGGCGGTGGCTCGGAGACGTTCGTCGACTTCGTCAACGCCCGCAGCTCGCAGGTCCACATTTACTGGCTCGACTACCACGGCCAGCGGCGGCCCTACGGGGTGCTGGCGCCCGGCACGTCGTACCGGCAACACACGTACGTGGGCCATCCGTGGGTGGTGACAGACAGCGGCGGCAGGGCGTTGGCCTGTTTCCTGCCCGCGCCGGAGACTAGGAAAGCGGTGATCAGATAGGACGGCCCTCGCCGCGCGCTGGTGGCACCGGTCGGAGGCGGCGGGCCCAGCTCCACAGTGCCGCAGCCCATGGTCGGCGTCGGGCTGGTGAGTCGCCGCGGGCCTGGCGCAGTACGTGACCCCGAAGGGTGTTCCGCGCCAGGCCCGGCGACGGTCGTCAGGCGTCGGTTCGGACCGCCTGGTCGGTGAAAAGGCGCTGCGTGTCCGCTCCGCTCAGCACGCCCTGGCACACACCCAGGCCGTCGACCTACCCGTAGAGCCATCCGTCCGGTCCGGCCGGCGTGGTCGACCCGACCAGCAGGGCACCCGACGCCTGTCCGGGCTGCCATGCGGCGTTCAATCCGACCGCCTCGGCCAACGTTCCGTCCACATAGAGCCGCGCCTGCCGGTTCGTGGCGTCGAGGACCGCGACGAGGTGATGCCACTGGTCGGTGGTAGTCGCCGGCGCGGTCGCGTAAGTGGTCGCCGAGTCATCGGCCCCGGCGGCTACCCCGAACACCCACTGCCCGCCGTTGTCCGGCTCGTACGCCAGCCGGAAAGCGCTGCGGTCGACGTGGTCCTGTGCGAGGACAGTCTGCGCGCCGCGCGCCGGGTCGAGCCGCACCCAGGTCGACACGCTGAACGATTGGTCGTGTCGATGTCCGACCAGTGCACTGTCAGTTTGGAAGGTGCCGAGCATCAGCTTGGGAATCGGGTTGATCTACACATCAAGTAGTCGCGGTGCCTGGTGAATGAGCACCGAGCGTTGGCAGCCGGGGCGCCGGGACGCTCGTGTGGGCCGCCGTCGACCGCTGCATCGGGCACGCCGACGCCGCGCCTCTCGAACGTCGACCTGAACCTATGGGTTGTCGGCGAGGTGGTTGGCGAGCCTTCGTCACTTCGCCAAGCGGCACTGACTGGACGGCACGGCAATGGCCCCAGCGCTGAGCGCCGGGGCCATCGAGCCCATTTCATCGCGACGGGTGATGGTTATCAGCTCCCGGAGTCCGGGAACAGGAGCAGGTCGAACACCAGGCCCTGGCTGTCAAGCTCCAACTGCTGGCTGCCGGAGAGGCTGGGCGGGCCAGCGTAAGTGCCGGTGAGCGTGTAGAGGCCCGGGTCGACGGCGAATCGGAAGCCACCGTCGGTGCCGGTGACGACCTCGACCCCAGCCGGCTCCAGCCGGATCGTCGCCCCCTCCACCGGCAGCCAGGTGGTCGCGTCGAGCGCTTGGCCCTTGAGGTTCCAGATGGCGGACACCGTGAAGGTTCCCTGCGTCGTGGGGCTGACCCGGCCGCGGCGGTCGACGGCCACCGCGTACACCGGATGCTCCCCGGTCACATTGCCGACGTCGATCGTCACAGTGGCCGTACCGTCCGGCGCCGCCGGGACCTCGCTGTCCAGGCTGGTGTCGTCGACGCTGTACCGGAACGTGGTCACCTTGGTGTCACCGTTTGCGTCGAACCTGACGGCAATCTGGCCACCCTCGGCGACGCTGTCCCCGTTCGGAAAGCTGATCCCCGGCTGGAGGGGCACCTTCGTCCCGGCCAGCCGCCCGACGGCCGCCGACGCTGGCGGCGCCACCAGCGTCGAACCGGCGGCTAGCAGCGCCAGCGACGCGGTCAAGGCAACAAGCCTGCGGCGAGTAGAAGGGCTGCGCGCACCCGAGGTAGATCCGACAAACATTCCAGCCCCCGTATGATCAGAACGTCACGGCGTGATCACCCTAGCCAGCAAGATGATCTCCGTCAACGTCTTTCGAAGTGGTGGCCATGGATCTCTGGCGCCCCTGGACTGAGGCTCAACTGCCCTCGACGTCGATCCGGGCCTGGAACTTCCCCATGGAATCATCGGGCACCCAGCATGGCTCGTTGACCTGGGACGCCATGACATCTCGCTGTGGAAACCCTGCCTTGGGGTCCATGGACGTCCACCGCTGCTCACCCCCGTAGTCACTTGGGTCATTGAGCCATTTTCATCCTGGGTAGCGGTTGGTTTCGACGTGGTGCAGGACGAGGATGGCTTGGACGATCGGGGTGGCTCGGCGTGGGCAGCAGCGCAGCTTGGTCAGGATCTTCCAGGTTTTGAGCGT
>NZ_POUB01000418.1 GCF_003236335.1 Micromonospora deserti
GGCGTGGCGGGGCTTCCGGGCCGCCGCCGAGGCCGGGCAGCCGCCGGGGCGGCAGGTCACCGACGGGCTGGTGGGTCTGGTCGGTGCGCTGCTGCTGGCTATCCCCGGTCTGGTCAGCGGGGTGGCGGGGCTGGTGCTGCTGGTGCCGCCGGTGCGCCGGCTGGCCCGGGGCGGGATGCAACGCGCCGCCGAGCGCCGGGTGTCGTCGATGGTGGCCGGTGACCTGTTCGGGCCCCGCCGGGTGCGGGTGCGCCCTGGTGAACCGCGGCCGTCGCCGCGGCCGAGCGCCGGACCGCCGCCGGTGGACGGCGGCGGGGCCATCGAGGGGGAAATCGTCGAGCCCGGTCGCAACTGAGCCGTACGCCACGGCGCCCCGGGAGCGGAACTCCCGGGGCGCCGTGGTGTCGTACGTTCAGGCGCGGCCGCGGCGGGTGCGGACCTCCTGCAGCCGCTCGGCGAGGATGTCCTCCAGCTCGGCGATCGAGCGCCGCTCCAGCAGCATGTCCCAGTGGGTACGCGGCGGCTTGGCCTTCTTCTGCTCCGGCTCACTGCCGTCGACCAGCCGGGCGACGCTGCCGTCGAACTTGCACTCCCAGGTCGTGGGGACCTCGGCGTCGACGGCGAACGGCACCTCGAACTGGTGGCCCTTGGCGCAGAGGTACTCGCGGGTCTGACGCGGCGCGAGCTCCGTGTTGCGGTCGGATTCGTAGCTGACCGCCCCCAGACGGCTACCGCGCAGCATACGCTCGCCCATGATCGACTTCCCCTCGTTCGTGGTGCTGGTCTTCTGGTGTAACGGCACGTCTCCGCCGGGCCATTCCCGCCCGCGGGCGCGGAGCGCACCCGGGCGAGCCTGCACAAGGGTAGCCGGCCAGGACAGCCGCCCGGCGGGGTCGCCCCGGCCGGGTCGAAACGGTGGAGTGTTTCCGCTGTCAACGGGGATGTTAACCGCCCCAGCACAGCGGAGGTTGCGATGGGCGGTGACGCGCCGCTCGGGTTCCGGTCCCCCTCCGGGCGGACCTTCTTCGGGCACCCGCCGGCCCTGGCCACCCTCTTCCTCACCGAGATGTGGGAGCGGTTCAGCTTCTACGGGATGCGGGCCATCCTGGTGCTGCACCTGACCGCGTCGCTGGCCGACGACGGCCTCGCGCTGGACGAGTCCAGGCGTACGTGTGGCTGTTCGTCTTCGCGGCGGCGTTCTGGCTGATCTACGACCAGGCCGGGTCGGTGCTGAACCTGTTCGCCGCCGAGGACACCAACCGGGAGGTGGCCGGCTTCACCTTCCCCGCGTCCTGGCTCCAGTCGGTCAACCCCGTCCTGATCATCATCGGGGCGCCGCTGTTCGCGCTGCTGTGGCTGCGCCTGGGCCACCGGGTGTCCACCCCGGTGAAGTTCGCCGTCGGCCTGGTGCTCAACGGCCTGTCGTTCGTGCTGATGGCCGCCGCCGCGCGGGCCGCCGTCGGCGGCGACCTGGTCTCACCGTGGTGGCTGGTGGCCGTGTACGCCATCCAGGTCGCCGGTGAGCTGTCGCTGAGCCCGGTCGGGCTGTCGGCCACCACGAAGCTGGCGCCGGTGAAGTACGCCAGCCAGATGATGGGCCTGTGGTTCCTGGCCACCGCCGTCGGCGATGCGATCGGCGGCCAGGTGGCCCGGCTGGCCGACACCTGGTCCCAGCCGGTGTACTTCCTGACCTTCGGTCTGGCGTCGGCGGCGCTCGGGCTCGGCGCGGTGATGTTCGCCCGGCAGATCCGGGCCCTGATGGCCGGCATCCACTGACGCGGATCGGGCGGCGGGTCAGCGCGCCGGGGTCGGCGGCAGGGGCAGCGGCAGGCCGGGCAGCCCGTCGATGCTGCGCGCCACGTGCTCCTTGCCGGCGAAGTAGCCGCTCAGCGACGCGTCGTCCTCCCGGGCGAAGCGCTTGCCATGCAGGTCACGGTCGGCGTCGTAGGTCATGAACGGCACCGCGTAGCCGCAGGTGTCGCGGATCACGTCGGCACGCACCACGATGATCGCCCGCAGGCCGTGCCGGCCGGTGTCGATGTCCGGGAAGTGGCCGACCAGATGCGGCCAGCGGGGGTCGTCGCGGAACACCGGCTCACCGCGCCCGTGCACCCGCACGATGTTCGGCGGGCCCTGGAAGGCGCACCACATCAGCGTGATCCGGCCGTTCTCCCGCAGGTGGGCGATGGTCTCGGCGTTGCTGCCCGCGAAGTCCAGGTAGGCCACGGTGCGCTCGTCGAGCACCGCCCAGGAGCCGCGCAGCCCCTTCGGGGAGAGGTTGATGGTGCCGTCGCCGGCCAGCGGCGCGGTGGCGGTGAAGAAGATCGGCTGATCCTCGATGAAGGCCCGCAGCCGGCCCTCAATGCGTTCGTGTGTCTTTCCCACCCGGACATCATCGCCCCGCTGTGGCCGCGGCCGTAGCCCCGCCCCGGTGGCGTCCCACCGCCCAGGCGCCCCTGCCGGCCGGCCCGAATTCCGCGACGGGCGGCATCGCGCCGCGGTCGGCTCAGGCCGGCGGCCGGCCGTCGTCGCGGGGGCCGAGCTGGGCCAGGGCGGCGGCGAGCTGGCTGACCTGGTCGGCCAGCTGGGCCACCCGCCGGTGCGCCTCGTCCCGGTCGGACTCGGCGGCGCGCAGCCGCACCGCCAGCTCGTCGAGTCGGCCCTCGGCGGCGGTGGCGGCTCCGCGCGCGACGGCCAGCTCCGCGCTCAGCGTGTCGTGCCGGCCGGCGAGCGCGGCCAGCTCCGCGCGGGCGCGGTCGGCCTCCGCCGCGGCTTCCCGGCGGGCCGCGTCGGCCTGCTGCCGGGCGCGTGAGGCCTCGGCGGCCGCCGTCCGGGCCGCGTCGGCCTCGGCCCGCGCCCGGTCGGCCTGCTCGCGGGCCTGGTCGGCCTCGGCGTGCAGGCGCCGCGCGCGGTCGAGCGCATCGGTGGCGGTGTGGGCCGCCCGGTCCGCGTCGGCCCGGGCGGCGTCCCGTTGGCCGGTCAGGTCGGCGGCGCGGCGGCGCTCGGCGTCCAACTCGGCGCGCAGCGTCCGCAGCTCGTGGCGGGCCGCGTCGCGGTCCCGTTCGGCCTGCGCCCGCAGTGCCTCCGCGGCGCTGGCCTGCCGGCGGGCCTCGTCACGGGCCGCCTCCGCCCGGTCGGCCCGCTCGGCGGCCGTCGTGGCCTGCCCGGCGGCGCGCCGCGCGTCGTCGCGGGCGGCGTCCCGCTCGGCGGCGGCGGCCCGGGCCTCCTCGCGAGCTCGCACGGCGGCAGCGGCGGCGTCCTCGGCGTCGCGGCGGGCCTCGTCCCGCTCGGTCTGGGCCGCCGCCACCTGGGTCGCCGCGTCGGCGCGGGCCTGCGCGAGCTGGCGTTCCACCCCGACCGGGGACAGTTCGGCGTGCAGCGCCTCGGCCAGCGTCTCCGCGACCTGCTCCAGCCGGTCGACGGCCTCCCAGGTGCGGGCCACCTGACCGGGCAGCCCAGGGGAGTTACGGTGGCGCATCCGGCTGTTGCGGGAGGCCCGCTGGCAGGCGCCGTCGTTGTCGCGGCAGTAGCGGAAGGGCCGACCGGCGCCGGCGCGCTGCGGCACCTCCCGTCCGCAGTGCGCGCAGGGGCGGGTGTCGGC
>NZ_POUB01000419.1 GCF_003236335.1 Micromonospora deserti
GGGGAGGGTGGTGGTCCAGAGGGAGCGGCCGGCGCGGTCGCGGAGGTGGACGGTGAAGGCGCCGGAGTCGCCGTCGATGTGCACCTCGCCGAAGTGCTGGAAGCCCTCGGCCGGCGAGGTGTTCGCCCGGGGCGGGGCGTTGACGAAGACGGCCCTCGGGCCGAAGGTGCCGTCCAGGGCGTTCGGGCCGAACGCGCCGGCGTGCGCGGGACCGGAGACGAACTCCCAGAACGGGGTGAAGTCGCCGACCGCCGCCCGCGCCGGGTCGTAGTGGTGCGCGGCGGTGTAGTGCACGTCGGCGGTGAGGAAGACGATCCCGGTCACCCCGGCCCGGTGCGCCGCGCCGAGCACCTGCGCGATCTCCAGTTCCCGGCCGGCCGGCGCGCCCGGGTCGCCCTGCGCCACCCCCTCCTGGGCGGCCGGCCCGTCCGGCACGACCAGTCCGATCGGCAGATCGGCGGCGATCACCTTCCAGGTGGCCCGGGACCGGGTCAGCTCCCGGACCAGCCACTCCCGCTGCTCACGGCCGAGCAGGCCGCGGCCCGGGTCGGCGTACGTGTTGCCGTCGTTCGGGTCCTTGTACGTCCGCATGTCCAGCACGAACACGTCCAGCAGCGGGCCGTACGACAGCCGCCGGTACAGCGGCCCGCGCGTCGGGGTGGGCAGCCACTCGTCGAACGCCTGCCGCGCCCGGGCGGCGAGCACGTCCACCCGCCGCTCGGTGTACCGGGCGTCGGTCAGCACCTCGCCCGGGTACCAGTTGTTGGTGACCTCGTGGTCGTCCCACTGGTTGATCTGCGGCACCTCGGCGACGAAGGCGCGCAGGTGCTCGTCGAGCAGGTTGTACGCGAACTGCCCCCGGTACTCGGCCAGCGTCTCGGCCACCTTGGTCTTCTCCGGGGTGACGAGGTTGCGCCAGATCCGCCCGTCGGGCAGGGTCACCGACTCGGCGAGCGGGCCGTCGGCGTAGACGGTGTCCCCGCTGCACAGGAAGAAGTCCGGCCGGGCCGCCCGCATGGCCTGGAAGATCGCCATCCCGCCGAACTCCGGCGCGATGCCCCAGCCCTGCCCGGCGATGTCGCCGGTCCAGACGAAGCGGACGTCCCGCCGGTCGTGCCGCCTCGGCGCGGTGGTCAGTTCGCCGGTCAGCGGCGCGCTGCACAGCCCGGGCCGGTCCAGGCTCTCCACCCGGACGCGATAGTGCAGCCGCTCCCCGCCGGGCAGCCCGCGCAGCCGAACCTTGCCGGTGAAGTCGCCGGTGGGGTCGAGCACCGGCCCGCGG
The DNA here is from genome assembly GCF_003236335.1 of Micromonospora deserti. Classification (GTDB taxonomy): domain Bacteria; phylum Actinomycetota; class Actinomycetes; order Mycobacteriales; family Micromonosporaceae; genus Micromonospora; species Micromonospora deserti. The sequence continues at coordinate 1,283 of NZ_POUB01000419.1, forward strand.
ACCCGCCGCGCGCCCCGGAAGTCCGCCCGGCGGCTCACCTCCACCAGCATCCGCCCCGGCCGGTCGGCACGGGTCCACACCAGCGCCGAGTCCGCGGTCGCGTCGCCGCTCTGCACCCCGTGGGTCAGCAGCGGCCGTCCGGTCGGCCGCCACGCCGGGGCGGCCATCGCGCCGGCCGCGTCGCTCAGGCCACTCGCGGCGGTGGCACCGGTCGCGCCGAGGAGGGCGCCGCCGGCCACTCCCGCGCCGGCGAGCAGGCCGGCCCGCAGCAGCGTACGTCGATCAAGTTCGGTCATCGTTCCTCCCGGTTCGGGGACTGGTCCCGTCGGTCTACCGGGCCGATGTGACCGGCGGCGGGGACCCCGGTGACGCCGGCGGGAACGGCGGCTGACCGGGCGGCATGATCGGCGTCACAGGGCCGGGCCGTCACGCCGGCTCCCGCCGCCCCGTCGTCCGGGTGTCGAACACCGATCCAGGGAGGTTGTCATGCAGCGGATGAACGCGGTCGAGGTGGCTCCGGAGGCGTACCACGCCGTGCTGGGGCTGGAGAAGTACGTCCGGGCGAACGTCGAGCACACCGTGCTGGAACTGGTGAAGCTCCGGGCTTCGATGCTGAACGGCTGCGCGTACTGCGTCGACATGCACAGCCGGGACGCGCTCGCGGCGGGCGAGTCGAGCCGGCGGCTCTTCGCGGTGGCCGCCTGGCGGGAGGCGCCCTTCTTCGACGAGCGGGAGCGGACCGCGCTGGCGCTCACCGACGCGGTCACCCGGCTCGGCGAGCACGGCGTGCCCGACGAGGTGTGGGACGCGGCCGCCGCGGTGTGGCAGGAGAAGGAGCTGGCCGACCTGCTGATGGCGATCGTCACGATCAACGTGTGGAACCGGATCGCGGTGACCTGCCGGACGACGTTGCCGGCGGAGGTGTGACCGCGAGCGGGTGAGGCGGCCCGGTGGCCGGCGCGGAGCCCGCGCCGGCCGCCGGCGGTTGAGTCGGTGGCCCCGGAGGAGTCAGTCCAGTTCGGGGAACCAGAGCGCGATCTCGCGCTTGGCGCTGTCCGTCGAGTCGGAGGCGTGCACCAGGTTCTCCCGGTTGGACAGCGAGAAGTCACCGCGGATGGTGCCGGCCGCCGCCCGGCGCCCGTCGGTCGACCCGACCAGGCCGCGCACCACGTCGATGACCTGGTCACCGGAGAGCACCAGGGCGACCAGCGGACCGCCGGTCATGAAGTCCTTCAGCGGCGGGTAGAACGGCTTGTCGACGTGCTCGGCGTAGTGCTCGTCGGCCAGCGCCGGGGCCATCGTGCGGGAGACCATCGCGTCGATCCGCAGCCCCTTGCGCTCGAAGCGGGAGATGACCTCGCCGACCAGCCCGCGGCGGACCGCGTCCGGCTTGATCAGTACGAGGGTGCGCTCGGCCGGGCTGCTGCTGGACACGCTGGGTTCCTCCTGTGCGCGGGAGAGGGTCTGGCTGGGTACGGTCAGCCTAGCGACCCGGTCCCGGCGCCGGCGGGGCGGCACGGTCTTTCCCCCGGCGGCCGATCCGGCCTAGCCTGGCCCTTGACCCCCGGGAGGTCCACTGTGGCGAATGGCGGAAACAGACCCATCGCGCCGGTACGCAAGCTGATCGGCGCGGTGCTGGGCACCGTGGCCACCTTCGTCATTCTCTTCGGCCTGGGCATGACCAGTTGGGCGATCGTGGCGCTCGGGACGGCCCTGCTGGTGCTGGCGATCGCACTGGCCACCGTGCGCGGCGGCGGGCGCACCTGGGTGGTCGGGGTGGGCCACGTGCACAGCGCCTCCGAGCCCCCCACCCAGTACGCCTTCGGCCGCTGTGAGCTGCAGCTGGTGATCGACGCGCCGGGGCTACCGCCCCGGTCCAAGAAGATCATCGAGCCACGGGTGCCGGTCGCCAAGTGGCCGTCGCTGGGGCAGACCCTGCCGATCCGGGTGGCGCTGGACGATCAGCGGCACGTCAAGGTGCTCTGGGACGAGGTGCCCACCCACGCCGAGACCGCGGCCGCCGTCGCCGACCTCCCTCCCGAGTACGCCGGCGCCGAGCCCGTGGACGAGGTGCTGATCCAGCAGGAGGCTCCGCCGTGGGCCGGCCGGGCGCCGGAGGACGACTTCCGGGACCCGCCCGGCCCGGATCCGCTCGGCGACCGGGGCGGGCGGCCGGAGGAACGGGAACCGGTGGTGGTGCGCCAGCGTCCCGGCCGTCCGGTCGTGCTGGAGGGCACGCTCGTCGAACCGCCGGCCACCAGCACCCTGCCCCGCCGGGCCACCCCGAACC
>NZ_POUB01000041.1 GCF_003236335.1 Micromonospora deserti
GCATAGGCGGACCGGGCGGTCGAGGCGCGGGCGTCGGAGAAGCGTGGCGCGCCGCCGAGCGAGCGCCCTGTCGTGGTCGAGTTGTCCTGTCGAGCTGCCCTCATGGACGGGGCGGCGAGACAGCCGGCCGCGGCGTGACGACCGATGCGTGGGGGTGGCGATGTCCTGTGTGGTGACCGGCGGCGGTCGGGGAGTGGGTCGGGCCATCGTGGAACGGCTCCTCGCGGCCGGTGACACCGTCGTGGTGATCGAGCGGGAGCCGGCGGCGGTGGCGTGGCTGAGACCGCACCCGGCCGCCGACCGGCTGGCGGCGATCGTCGGCGACGCCGCCGACGAGCAGGTCGCCACCGAGGCCGCCGAGCTGGCGGAACGGTCGGGCTCGCTGACCGGCTGGGTCAACAACGCCGCGGTGTTCCGGGACGCCTCGGTGCACTCCGCGCCGGTCGGCGAGGTGTTCGACCTGATCGGGCTCAACCTGCGCCCCGCCGTGGTCGGCGCGGCCACGGCGGTCCGCCGCTTCCTCGCCGCCGGTACCGCCGGCGCCATCGTCAACGTCTCCTCACACCAGGCCCGCCGGCCGGTGCCCGGATGTCTGCCGTACGCCACGGCGAAGGCCGCGGTGGAGGGGCTGACCCGGGCGCTGGCCGTGGAGTACGGGCCGCGGGGCGTCCGGACCAACGCGGTCGCGCTCGGCTCCGTCGCCACCGACCGGCACGCTACCTTCCTCGCCGGCCGGGAACCGGCCGAGGCGGAGTGGATCGACGCCGAGCTGACCCGGCTGCATCCGGTCGGCCGGATCGGCCGGGTGGAGGAGGTGGCGGAGGCGGTCGCGTACCTGCTGTCGCCGGCGGCGGGCTTCGTCAACGGGGTGACCCTGCCGGTCGACGGGGGACGGTCGGTGCTCGGCCTCGACCCCGAGGCCCACTGACCGCCAGTGCGGCTATTCGGCCTCGGCTACAAAGACGCCTTGCCCTTGCTGCCCGTAAATCAGGTTCCGCGTGTGCAGTTCTTTGACCGCTCGGTAGGCGGTTGAGCGGGCGACGTTGTAGATCTGGCCGATTTCCGAGACCGAGGGCAGTTGCTGGCCGGGCGAATACTCGCCGGATCGGATCTTCTGCTCGATGTCGTCGGCTACCCGCCGATAGTGGGGTGGTCTCGTTGGCATGATCGGCTCTCCTGGACTTCAGCGAGATCATGCTTTCAGGTCCGGCCATGAGCGGACAAGCCAGCAAGCCGAGCAAGTGAAGACGGTGAAGTCTTGACTACACTGAGACAGTGACTACAGTGAGACAGTGAGCGGACGCCCTGGACTTCAGCAATCCGACGGGTTCCGGTCAACCGCTGTGGAGCGGTCGACCCTCCACAGCGGGCCTCCTCCTGATCTCGCGGAAGGTCTCGGACCATGACCCATCGGCGACACCTACCAAGGCGAAGATTCTGGAAGCCCTGGAGCGAGCCGCGGTGTTCCTGCGGTTGGCCGTTTTTCTCCTCCTGCCCGGACCTGCATCCCACGGCGGTGCGCCGCACCACCCGGAACCAGCGCGCCCTCGGCTACCGCCCCGGCTCGACCACGCCTCGCCTCGGAGGACGCCGTGCCGATGGATGAGCCGGTGACGTTGTCCGAGCTCGTCTGGGCCGCGAACCGGACGATGGACATGCACTGGACCCGCTCGGAGAGCCCGTGGCAGCCCGGTGGCTGCCGGCAGTGCACCGAGGACGGTTGCCCCCAGCTCGACTGGGCCCGGAGGGTCCTGACCGACGTGCGCGCCCAACTCCTCGGGTGAGCTGCCCGCCGCCCGCCGAGCGTGCCCGCGCATAACACATCCCAGTCATGATCAGGGCGCTGTCCACAGGGCCCGCACTGTCCACAGTCGGGGTGCGCAAGGCACTCCCGGAGCGGCCACGCCGTCCTAGCCTCACGCCGTGTCGTACGACGAGGAGACGGTGGTCCGGGAGCGGCTGCGACGCCTGATGCCCGGCGCGGCCGACGGTGAGCCGGCGGTGCCGGCGGTGCGCCCGTCGAGCCTGCCGACCGCCGTGCTCCCGGCCGATCCGGTCTCGCCGGGCGAGCCGGCCGGTTTCGCTTCGCCGTCGCAGGTGGCCGCCCGGCCGCCCGGCGCCGAACCGCTCCCGGCCGTTGGTCACGCTGCTCGAACCCCGGCTGACGCTGACCGACAGCTTCCGGCCCGGGTACGGCTCGACCGGCGCCCCGGCGAGCAGGCCCTCCGGCAGGTCGGGCACCAGCCGCGGGGGGCGGCGCTCGCGGCCGATGGTCGCGAAGACCCGCCGACCGGTATCCCGCCGGACGGCGACGAGGCGGCGCCGGTGTCGTGGCTGGCCGGGCCCGGGGCGTTCGACCCGGGGCGGCGGGGCGTGCGGGCACTCGCGGTGGTCGCCGTCGTGGTCGTGCTCGGCGCCGGCTTCTGGGCCTGGCGATCCCGGCCGCACACCGAGCCGGTGCCACCGCTGGCGACGGCCGATCCCGCGGCGCCCGCGCCCGCGGCGACGGCCGCCGCCGACGCGGTCGCCACCCCGCCGGGTGAGCTGGTGGTGGCGGTGGCCGGCAAGGTACGCCGTCCCGGGCTGGTCCGGGTGCCGGCCGGGGCCCGGGTGGCCGACGCCGTGGCGGCCGCCGGCGGGGCGCTGCCCGGGGTGGACGTGGCCATGCTCAATCCGGCCCGCAAGGTCACCGACGGAGAGTTGATCCTGGTCGGCGTCGCGGCGCCGCCCGGAGCGGCCGCACCACCCCAGGCCGGCTCCGGCGCCACGCCCGGTCCGGGCGGCCGGGTCAACCTCAACACCGCGACGCTGGCGCAGCTCGACGCGTTGCCCGGGGTCGGGCCGGTGCTCGCCCAGCGCATCCTCACCCACCGCGACCAGCACGGCGGCTTCCGATCCGTCGGCGATCTCCGCCAGGTCGACGGCATCGGGGACGCCCGCTACGAGCAGCTCAAAGACCTGGTGACGGTGTGAGGGCGGCGAGTGCGCCCGGGTCACCGACCGGGGCCGACGGCGCGAGGGCTCCCGACCTGCGGCTCGCCGGCCTGGCCGTGGCCGCCTGGCTCGCGGCACTGGCCGGGCTGCAGCTCACCGCCGGCGCCACCCTGCTGCTGGCGGTGGTGGCCGCCGCGCTGGCCGGTCTCGGCACGCTCCACCTGCTCGGCCTCGCCGGCCGGCCGGCGGCACCCACCCGGCGGTACGGCTGGATCGTCGTCGCCGTCCTGCTCGGCGTGGTCTGCGGCGCGACGGCGACCGCCGCCCGGCTGGCCGCGCGCGACGCGGGGCCGATCCGCGCGCTGGCCGAGGCGCGGGCCAGGGTCGCCGCCGACCTCGTCGTCCGCGACGATCCCCGCCCGCTGCGCGGCAACCCTGGGCGTCCGGCAACGCTGCTGGTCGCGGCCGAGTTGACCGGTGTCACCGGTCCGGACGGCCGGCGGGTCGAGGTGCCCGTGCGGATCCTCGTGCTGGCCGCTGACCCGGCCTGGCGCGGCCTGCTGCCCGGGCAACGGCTGACCGCCGAGGGGCGGTTGGCCGCTCCGCGCGGCGGCGACCTGACCGCCGCCGTGCTCAGCGCGGTCGGCCCGCCGACTCGGCACGGGGCCCCGCCGTCGTCACAGCGGGCGGCGGGTCGGCTCCGCCACGGCCTGCAACAGGCCTGTGCGCCGCTGCCGGAGGCGCAGGGCGGCCTACTTCCCGGCCTGGTGGTCGGTGACACCAGCCGGCTGCTGCCGAGCGTGGAGGAGGACTTCCTCGCCACCGGCATGACCCACCTCAACGCGGTCTCCGGCTCGAACGTGGCCATTGTCGTCGGCGCGGTCCTGCTGATCGCCCGCTGGGCCCGGGCCGGGCCGTGGCTGGCCGCCGGGCTCTGCGGGCTGGCCCTGGTGGGCTTCGTCATCCTGGTGCGTCCGTCGCCCAGCGTGGTGCGGGCCGCCACCATGGGCGCGATCGGTCTGGCCGCGCTGGCGGCCGGCCGTCCCCGGGCGGCGCTGCCGGCCCTGGCCGCCGGGGTGGCGGTGCTGGTGCTGCTCGACCCGGAGCTCGCCGGTGACGCCGGCTTCGCGCTCTCCGTGCTGGCCACCGGCGGTCTGCTGTTGCTCGCACCGCGCTGGCGGGACGGGCTGCGCCGACGCGGGGTGCCGGCCGGGCTGGCCGAGGCGTTGGCGGTGCCGGCCGCCGCCCAGCTCGCCTGCGCTCCGGTGGTCGCCGGGATCTCCGGCACGGTCAGCCTGGTCGCGGTGCCGGCCAACCTGCTGGCGGTGCCGGCGATCGCCCCGGCCACGGTGCTCGGTGTGGTGGCCGCGGCGGTGTCGCCGCTCTGGCCCTCCGGTGCCGAGTTCGCCGCCTGGCTGGCCAGCTGGCCGGCGTGGTGGCTGGTCACGGTCGCCCGGTACGGCGCGCGACTGCCGGCCGGCACGCTGCCCTGGCCGGACGGGGTGACCGGTGCCCTGCTGCTCGCGGCGCTGACGCTGGCGCTGCTGGTGGCGGTCCGTCGGCCGGTGGTCCGCCGGCTGGTGGCGGTCGGCACCGTCGCCGTGGTGCTGGGCGCGGTGCCGGTCCGGCTGGTGGCCGGCGGGTGGCCGCCGGCCGGATGGGTGGTCGCCGTGTGCGCGGTCGGGCAGGGGGACACCGTGGTGCTGCCGGTGGCCGCCGGCCGAGCAGTGGTGGTGGACGCCGGGCCCGATCCGGCGGCGGCGGACCGCTGCCTGCGCCGCCTGGGCGTACGGGAGGTTCCGCTGCTGGTGTTCAGTCACTTCCACATCGACCACACCGGCGGGGTCAGCGGCGTGTTCCGGGGCCGCCGGGTCGGTGCCGTGCTGACTCCGCCGTGGCCGGAGCCGGCGACCGGGCGGGAGCTGGTGCGCGCCGCCGCCTCCGCCGGCTCGGCGGAGCTGCTGGCCGCGCCGGCCGGCTGGCGGTACCGGGCCGGCGCGGTCGAGGTGACCGTCCTCGGTCCGCCGTACCCGCTGCGGGGGACCCGGTCGGACCCGAACAACAACTCACTGGTGCTGCGTGCCACGGTGTCCGGGGTGCGGATCCTGCTCGCCGGGGACGCCGAGACCGAGGAGCAGCGGGCACTGCTGGAGCGGGTGCCGGCGGGCGGACTGCGGGCGGAGGTGTTGAAGGTCGCCCACCACGGCTCCGCCTACCAGGACCCGGCGTTCCTGGACGCGGTCCGGCCGGCGGTGGCCCTGGTGCCGGTCGGGACGGGCAACACGTACGGCCATCCCAACCCGGCTGTGCTCGCCCGGCTGGCCAGGGGAGGAGCGCGGGTGCTGCGGACCGACACCGACGGCGACGTCGCTGCCGTCGTCGGGCGTCCAGGGCTGGCGGTGGTGACCCGCGGCCCCGAGCCCGGGAGGCTGCGGTAGGGCCCGCCCGGCAGGGTCCGGCCGAAACATGACGGGCTCGGAGATCGATGATGATTCTTGGCTTTAGAGGCGTACTATCATAAATGTCTGGATTTGCACTGAGTGCGGGCTCCGCCGACGGAGTGCCGATGACCAGGCTGGATCGGGCCGCGGGCCGTGCGAGTATGGGCGGCGTGACCCCCGCCAGCCTCGCCCCCATTCTGCTCGTCCTCGGCGACGAGGAGCTGCTCGCCACGCGCGCGGTGACCGAGGCGATCGCGCGGGCCCGCAGTGTCGACCCCGCGGTGGATGTCCGTGAGTACCAGGCCGGCACCCTGGCCGTCGGCGAGATCGCCGAGATGCTCAGCCCCTCGCTCTTCGGCGGGCGGCGGGTGCTCGTGCTCCGCGCCGGCCAGGACGCCCGCAAGGACCTGGTGGCGGCCCTGCTGGCGTACGCGAAGAATCCCGACCCCGAGGTGCAGCTGATCGTGCTGCACCTCGGCGGGGCCAAGGGCAGGGCCTTCGCCGACGGGCTGAAGGCGGCCGGGGCGACGGTGGTGCCCGCCGCCAAGCTCAAGGGGCACCGTGACCGGGTGGCCTTCGTCCGCGACGAGATCCGCCGGGCCGGCGGCAAGTGCACCGATGACGCGGCCGAGGCCCTCCTCGCGGCGGTCGGCAACGACCTGCGCGAGCTGGCCTCGGCCTGCTCGCAACTGATGGCGGACACTGACGGCCGGATCGGCGCCGACACGGTGGCCCGCTACTACCGGGGGCGGGTGGAGGTGACCGGCTTCACGGTCGCCGACGCCACCATGGTCGGTGACGTCCCGGCCGCCCTGGAAGCGCTGCGCTGGGCCCTGCACGTGGGGGTCGATCCGGTGCCGATCGCCGACGCGCTCGCCGACGGCGTCCGCACCGTGGCCCGGGTCGCCTCCGCCGGTCGGGGCAGCCCCTACCAGCTGGCCAGCAGCCTGGGCATGCCGGCGTGGAAGATCGAGCGGGCGCAGCGGCAGGGGCGGGGGTGGACGCCCGAGGGCCTGGTCCGGGCCATGCAGGTGGCCGCCGAGTGCAACGCGGCCGTCAAGGGCGGCGCGGACGACCGGGCGTACGCCCTGGAGCGGGCCGTCTTCTCGGTCGCGGCCGCCCGGCAGGGTGGCGCCCGGTGAGCGGACCGCCCCGGCGTTCCTGGGCCACCGTCCAGGCCGACGGGGAGCGCCACCGTCCGCTGTACGCCCGGGTGCTCGGGCTGCGCTTCGTCAACCCGGGCGGGGTGCTCTGCTTCGTCTTCTTCGAGGGCGCCATCGCGCTCGCCGCCCTGCTCGCCCTCGCCGAGCTGGTCACCTGGTGGGCGGTGCTGATCCTGCCCGCCACCGTGGCGGTGATGGTGAAGCTCAACGACGTGGTGGCGGCGATGGTGGTCCGGTCCGCGGCTCTCGTGCCCGAGCAGGAGCGGGAGCGCTTCCGCCGGCAGATGGAGCCTGTGGTCGGGCGCGCCAAGGTCGAATGGATCACCCACGCGGTCCCGGGAGTGGTGATCACCACGGAGCCGGTGACCCGCACCGCCCGCCCCGGGCCCGGCGCCCGGTCGCGCTACGGGAACGCCGACCCCGCCGCGACGCGCGGGCTGCGCCGTGACGAGTCGTCCTTCGAGGGCGGCCCCGGCCGGAATCGGCCCCACCCGCTGGGCTGACCAGCGGCCGGCAGGGAGGCCGCGGTAGGGAGGCCGACGGCCGGGGGAGGCATTGGCCGGCAGCAGGGAGGCCACGGGCCGGCGGCAAAGGTACGAGCGGCACGGAGAAGCCGGTGGCAGGGCGTGCCGGAGGTAGACGGGTGCGCCCCGGCCGCCGGAGGTCTTCGGCCAGCGGTGGACAGGCGGAAGCCCCGGACGGTGACGTCCGGGGCTTCCGATCGGGTACGCAGCGCCTCGTCAGGCGGAGAGCGACCCCACGCGCTTGGCGATCGCGGACTTGCGGTTCGCGGCCTGGTTGGCGTGGATCACGCCCTTGCTGGCCGCCTTGTCCAGCTTGCGCGCGGCGTCCTGCATGAGGACGGTGGCCTTGTCGACGTCACCGGCCTCGGCGGCCTCGTGGAACTTGCGGATGGCGGTCTTCAGCGACGACTTGACCGACTTGTTGCGCAGCCGGCGCTTCTCGTTCTGCCGGTTGCGCTTGATCTGGGACTTGATGTTCGCCACGCGACAGCCTCGTCTTGATAGCTCGGGTTGGTCTGCTTCTGCGCGCGACGAGCAGGCGTCACCGCTGCGCGAAGAGCCAGGTTACCAGGTCGGTCGGGACGAGCCAAAACGGCTCCCGTCCGACCCGGCCCGAGCCTCGCTCCCGCGCGCCCCCCGGCGACGCCCCGGACCGGTGTTCCCGGGCGCCCAGGCGACGCCAAAGGACCGGTGCTCCCGGGCGCCCAGGCGACGCCAAAGGACCGGTGCTCCCGCGTCAGGTGGCGGCGCCGGACCGGGCGGCCGGGGCGGGCCGGTGGGGCTCAGGTCCAGCCCTGCCGCCGGGCGAGCCAGCCGAGCGCCTGCTCCCCGCTCCACCGCTGGTGCGCCGGCAACTGCGCCGAGGCCGTCGCTGGCGCCGCCGCCGCGGTGGTGAGGAAGTAGCCGGCCAGGGCGGCCAGGGTGACGTCCAGCGCGTCCGGTGGCGCGCCGGCGGCGACCGGGTGGCCGGTGAAGATCGCGTCGGCGTCCAGCCCGTCGGCATACCCACCGAGGAGCAGAGTCACCAGATCGAACCAGGCCGGCCCGCGGCAGAGCCAGGTCCAGTCGCAGAACCAGGCCCGCCCGTCCGCGTCGATCAGCACGTTGTCGGGGCGCAGGTCGCCGTGGATCAGGCCGGCCGCCGCGGCGGCGTACCCGGGGAGGCGGGACTCCAGCGCGACCAGCTCGGGCAGCCGGTGCCGTACCCGGGCGGGCAGCGCCGGCAGCGGTTCCCGGCCGGCGTGCACCTCACCCCACCACAGGATGTCCTCCCGGGCCAGGTCCGCCAGGTGGGGCAGGTCGAGGGCGACGAGGCCGGCGGGCGGGCCGGCCAGGGCGGCGGCCAGGTCGGCGTACCCGGTCAGGGCCGCGCTCAGCTCCGCCGGCACCCAGGGCAGCCGGGGCGGCCGCCCGTCGACGGCGTCCAGGCAGAGCGCGTACCAGTCCGCCTCGTCCAGCGTCCACCGCAGGCGGGGCACCGGGAGGCCGGGCGGGAGCCGGTCGAGGATCGCGGCCTCCCGTGCGTACCAGGTGACCAGCTGCGGTTGCCCGGCGGTCGCGGCCTTGACGAAGGCCCGGCCGCCGTCGGCGGTGGTGAGCACGGCGGCGAAGCCGCGGGTGAAGCCGGCGGGGGCGGTGCGGGCCGCGACGACCGGGGCGCCGAGCCGGTCGGCGAGCGCGCCGCGCAGCCGCGCTGGCAGCGCCGACCAGTCGGGCCGCCCGGCGCTTCCGGGGTACGGCGGCGAGGTCGGGGGCACGTCACCATGCTGCCCGGGTACGTGTCGTACCGCAGCGCGACACTGCCCGTGTGATCGGGACCGAGGACTTCTGGGCGTTGATCGAGGCGTCCGCCACCGCCACCGGCGCCCTGGACGGGCGACTGGCCTGGCTCACCGATCGGCTCGGCGGCCGGCCGGTCACCGCGTGGCGTGACGACAAGGGGCCCGGCGCCGGGGTCTGGGAGACTGCCAGGCCATGAGGACCGACGACTTCTGGCGGTTGATCGACCGGGCCCGGTCCGGGGGTGGGGGAGAGCCGCGGGCGGTGGCCGCGCGGGCCGTCGCCCTGCTGGCCGCGCGGGACCCGGGCGACATCGTCGGGTACGCGCAACACCAGACCCGGGTGCTCGCCGCCTCGCACCGGGCGGATCTCTGGGGAGCCGCGTACCTGATCAACGGGGGCGTCTCCGACGACGGCTTCGACCAGTTCCGGGGCTGGCTGATGGCCCAGGGGCGGGAGGTGTTCGCGCGGGCCGTCGCCGACCCGGATTCGCTGGCCGAGTTGCCGCAGGTCCGGGCCGCCTCGCTCACCGGCGAGGAGCTGGCCTGCGCGGACATGCTCGGGGTGGCTTGGGTGGCGTACCGGAAGGCGACCGCCGCGCAACTGCCGGCGGAGCGGGAGGCCGCCGCGGTGCCGGACCTCAACGACCTCTGGGACTTCGACGACGAGGAACAGGCGCGTGCCCGGCTGCCGAAGCTCGCCGCGCTCTTCGTCGAGCCGCCCGAGGAGTGACCCGGCGGAGGAGTGACCCGGCGGAGACCAGCGGGGTGGGGATCGCCGGCGGCCTCCGGCGCGGCCCGGGTGCGGGATCGCCGGAGTGACGCGATGGCCCCGGGGCCGGGGATCGCCCGCGCAGCGGGCCTGGGGCGGCGGCGTGGGAGCATAGAGGGGGCCGGCGTCGCCGGCCTGCTCACGTCAGCCGACCAGAACGGACCGCTGTGCCACCGACGCTCGATTCCGGCGCGAACGCTCCTGGTGCCACCGACCCGGCACGCATCCGGAACTTCTGCATCATCGCCCACATCGACCACGGGAAGTCGACCCTGGCCGACCGGATGCTGCAGCTCACCGGCGTGGTCGACCCCCGGCAGATGCGTGCCCAGTACCTCGACCGGATGGACATCGAGCGCGAACGCGGGATCACCATCAAGAGCCAGGCCGTCCGGATGCCGTGGACCATCCGCGAGGGCGAGCGGGCCGGCGAGCCCGCCGTCCTCAACATGATCGACACCCCGGGCCACGTCGACTTCACCTACGAGGTGTCCCGGTCGCTGGCCGCCTGCGAGGGGGCCATCCTGCTGGTCGACGCCGCCCAGGGCATCGAGGCGCAGACCCTGGCCAACCTCTACCTGGCGCTCGAGAACGACCTGCACGTCATCCCGGTGCTCAACAAGATCGACCTGCCGGCCGCCCAGCCCGAGAAGTACGCCGAGGAGTTGGCCCACCTCATCGGCGGCGACCCGGCCGACTGCATCAAGGTCTCCGGGAAGACCGGCGAGGGCGTGCCGTACCTGCTCGACGAGATCGTCCGGCAGTTCCAGCCGCCGGTCGGCGACGCCGAGGCGCCCGCCCGGGCGATGATCTTCGACTCGGTCTACGACGTCTACCGGGGTGTGGTCACCTACGTCCGGGTGATCGACGGGCGCATCAGCGCCCGGGACCGGATCAAGATGATGTCCACCGGCGCCGCCCACGAGTTGCTGGAGATCGGGGTCATCTCACCGGAGATGCAGAAGGCCGAGGCGCTCGGCGTCGGCGAGGTGGGTTACCTGATCACCGGCGTGAAGGACGTCCGGCAGTCCCGGGTCGGTGACACGGTCACCATCAACGGCCGGCCGGCCACCGAGCCGCTCGGCGGCTACAAGGACCCGAAGCCGATGGTCTACTCCGGTCTTTACCCGATCGACGGCTCCGACTACCCCAACCTGCGCGACGCGCTCGACAAGCTCAAGCTCAACGACGCCGCGCTGACGTACGAGCCGGAGACCTCGGGGGCGCTCGGCTTCGGCTTCCGCTGCGGCTTCCTCGGCCTGCTGCACCTGGAGATCATTCGGGAGCGGCTGGAGCGCGAGTTCAACCTGGACCTGATCTCCACCGCCCCGAACGTGGTCTACCGGGCCGTCCTGGAGGACGGTCAGGAGGTCGTGGTGACCAACCCGAGCGAGTACCCGACCGGCAAGATCGCCGAGGTGTACGAGCCGACCGTGCGGGCGACCGTGCTGACCCCGAACGACTACGTCGGCGCGGTGATGGAGCTGTGCCAGGGCCGGCGCGGCAACCTGCTCGGCATGGACTACCTCTCCGCCGACCGGGTGGAGCTGCGCTACACGCTGCCGCTCGCCGAGATCATCTTCGACTTCTTCGACCAGCTCAAGAGCCGCACCAAGGGCTACGCGTCACTGGACTACGAGCCCTCCGGCGAGCAGTCGTCCGACCTGGTGAAGGTCGACATCCTGCTGCACGGCGAGCCGGTCGACGCGTTCAGTGCCATCGTGCACAAGGACAAGGCGTACAACTACGGCACCACCATCGCCGCGAAGCTGCGCAACCTGATCCCGCGCCAGCAGTTCGAGGTGCCGATCCAGGCCGCCATCGGCAGCCGGGTCATCGCCCGGGAGACGATCCGGGCCATCCGCAAGGACGTGCTCGCCAAGTGCTACGGCGGCGACATCAGCCGCAAGCGCAAGCTGCTGGAGAAGCAGAAGGAGGGCAAGAAGCGGATGAAGATGGTGGGCCGGGTGGAGGTCCCCCAGGAGGCCTTCATCGCCGCGCTCTCCTCCGACTCCGGCGACGGCAAGGCGCCCGGCAAGAAGTGACGCACCGCCGGTTCGCCGGCGGACGACGGCCGGCGCCCCGGCCGGGCAGGGACGCCACCCCCGCCCGGTCCGGGCGCCGGCCGTTGCGCGTCCGGCCACCCTCGGCAGGTGATGTTCCGCCTCGCCCGCCGACCGCGCACCCGGCCGGATCGGCCACGACCGGTGGAACGGCATCGTGGGGATGGGACGGCGGTGGCCATTGACGGCCGACAACGTCGGCGCGCGCCGGGCCGGTTTGGATTTTCGGCGGGTCGGGAATTAGCGGTCACGACAGGAACGCCACGAATCGTGGACACCACTCTTGAAGGAGGGCGACCGTGGAGCTCACCGTTTGGGGCATCATCACCGCGCTCGTTGTCGGTCTCATCATCGGCGCTCTGGGTCGCCTGGTCGTACCCGGCCGGCAGGACATGCCGATCTGGCTGCACATGCTGATCGGCGTCGGTGCGGCGCTGCTCGGCACCGTCCTGGCCCGGGCGGTGGGCATCGCCACCGAGACCGCCGGCATCGACTGGGGGGAGCTGCTGGTCCAGGTCGTGCTGGCCGCGATCGCCGTGGCCCTGGTTGCCGGCGTGGGCCGGCGCCGCAGCGTCACCCACCGGTAACCGCACACCACCGAATCTCCCCCGCGAGGGTGCCCGGCCGGCCGGGCACCCTCGCGTACGTCCGGAACCGGGTCGGACGTCCGGTCCGGGGCGCACGCGCACCGCCTGTCCCGGGATGTCGGTTTGGGTCCGTCAGCGCTCGGGAACTCACCGGTCACGAGAGGAACACCGCAATCACTGACTCGACATCTCGTGAAGGAGAGCGACCGTGGAGCTCACCGTTTGGGGCATCATCACCGCGCTCATCGTCGGCCTGATCGTCGGCCTGCTGGGCCGGCTGGCCGTACCCGGTCGGCAGGACATGCCGATGTGGCTGCACATGCTGATCGGCGTCGGCGCCGCGCTGCTGGGCACGGTTATCGCGCGCGCCTCGGGCTTCGCCGAGGCCGCCGGGGTCGACTGGCGTGAGCTGCTGTTGCAGGTCGTGCTTGCCGCCGTCGCAGTGGCCCTGGTGGTCGGCGTCGGCCGGCGCCGGGGCGTCACCCACCGGTAAGAACCGCACAGTCTGAAGACGACGGGAGCCCGGCCGGCAGGCGGGGCTCCCTTCGTCTGCGTACGACCAGTTTTGCCCCACTCCCAGCCGGCTGCGATCCGCCGGCCTGGGGTACGGTCGCCTCGCTTCGCCCGGCCGGCCACTGTCGTAAAGGATTTTTTCCTACTAAGGTGCGGCGGAGAAGGTTAGTGCCAAGAGGCGCGAGGGAGATATGGCGTGAACAGGTGGAAGCGGCTGGCCCCGGTCACCGCCGTCGTGGCCTCGGCCGCGATGGTGCTGACCGGTTGCGGTGGCTCCGGTGACGACGAGGCGGCCGACAACAGCAAACTGACGGTCTGGATGATGGGCGAGGGCAGCGAGGCGCAGACCACGTTCCTCGACGGCGTCGAGACCGAGTTCCGGCAGAAGCACCCGGACACCGACGTGGTGGTCCAGTACATCCCCTGGCTCGAGGCGCCGAAGAAGTTCCAGGCCGCGCTCGCCGGCGGTGAGGGGCCGGACGTCACCGAGCTGGGCAACACCGAGACCCAGGGCTGGGCGGCGCAGGAGGCGCTGGCCGACGTGACCAACCGGATGAGCGGCTGGACCGAGGGCAAGGACATCCTGCCCGACCTGGTGAAGAATGCCCAGCTCGACGGCAAGCAGTACGGCGTACCGTGGTACGCCGGCGTCCGGGGCATCTACTACCGCACCGACTGGTTCGCCGAGGCCGGCGTCAAGCCGCCGACCACCTGGGACGAACTGGTCGCCGCCGCCAAGGCCGTGCAGGCGAAGAAGCCGGGCACCTACGGCATCGCCCTGCCGGGCAACTCCGAGCTGCCCTTCTACTCGTTCCTCTGGGGCACTGGCGCGGAGATCGCCACCCAGCAGGGCGACACCTGGAAGTCCGGCTACACCACGCCGGAGGCGCAGCGGGCGGTCAAGTTCTGGACCGACCTGGTGACCGTGCACAAGGTGGCCCCGCCGGCCGCCGCGGGCTGGAACGAGATCGACGCCCGCACCCAGTTCGCCACCGGCAAGGCGGCGATGGCCTTCGGCGGTAGCTGGCAGCAGGGCGCCATCAAGAAGGACAACCCCGAGATCGAGAAGGTCTGGGGCACGTTCCCCATCCCCGGCCCGGACGGCAAGCCCGCGCCCGCCTTCGCCGGCGGCTCCGACGTCGCGATCTGGCAGGACAGCAAGCGGCAGGACCTCGCCTGGGACTACCTGACGGTGCTGCTGAGCAAGAAGAACGACCAGGCGTTCGCCGAGAGCCTCGGCTTCTTCCCGGTCTACCAGGACCTGGTGAGTGGCGACAAGTACACCAATGACAAGATCATGGCGCCGTTCGCCACCGCGATGCAGAACACCAAGCTCACGCCGCTCACCCCGAAATGGGTGGAGGTCAGCCGGACCAAGACGGTGACCCAGGCGATGAACAGCTCGGTCATGAAGGGTCAGAAGACGGTCGAGAAGGCCACCGCCGACGCGGCCGCGGAGATGGAAAGCATCCTCAACGCCAAGTGACCACGCTGACCGAGACGCCGGAGACGTCCGCCGCGCGGGAGACCCCCGCGCGGCGGCGTCGCCGGGTGGACCGCCTGCCCTACCTGCTCCTCCTGCCCTGCCTGGTGATCATCGGGGTGCTGCTGCTCTGGCCGCTCGGCCAGGTGGTGGCGATGTCCTTCTACCGGCTGAACAACGTCCGGCAGCTGCGCGGCGACCGCGAGTGGCCGTGGGTGGGGCTGGCCAACTACGTCGAGATCCTCGGCGACCCGTTCTTCCGCACCGTGCTGCGCAACACGGTGCTCTTCGCCGCGGCCAACGTGCTCCTCACGATGGTTCTGGGCACCCTGGTCGGGCTGCTGCTCAACCGGCTGGGCCGGAAGATGGCCGCCTTCGTGGCCAGTTGCGTGATGCTCGCCTGGGCCACCCCGGCGCTGACCGGCACGATCGTCTGGAAGTGGATCTTCGACGACACCAGCGGCCTGGTCACCTGGCTGTTCAACGCGCTGCCCGACGGGTTGTCGCAGAGCCTCTTCGGGCACAGCGACTGGACCGGCTACGGCTGGTTCAACTCGCCGCTGCTGTTCTTCTCGATCCTCACCCTGGTGGTGGTCTGGCACTCGTTCCCGTTCATCGCGGTCAGCGTGCTGGCCGGGCTCAAGAGCGTACCGAGCGAGCTGCACGAGGCGGCCCGGGTTGACGGGGCCGGGCCGTGGAAGGTGTTCTGGAAGGTCACCTTCCCGCTGCTGCGGCCGGTCTTCGGGATCCTGATCGTGCTCTCCACCATCTGGGACTTCAAGGTCTTCACCCAGCAGTTCGTGCTGGCCGGCGGCACCCAGGACCGGCCGACGTTCATGCTCTCCATCTATTCGTACGCGGAGGCGTTCTCGCCCCCGCCCAAGTACGGGCTCGGCGCGTCGATCGCGGTGATCCTCACCCTGATCCTGCTGGTGGTGACCGGTCTCTACGTCCGCATGGTGCTCAAGCAGGAGGAGGACGCGTGACGCGGCGCGCAGCAGGGGCGGGCGTGAAACGGCTGGCCCTCAACGGCGCGGGCCTGCTGGTGGCGCTCTTCGCCGCCTTCCCCGTCTACTGGATGATCGCCACCTCGCTGAAGCCCAGCTCGGAGATCTTCTCCAGCACGCCGCGCCCGATGCCCGCGGAGCCGACCCTGGAGCACTACCGGCAGATCCTCACCGGCAACCTCATCCCGGGCGTGACCTTCGCCGACTTCTTCCTCAACAGCGCCATCGTGGCGGTCTCCACGGTGCTGCTCAGCGGGCTGGTCGCGCTGCTGGCCGCCACGGCGGTGGCCCGGTTCCGGTTCACCCTCCGGACCAGCTTCCTGATCATGCTGCTGGTGGTGCAGATGATCCCGCTGGAGGCGCTGGTCATCCCGCTGTTCCTGATGATCCAGCGGCTCGGGCTCTACAACACGCTGCCCAGCCTGATCCTGACCTACCTCGGCTTCTCGCTGCCGTTCGCGGTCTGGATGCTGCGCGGTTTCGTCGCCGCGGTGCCCAGGGAACTGGAGGAGGCCGCGGCGATCGACGGGGCCAACCGGGCGCAGATCTTCCGCCGGATCCTCTTCCCGCTGGTGGCTCCCGGCCTGGTCGCGACCAGCATCTTCTCGTTCATCACGGCGTGGAACGAGCTGATCTTCGCGCTGACGTTCATCAACGACCAGGAGCGGTACACGCTGCCGGTGGCGATGACCTTCTTCTTCGGCCGCGACGACACCGCCTGGGGCCCGGTGATGGCCGCCTCCACCCTGTTCACCCTTCCGGTGATCGTGTTCTTCCTGCTGGTGCAGCGTCGGATGGTGTCCGGCCTGGTCGCCGGCGCCGTCAAGGGCTGACCCGGCTGGATCGTCCGGCGGCATCAGCGGCGGCGGAGCCCGGGACGCGGACAACGGCGCGGAGGGCGTGGCGGGACCGGGCTAGGCTCACCGCCATGACGGGCAGGGTGGCATCGGTGAACCTCGGCATCGTGACCGAGGCGAAGTGGGCGGGCGACGCGAGCGGCCGTAGCGGGATCGACAAGCGGCCGGTGGACGTCCCGGTGCTGCTCCGCGTCGACGGGGTGGCCGGCGACTTCATCGGCGAGCGCGCCCACCACGGCGGCCCGGACAAGGCGGTCTACGCGTACGCCGAGGAGGACGCCGCGTGGTGGGCGGCCGAGGTCGGCCGGAGTGTGCGCCGCGGCGCGTTCGGCGAGAACCTGACCACGTACGCGGTGGAGGTGACCGGTGCGGTGATCGGCGAGCGGTGGATGATCGGTTCGGCGGTACTCCAGGTGACCATGCCGCGCACCCCCTGCACCACCTTCGCCGGCTTCTGGGGGATGCCGGATCTCATCAAGCGGTTCACCGCCCGCGGGACGCCCGGGGCCTACCTGCGGGTACTGGTCGAGGGCGAGGTGGGTGCCGGCGACCCGGTGGAGGTCGTCGACCGGCCCGCGCACGGGGTGACCATCGGTGAGGTCTTCCGGGCGACGACCCTGGAGCCAGACCTGCTGCCCCGGCTGCTGGCGGCGGACGACCTGCCCGAGCCGGTCCGGGAGAAGGCGCGCCGCCGGCTCGCCGCCCACGGCTGACGGTCACCCGAGGGACGGCACCGAGCGGGCCGCGACGCCGCCGGGTGCCCGGCGGCCCGGACCGCAGCGGGCCTCCTGCTCCGCGCGACGCGGTGGCAGGAGGCCCTCCCTCACGAGCGGGACGTCAGCGCAGCCAGGGAATGCTGCGGTCGAGCAGGCCGCGCTGCTTGAGCTCCTTGCGCAGCGGGATCTCGTCGTCGATGTAGCCGTCCCAGTTGATGCCCCAGTAGTTCGCGGTGTGTGTGCCCTCACCGCAGAGCTGGCGCTGGACCGGGGTGCGGTTCGCCCACCACTCGCCGTCCTTGTCGATGTGCAGCTCGTCCAGCGGGCGGATCCACCGGTAGGTGTAGCCGACGAAGAGCATCTTGCGGGTGATCGTCGACAGGTTGGTGGACCGGGAGTGCCACTGGCGGCGGTCGAAGATGAAGGCGTCACCGGGGTTCGCGGTGATCTCCACCGTGCCCTCCGGGTCGGGGTTGTGCACCGAGGTGTCCGCCGGCCGGGGCAGAGAGTTCCACAGGTGGCTGCCCGGGATCACCTTGGTGGCGCCGCGGCCGTTCTCCGAGAGGTCGGAGAGCACGTAGGCGACCTTGAGGGAGAACATCGGCCGGGGCAGGTTCGGGTCCATCGTCTCCGGGTCGGAGTTCTGCCGGTACCCGTCCTGGTGCCAGCCCCAGTACGGCTTCTCCGGCTCCAGGGCCGGCGGGGTGACGTCCAGGTGGTTGTGGTGGGTGTAGATGTTCCACCCGGCCAGGCCCCACATGTAGGGGAAGGCGATCGGGTGGGTCAGCAGGTCGCCGAAGAGCTCGTCCCGCTCCAGGAAGCCCAGCAGGTGCAGGGTGCCGTCCTTGGTGGTGTTGCCCTTGGCCTTCTCCTCGGCGTAGACGCGGTCAACCGCCGCCTCCAGCGCCGCCCGGTGATCCTCCGTCAGGACGTTGCGCAGCAGCAGGAAGCCCTGCTCGTGGAACTCCTTGCGGTCGATGTCGCTGATCGGCTCGTAACCGGTCCGGTCGCCGTAGTCGAACGCCACGTCGTACCCCTCCCCATGAGGTGAAACCATTTCTGGCACAGGCCGCCGATCGTAACGCGCTGATTCCGCGGCGGGGTACCGCCCGGGGTGGTAATGCGGGCGGCTCCGACCATCGGGAACGGCACCGCTACCCAGGGTGAGGAAAGTGGGGTGAGAAGTGGGCTATCAGGGGAAAGGTTGGATTGTGCGGTGACTGCGGGTAAGAAGATCCGGGTCGCTCATGCCTCGGCGAATACCTCGGCGACCACCCGGTCGGCGCTGGGAGCAGCCCCGCCCACCGGGTTCCACGTGCCCTCCCGGGCCGTCCACTCCAGGCCGCCGAAACGCACCCGCTTGACCCCGTGGTCGTGCGCGTGCGAGACCAGCCAGTGCGCGTACCGCCAGCCCCGGCGCTCGTCGGCGGCGGGCACGGACAGGCCGGTCACCTCCGCTGCGGAGGCTGCCGCGGCCAGCCCCCAGTCGAGGGTCAGACCACGGGTCAGCGCGGCCGCGGCGGCCTCGCCACGCATCACCGGATCCCCGCCGACCGTGCAGGCCACCGCCCCGGTGGCGTGCCCCAGCAGGGCCCGGGTGAGCACCTCCGACTCGTCCGCCCACTTCTGGTAGGCCTCCGGGAAGGCGGAGCGCTGCACCTTCTGGGCCGCGTCGGTGACCCGCATCCGCTCCCAGCCGCGGACCTTCTTCAACGCGGCGTAGAACCGGTTCGCCGCGTACCGCGGATCCCGGATCTGGGCCGGGGTGCCCCACCCCTGGCTGGGACGCTGCTGGAACAGGCCCAGCGAGTCACGATCCCCGCCGGCGAGGTTGCGCAGGCCGGACTCCTGGTAGGCGGTGGCCAGCGCCACCACCACGGCCCGCTCGGGCATCTCGCGCTGGATGCCGATCGCCGCGATGGTCGCCGCGTTGGCCATCTGGTCGGCGTCCAGCGCCACCCGGCCATCGGCCTGCACCGTGCACGTCCGGCTGGTCAGCGGGAGGCGCAACCGCTCCCCGAACTGCCGGAAGACGATCCAGATCCCGACCACGGCGACGAGGACGAGGACCACACCGCTCCCCACGACTGCCCGAGTTCGCACCCACACCCCCTGTTCGACAGTCCGACAAGCGTACGTCCCCCGTGGCACCCTCCGGGTCGTCCGACCGGTTCCCGCCCGCTCCGCCGGCTGTCAGCGGGCCAGCGGGACGGCCGGCGGCGGGTCGGACGCCAGGGGCCGGACCGCCCACCGGCGCCGGTGCCCGCCTTCCCCGCCCCGACCCGACGGAAACGCCGTCACCGCGCCGGCACCCAGCTGGCGTCCCGTTTCTCCCGGAACGCCAGGACGCCCTCGCGTCCCTCCGCGGAGAGGAAGTAGCCGGTGGAGACGGCGGCCAACTCGGCGATCTCGGCGCGCAGGTCGGCGGCCACCGGGCGGCGCAGCAGCTGCTTCGCTCCGGCCAGCGCGCCGGGAGCGCCGCGGACCAGCGAGTCGCAGAACCTCGCCACCGCCGCATCCAGGTCGGCCGCCGGCACGGCCGCGGTGACCAGGCCGACCTCGGCCGCCCGTCGCCCGTCGAACGTGTCCCCGGTCAGGTAGAGCTCGGCCGCGGCCCGGGGGTGCAGCCGGGGCAGCACGGTCGCCGAGATCACCGCCGGGATCACCCCGATCCGCACCTCGGTGAAGGCGAAGGTCGCCTCCTCGGCGCAGACCGCCAGGTCCGCCGCCGCGATCAGACCCAGACCGCCGGCCCGGGCCGGACCGGCGACCCGGGCCACCACCGGCTTCGGGCACTCCCAGACCGCCGCCAGCACGTCGCCGAGTATCCCGGCCGGCATCGTCCCGCTGGCGTACGCGGCGGCGGTCTCCTTCAGGTCCGCCCCCGAGCAGAAGACCGGGCCGGTGTGGTCGAGCACGACCACCCGGACGGCGTCGTCGGCCACCGCGGCGGCCAGGCCGGCGAGCAGCTGGGTCATCAGCGAGGTGGAGAGCGCGTTGCGGTTGTGCGGGCTGTCCAGGGTGAGGGTGGTCACCCCGGCGGCCGTGGCGACCCGTACGAGCGCGTCGGGAGAGGTCATGCCGGGCACACTAGTGGCCATGCCCGGCGTCCTTCCAGAAGGCGAACCCGTCCCCGTCGACGGCTCGCTGCCCGCCACCGCCACCCGCGCGGTCGGCGCCCGCGGCTTCGGGGTGTACGTGCACGTGCCGTTCTGCGCCAGCCGCTGCGGCTACTGCGACTTCAACACGTACACCGCGGCGGAGCTGGGCGGCGGCGCCAGCCGGGCAGCGTACGCCGACGCCGTGCTGGCCGAGCTGGCACTCGCCGGCCGGGTGCTGGGCGACACCCCGCCGCCGGCGGTGGACACGGTCTTCGTGGGCGGCGGCACCCCGACCCTGCTCCCCGCCGACGACCTGGCCCGGATCCTGGACGGCATCGACCGCACCTGGGGGCTGGCGCCCGGCGCGGAGGTGACCACGGAGGCCAACCCGGAGTCGGTCACCCCCGGGTCGCTGAAGGCGCTGCGGGCGGCCGGCTACACCCGGATCTCGCTGGGCATGCAGTCCGCCGCGCCCGGGGTGCTGGCGATCCTCGACCGGACGCACCGCGCCGGCCGGGCCACCGAGGCCGCGATCGAGGCGCGCGAGGCCGGGTTCGACCACGTCAACCTGGACCTGATCTACGGCACGCCGGGGGAGCGCGCCGAGGACTTCGCCGCCTCCCTCGACCAGGTGGTGGCCGCCGGGGTGGACCACGTCAGCGCGTACGCCCTGATCGTCGAGGACGGCACCCGGCTGGCCGCCCGGATGCGCCGCGGCGAGCTGCCGTACCCCAGCGACGACGTCGCCGCGGACCGCTACCTGGCCGCGGAGGCCGCCCTCGGCGCGGCGGGTTTCTCCTGGTACGAGGTCTCCAACTGGGCCCGCACGCCGGCAGCCCGGTGCCGGCACAACCTGCTCTACTGGACCGGCGCCGACTGGTGGGGTCTCGGCCCGGGGGCGCACAGCCACGTCGGCGGGGTGCGCTGGTGGAACGTCAAGCACCCTGCGGCGTACGCGAGGCGGCTGGCCGCCGGGGAGTCGCCCGGCCTGGCCCGGGAGGTGCTCGCCCCCGCCGAGGCGCACATGGAGGACGTCATGCTGCGGCTGCGGCTCGCCTCCGGGCTGCCGCTGGACGCACTCGACCAGGCGGGGCGGACCGCGGCCCGCCGGGCACTCGCCGACGGGCTGCTGGCCGGCCCGGAGTTCGCCGCCGGCCGCGCGGTGCTCACCCTGCGCGGTCGGCTGCTGGCCGACGCCGTGGTGCGCGACCTGCTGCCCTGAGCCGCGTGGCCGGGGCCGGCCGGGGGAGCGGCCGGCCCGGGTCACTTCGTGAAGCTGTATGCCATCGGGTAGCGGTAGAGCACGCCCTCGTTGGCCTTGACCCCGCCGATGATCCCGAAGATCAGCGGCACCAGCCACACGAGCATCGGGATGAAGAACAGCAGCCCGCAGGTGATTGCGGTGAGCACCCAGCTGAGTACGCTGACGACCGCCCAGGTGATCTGGAAGTTCAGCGCCGCGACCGCGTGGGCCCGGACCGCCGGCGACTGCTGTCCCCGGGTCATCAGCGCGATCAGCGGGGCGACCCAGCCGAGCAGGCCGCCGCCGACGACCACCCCGAGCGGGCCGCCGAAGTGGGCGATCAAAGCCCAGTTCTTGTCCTCGTTGGTGGCGTAGCCGGTCGTCGGGGCGCCGTAGCCGCCGGTCGGCGCGCCGTAGCCGCCGCCGGTCGGATAGCCGACCCCCGGCGGAGGGTAACCACCCGGCGGGGGATAGCCACCCGGCGGGGGATAGCCACCCGGCGGGGGATAGCCACCCGGCGGAGGGTAGCCGCCCGGCGACGGCTGGTCACCGGTGGGCGGCGGATAGCCACCGGGCGGGGGATAGCCGCCCGGGCCCGATGCCCCGGACAGTGGTGCGGTGGGTTCGTCCGAGCCGGAGGCGTGGGGGCCTCCCGAGGAAGCGGCCGGATCCGGCTGGGCGCCGGGGTCGCCCGCGCCCGGGGGGCGAGGTGGTTCAGTCATGAAGGTCACGGTAGGGGGAGCCAGCAAGGCCGCGAAAGAGCGACACCGACCGGCTTGCCGGGACGATCGGCCCGGTTCCGCCCGCGGCCGGCGGGCGCACCGGTGGTCCGTCGTTGATCATCGCGTCGGCGGGCCCCCCGACGTAGACTGGCACTCGTTACAGTCGAGTGCCAGGATGCCTGGCAGCGCGCCGCGGGCCGACGTGCCACAGGAGGTGGGGAGGATGGGTCTCGACGACCGCAAGCTCGCCGTGCTCCGCGCGATCGTCGAGGACTACGTCGCCACGCAGGAGCCCGTCGGCAGCAAGGCGCTGGTCGAGCGGCACCAGCTCGGAGTCTCCCCGGCGACGGTCCGCAACGACATGGCGGTGCTGGAGGAGGAGGGCTACATCCGACAGCCGCACACCAGCGCCGGCCGGGTGCCCACCGACCGCGGCTACCGGCTCTTCGTCGACCGGCTGTCCCGGGTCAAGCCGCTCAGCCCGGCCGAGCGCCGGGCGATCGAGCGCTTCCTGGTCGGCGCGGTCGACCTGGACGACGTGGTGCACCGCACCGTCCGGCTGCTGGCCCAGCTGACCCGGCAGGTCGCCGTGGTGCAGTACCCGAGCCTGGCCCGCTCCACGGTGCGCCACCTGGAGCTGGTGCCGATCTCCACCACCCGGCTGATGCTGGTGATGATCGCCGACACCGGCCGCGTCGAGCAGCGGCTGGTCGAACTGCCCAGGCCCATCCCGGCCGACGACGTCATCGACCTGCGCCGGCTGGTCAACGAGAAGCTGGTCGGCACCCGACTGTCGGAGACCCCGCCGCTGGTGCAGGCGCTGGTCGACGAGTCGGTGCCGCACCTGCGGCCGGCCATGGCCACCCTCTCCACCGTGCTGCTGGAGACGCTGGTCGAGCGGCACGAGGAGCGGATCGCGCTGGCCGGCACGGCCAACCTCACCCGGGGCGGCCTGCTCGACTTCCAGGGCTCGCTGCGCCCCATCCTGGAGGCGCTCGAGGAGGAGGTCGTGCTGCTCAAGCTGATCGGCGAGGCGGAGCCGAGCACGACGCGGGTGCTCATCGGCGACGAGAACGAGATCGACAATCTCCGCGCCGCCTCGGTGGTCAGCACCGGGTACGGCCCGGGATCCACCATCGTCGGTGGTCTCGGCGTGCTGGGGCCCACCCGGATGGACTACCCCGGCACCATCGCCACCGTGAGGGCCGTGGCACGCTACGTGGGCGAGCTGCTGGCCCAGAACTGACCAGTCAGGGCCGACGGCCGGCGGGGCCGCCGACCGGCGCAACGCGAGACGAACATGAGGACACGGAACGCAGTGGCCAGGGACTACTACGGCATCCTCGGCGTGAGCCGGGAAGCCTCCGACGACGAAATCAAGCGCGCCTACCGCAAGCTGGCGCGGCAGTTCCACCCGGACGTCAATCCGGATCCGGAGGCCCAGGAGAAGTTCAAGGACATCAACGCGGCGTACGAGGTCCTCTCCGACGACCGCAAACGGCAGATCGTCGACCTGGGTGGCGACCCGCTCGCCCCGGGCGGCGGGGGCGCGGGCGGCCCCGGGGGGCCCGGCGGGGCCGGGCCGTTCGTCGGCTTCCAGGACATCATGGACGCGTTCTTCGGCGGCGCCGCGGGTGGTTCCCGGGGGCCCCGGCCGCGTACCCGGCCGGGGGCGGACGCGATCCTGCGGCTGGAGCTGGACCTGCACGAGACGGCGTTCGGCGTCGAGGCACCGATCACGGTCGACACCGCCGTGCTCTGCACCACCTGCTCCGGCGCCGGCACCGCGGCCGGCACCCACCTGGCCACCTGCGAGGCGTGCGGCGGCCGGGGCGAGGTGCAGTCGGTGCAGCGCACCTTCCTCGGCCAGGTGGTCTCCGCCCGGCCCTGCACGGTCTGCCAGGGCTACGGCACCACCATCCCGCACCCCTGCCCGACCTGCGCCGGCGACGGCCGGGTGCGCACCCGCCGGTCGCTGACCGTCAAGATCCCCGCCGGTGTCGAGGACGGCATGCGGATCCGGCTGGCCCAGCAGGGCGAGGTCGGCCCGGGCGGGGGCACGGCCGGCGACCTCTACGTGGAGATCCACGAGCGGCCGCACGACGTCTACTCCCGCAAGGGCGACGACCTGCACTGCCGGGTCACCGTGCCGATGACCGCCGCGGCACTCGGCACCAGGCTCACCATCAAGACGCTGGACAGCGAGGAGACGGTCGACGTCAAGCCCGGCACCCAGCCGGGCAGCACGTTGCGGCTGCGCGCCCGCGGCGTACCGCACCTGCGCGGCACCGGCCGTGGCGACCTCTACGTGCACCTCGACGTGCGTACGCCGGCAAAGCTCGACGCCGAGCAGGAGCGGATGCTGCGCGAGTTCGCCAAGACCCGGGGCGAGGAGGTCGCCGAGCTGACCAAGCAGGGCGGCTTCTTCTCCCGGATGCGCGACGCCTTCAACGGCCACGCCTGACCTTCCTGGCCTCGCCGTCCCGGTGCCCGCCGGGGCGGCTAGCCTGACCATCGTGTCCGCGCCGCTGTTCCTGGTCGAGTCGCTGCCCACCGCCGACGCCCTGACGCTCGACGGGCCCGAGGGGCACCACGCCGCCACCGTCCAGCGGTTGCGGGTCGGCGAGGAGCTGCTGCTCACCGACGGGCGGGGCGGCACTGCCGGCGCGGTGGTCACCGCGGTCGGCCGGGGCACCCTCGACCTGGCGGTCACCGCCCGCGGGTACGTCGACGCGCCCGTCCCGCGCCTGGTGGTGGTGCAGGGGATCGCCAAGGGGGATCGGGGCGAACTGGCCGTGCAGGCGATGACCGAGGTCGGGGTGGACGAGATCGTGCCGTGGGCCGCGTCCCGCTCCGTGGTGCAGTGGCGCGGCGACCGGGGCGTACGGGCCCGCGAGAAGTGGGTGGCGACCGCCCGGGAGGCCGCCAAGCAGGCCCGCCGGGCCTGGCTGCCGGTGGTGGCCGGGTCGCCGGACGAGTCCACCACCCGGGTGGCCCGGCGGATCGCCGGGGCCGGGGCCGCGTACCTGCTGCACGAGGCGGCCGACGACCGGCTGACCACCGTGGAGCTGCCGGCCACCGGCGAGATCGTGCTGGTCGTCGGCCCGGAGGGCGGCATCGCCGACAGCGAGCTGGACGCCTTGGCCGCCGCCGGCGCCCGTCCGGTCCGCCTCGGCCCGTCCGTGCTGCGCACCTCCACCGCCGGCGTGGCCGCCCTCGCGGTCCTCTCCGCCCGCCTCAACCGCTGGTAACTCACCCACCCCACCCCACGTTCGGCAGGGTCGGGTAGCGGGGGCTGGGGTAGCGCTTAGCATGCCCCGATGGGAACCGATTGCCTGTTCTGCCGCATCGTCGCCGGGGAGATCCCGGCCACCGTCGTCCGGGAGACCCCCACCACGCTCGCCTTCCGCGACATCGACCCGAAAGCCCCGGTGCACGTGCTGGTCATCCCGAAGGAGCACTACGCCGACGTGGCCACCCTCGCCGAGGGCGACCCGGGGCTCGCCGGCGAGGTGCTCGCCACGGCCGCCGCGGTGGCCGAGGACGAGGGGCTGCTCGGCGACGGTTTCCGGCTGATGTTCAACACCGGGGCGTACGGCGGCCAGGAGGTCTTCCACGCGCACGCCCACCTGCTCGGTGGCGCGCCGCTCGGCCCGATGCTGGCTCGGAACGTCGCGTGACACCGGTGCCCGACCGGCTGTCCCGGATGGTGCGGCAGGTCCAGGCGCAGGCCCGGGTGCCGGCGGTGTCGGCCGCCCTGCACCGGGCGGACCGCCCGCTGTGGACCTGCACCGTCGGCGAAACGGGCAACGACACCGCGCTGGGACCGGAGACCGCGTTCCGGATCGGGTCGGTCACCAAGACGTTCACCGCCGTGCTGACCCTGCAGTGCCGCGACGACGGCCTGCTCGACCTCGACGACCCGCTGGGCCGCCACCTGGACCTGCCGGCGCACGGCGAGCTGACGGTGCGCCGGCTGCTGTCGCACACCGCCGGCCTGCAACGCGAACCGCACGGCGACGTCTGGGACACCCTGCGCGCCCCGGACGCCGACGAGTTGGTCGCCGAGCTGGCCCGGGCCGAGCGGGTGCTGCCCCCGGGCCGGCGCTACCACTACTCCAACCTCGGCATGGCGCTGCTCGGCCGGCTGGTCGGGCAGCTGCGCGGCGGTACCTGGGCCGAGGTGCTCGCCGAGCGGGTGCTCGACCCGCTGGGGCTGACCGCCACCACGGTGACCCCCGGCCCGCGGGCAGCCACCGGTTTCCTGGTGGACGCGTACTCCGACGAGGCGCACCCGGAGCCGCCCACCGACTTCGGCGCGGTCGGGCCGGCCGCGCAGTTGTGGAGCACCGCGACCGACCTGGCCCGCTGGGCGGCGTTCCTGGCCGACCCGGCCGCGCTCGACCCGGCCGGCGCGGTGCTCGCCCCGGCCACCCTCGACGAGATGCGCTGGCCGGCGACGGTCACCGACGAGACGCTCTGGAGCGTCGGGTTCGGGCTCGGGCTGATCCTGGTCCCACAGGGCGATCGGGTCATGCACGTCGGCCACGACGGCGCGATGCCCGGCTTCCTGGCCGCCGCCTACGGCCGGCGGGGCGGTGACGGCACGGCCGGCGCGATGGGTGCCGCCTTGCTCGGCTCCTCCGGCACCGCCGCCGAGGTCTTCGACCTGCCGCACCGGCTGCTCGCCGCCGCGGCCGAGCACGACCCGGCCGACATCACGCCGTGGCGGCCCGGCCCGCCGGCCCCGGAGGGCGTACGCGGCCTGCTCGGCCGCTGGTGGGGTGAAGGCTTCGAGTACGTCTTCTCCTGGCACGAGGGGGCGCTGCGGGCCCGGGGCGCGGGCGACCCGCCCGGCAAGCCGCCGGCGGTCTTCGCGCCGCTGCCGGACCGGCCGGACGTGTTCCGGACGGTCGCCGGGCGGGAGGTGGGTGAGCTGCTCCGGCTGACCCGTGACGAGCGCGGCAGGGTGGTCCGGATGCACTGGGCGACCTACCGGTTCACCCGTGCCCAGGAGACCTTCGACCGGTACGACTTCCGCACCGGAGGCTGACCCGGGAGCGGGCGGGGCGGCGGGGGCCGCCCCGCCCGTCGGCGGGTCCGGCCCGGTGCCCGGATCGTGTTGCTCCGGGCGGTCTGCCCGGTCCGCGCCCCGCCCGGTCACCCGCGGTGCGATGCCCGCTACCCCCGGAAATGGGCGAGGTGCCGCCGCTGTTGAACCGATACGATGGAGGCAACGTCCGCACGCCGCGGCACCAGGCCCGGCGCCGAGATCGAGAGCAGGTGGCGCAGGGCCCCTCGGCCCGACCTATGACCGGCACCCCACCTCCCGGCCCGCCCCGGGTGCAGACCAAGATCACCGTTCCGGATTCGAAGATCATGGTCAACCTGCTCGGCGCGGGCGACGAGATCCTGCGACTGGTCGAGCGCTCGGTCAACAGCGACGTGCACGTCCGGGGCAACGAGGTGACGATCACCGGTGCCCCGGCGGACAACGCCCTCGCCGAGCGGCTCTTCAGCGAATTGCTCGAACTCATCGAGAAAGGCGAGACCCTGACCACTGACGCCGTTCGGCGTACCGTCGGCATGCTCGAGCAGGGCGGCGCCGAGCGGCCCGCCGAGGTCCTGACGCTCAACATCCTCTCCCGGCGCGGCCGTACCATCCGCCCCAAGACGCTGGGGCAGAAGCGTTACGTCGACGCCATCGACGCGCACACCATCGTCTTCGGCATCGGCCCCGCCGGTACCGGCAAGACCTACCTGGCCATGGCGAAGGCGGTCCAGGCGCTGCAGGCCAAGCAGGTCAACCGGATCATCCTCACCCGGCCGGCGGTCGAGGCGGGGGAGCGGCTGGGCTTCCTGCCCGGCACGCTCAACGAGAAGATCGACCCCTACCTGCGCCCGCTCTACGACGCGCTGCACGACATGCTCGACCCGGATTCGATCCCGAAGCTCATGGCGGCGGGCACGATCGAGGTCGCCCCGCTGGCGTACATGCGCGGGCGGACCCTCAACGACGCGTTCATCATCCTCGACGAGGCGCAGAACACCACGCCCGAGCAGATGAAGATGTTCCTCACCCGGCTCGGCTTCAGCTCCAAGATCGTGGTCACCGGTGACGTCACCCAGGTGGACCTTCCCGGCGGGACGACCAGCGGCCTGCGGGTGGTCCGGGAGATCCTGGAGAACGTCGAGGACGTCCACTTCGCCCAGCTCTCCAGCTCCGACGTGGTCCGCCACCGGTTGGTCGGGGAGATCGTCGACGCGTACGCCCGCTGGGACGCCGAGCGGGAGAACCAGCAGGCGCAGAGCGTGCGCGCCGTGCCGGGGCGACCCGCCCAGGGCGGCCGGGCCGGCCGGCGCCGCTAGACCAGAGGAAGACAGTTGTCCATCGAGATCGCCAACGAGTCCGGTGTCGAGGTCGACACCGACGCCGTGCTCGCCGTCGCCCGGCACGCCCTCGACGAGATGGGGGTCAACCCGCTCGCCGAGCTGTCCGTGCTGCTGGTCGACATCAACTACATGACCGAGCTCAACCATCGCTGGATGGGTGGCGAGGGCCCGACCGACGTGCTGGCCTTCCCCATGGACGAGGGCAGCGTCGACCATGGGCCGGGCGAGGCCACCGCGGCCGGCGGTGAGCCGGCGCTCCTCGGCGACATCGTGCTCTGCCCCGAGGTGGCGGCCAAGCAGGCGGCCACCGCCGGTCACTCCGCCGCCGACGAGCTGCACCTGCTCACCGTGCACGGGGTGCTGCACCTGCTCGGTTACGACCACGCCGAGCCGGAGGAGGAGCGGGAGATGTTCACGCTCCAGGCTCGACTGCTGGCCAGCTGGCGGTCGACCCGGTCCCGGTGATGTCCACCCCCGCGTCGGCCGCCGGCGCCGCCGGCCTACCCGACCTGCAGCTCATCGTCTTCGCCGCCGGTCTGGTGGTGCTCGCCGGCCTGATCGCCATGACCGAGGCGGCCCTGGCCGCCGTCTCGCCCGCCCGGGCCGCCGAGCTGGCCCGGGACGGCGCCCGTGGCGCCCGCACCCTGCAGGCGGTCGCGGGCGACGTGGTCCGCCACCTCAACCTGCTGCTGCTGCTGCGGCTGCTCGCCGAACTGACCGCCACCACCCTGGTGGCCCTGGTCGCGGTGGACACCTTCGGCGCCGGCTGGCGGGCCGCGCTGATCACCGCCGGGGCGATGACCGTGGTCAGTTTCGTCGTGGTCGGGGTGGGGCCGCGCACCCTGGGCCGGCAGCACGCGTACGCGGTGGGCCGGGCGGTCGCGCCGCTGGTCCGCTGGCTGGGCCGGGCGCTCAACCCGCTCGCCTCGCTGTTGATCCTGATCGGCAACGCGGTCACCCCCGGGCGCGGCTTCCGGGAGGGGCCGTTCGCCACCCAGGTGGAGCTGCGCGAGCTGGTCGACCTGGCCGAGCAGCGCGGGGTCGTGGAGCACGGCGAACGGCAGATGATCCACTCCGTCTTCGCGCTGGGGGACACCATCGCCCGGGAGGTGATGGTGCCGCGTACCGAAATGGTGTGGATCGAGGAGCGCAAGACGCTCTCCCAGGCGCTGGCGCTCTTCCTGCGCTCCGGCTTCTCCCGCATCCCGGTGATCGGCGAGAGCGTCGACGACGTGCTCGGCGTGCTCTACCTCAAGGACCTGATCCGGCGCACCCAGGGCGGCGCCCCGGAGGACCATCAGCTCCCGGTCGCCGAGCTGATGCGCCCGGCCACCTTCGTGCCGGAGTCCAAGCCCGTGGACGACCTGCTCTCGGAGATGCAGGCCGCCCGCAACCACCTGGTCATCGTCGTCGACGAGTACGGCGGCACCGGCGGGCTGGTCACCATCGAGGACATCCTGGAGGAGATCGTCGGTGAGATCACCGACGAGTACGATGTCGAACGCCCGCCGGTCGAGCGCCTGGCCGACGGAGCGGTGCGGGTCACCGCGCGGCTCCCGGTGGAGGATCTCGGCGAGCTGTTCGACACCGAGCTGCCCACCGACGAGGTGGAGACGGTCGGCGGCCTGCTCGCGCAGTCCCTGGGCCGGGTGCCGATCCCGGGGGCGCAGGTCGAGGTGGCCGGCCTCCGGCTGATCGCCGAGGGCACCACCGGCCGACGCAACCGGATCGACACCGTGCTGGTGAGCCGGGTCGGTTCGGCCGACGCACAGGACAGCCCGGCCCGCGGCGTACCCGCCGAGCTCCGGGGCGACATCAACCGATCCGAGGAGAGGCAACCCGCCGATGCCTGAGTCAGCCGCCGTACCGGCCACCCGGCCCACCCCGTCCGATCCGGCCGAGTTGAGCGCCGAGGACGGCAAGCTGGTCGTCCTGGCCCGGGGCGCGCGCGGCCGGGTGGGGGCGGTGGAGGGCGCGGCGGTACGCGACCAGGACGGCCGGACGTACGCCGCGGCCAGCGTCTCGCTGCCGTCGCTGACGATCACCGCGTTGCAGCTGGCGGTCGCCTCCGCGGCGGCGGCCGGCGCGACCCGGCTGGAGGCCGCCGCGGTGGTGACCGAGGCGTCGACGCTCGACGGCGCCGGGCACGCCGCGGTGCGTGACCTCTCCGGCGACGCGCCGATCCACGTGGCCGCGCCGGACGGCACCGTCCTGGGCACGGTGACCGAGTGACCGGGCGGCACCGGGCCATCGCCGGCGGGCCGAGCGGGGCGGCGGCGTGAGCGACCTGGAGGAGCGTCCCTACCGGGCCGGTTTCGCCTGCTTCGTCGGCCGGCCGAACGCGGGCAAGTCGACGCTGACCAACGCCATCGTCGGGCAGAAGATCGCGATCACCTCGAGCAAGCCACAGACCACCCGGCACGTCATCCGGGCCGTGCTGCACCGACCCGACTCGCAGCTCGTCCTCGTCGACACCCCGGGCCTGCACCGCCCCCGTACGCTGCTCGGCGAGCGCCTCAACGACCTGGTCCGGCAGACCTGGAGCGAGGTCGACGTGATCGGCCTCTGCATCCCGGCGGACGAGCCGGTCGGCCGCGGCGACCGGTTCATCAGCGGCGAGCTGTCCGGGCTGAAGGCCACCGTGCTGGCGGTGGTCACCAAGACCGACCTGGTGGACCGCAAGCGGCTGGCCGAGCAGCTGGTCGCGGTCAGCGAGCTGGGTGAGTTCGCCGAGGTCGTGCCGGTCAGCGCGGTCTCCGGGCACCAGGTGGACACCCTGGTCGACGTGATGACCCGTTATCTGCCGGAATCGCCGCAGCTCTACCCGGACGACATGCTCACCGACGACCCGGAGCAGGTGCTGGTGGCCGAGCTGATCCGGGAGGCCGCGCTGGAGGGCGTCCGCGACGAGCTGCCGCACTCCATCGCGGTGGTGGTCGAGGAGATGGTCCCCGAGGGCCAGTTGATGAAGATCTACGCCGACGTCTACGTCGAGCGCCCCAGCCAAAAGGCGATCGTGATCGGCCATCGGGCCAGCCGGCTCAAGAAGGTCGGCACCAGCGCGCGGCAGCAGATCGAGGAGCTGCTCGGCACCCGGGTCTACCTCGACCTGCACGTGCGGGTGGCGAAGGACTGGCAGCGGGACCCGAAGCAGCTGCGCAAGCTCGGCTTCTGATGGCGCTCCTGGTCGATCCCGGCCAGGAGCGGTCGGCCCCGGGGCCGCCGGGGCAAGATCGGACGATGCGGGTCCACAGTGGGTGATCCGTACCGGTCAGGCGTATGGACCTTGTCACGTTCGGCCGGGGTACTGGTAGTTTGCCACCACCCGGGCGGAGGGTAGGAAACCTACCCCGTGCCCCCGGACCCAACTGCAGGCTGATGCGAAACCGATACCTTGACCTGCTCCGCTTCCTGGCCATCGTCCGAGTCGTCGTCTACCACGTGACCGGGTGGGCGACCCTGACCCTCGTCTTCCCCGCGATGTCGGTGATGTTCGCGCTCGCCGGCTCATTGATGGCCGCCTCGCTGCACCGGTGGGGTTCGGGAGCGGTGCTGCGCCGGTTGCGCCGCCTGCTGCCGTCGTTGTGGGTGCTCGCCGCGGTCTTCGTGCCGGCCATGCTGCTCAGCGGGCTGCCGCTGACCCCGAAGGTGCTGCTCTGGCTCTTCCCGGTCGCCGATCCGCCAGCGAACAACTGGGGCGCGCTCGCGCTGAGCGTGATCTGGTATCTGCGCGACTACCTGTGGTTCGTGCTCGCCTCACCGGTCGTGTTCTGGTTGTTCCGGCGCGCCCCGGTGCCCACCCTGCTCGCCCCGTACGCCCTGCTGGCGACGGTTGAGGCGGGCCTGTTCCCGGCGGCACCGGTGGCGCTGCGCGAGTTCGGGCTCTATTTCGGCGCCTGGCTGCTCGGCTTCGCCCACCAGGCAGGGATGCTGCGCCGGCTGGCCAACCGGGTGCTGCTGCCGGTCGCGCTCACCCTCGCCGCGGCCGGCGGCGCCTGGATCGTCACCCACCCCGGCCCGCGCGGGTACGACCTCAACGACAACCACCTCGGCAACGCGCTCTGGTCGGCGGCCTTCATCCTGGTGCTGCTCGGCCGGGGGCCGGCGAGCGTGGCCTGGGTCGACCGCAGCGCCCTGTTCGGCCGGGTGGTGACCGTGTTCAACCGGCGGGCGCTCACCGTCTACCTGTGGCACATGCCGTTCGTGGTGGCGCTGACCCCGCTGGTGGACGTGGTGGGCTGGTCCCACCAGGACCCGCTGGGCCTGGCCATCCGGGTGGCGCTGGTCTTCGCGCTGGTCGGGGTGGTGACCGTCCTGGTCGGGTGGGTGGAGGATGTGGCGGCCCGCCGGCCACCGGAGTTGCTCCCCGGCGCCCCACCGGCCCCGTCCAGCC
>NZ_POUB01000420.1 GCF_003236335.1 Micromonospora deserti
GGCATCGGGGGGCGGCGCCTCGGACATCTGCTCTGCTCCGGGGGACGAGCGCGGACCAGGGCCGCGACGGGAGAGGTGGGTGCCGGCCGGGGGATGCGCCGGCCCGGTGGCGGCCCTCAATGTAGTGGCCCGGCGGAACGCGGAGGATCCCACCCTGCCGTCGATGCCGCCAGGATTGCCGGCTTTCGGCAACTTTGCGACGTACGGCCGGGTGGTGATTCGTCACCCGGACCGCCCCGGCCCACCCATTCGCTCAAATTCTGTGATCGTTTACCCGGCTTTCGCGCACGTGCGATGAGCGGAACTGGGTTAGGCTGCCACCCATGTGTGGAATCGTGGGTTACGCCGGCGCGCGCCCGGCGCTGGGCATCGTCCTGGACGGACTGCGGCGGCTGGAGTACCGCGGCTACGACTCGGCCGGCGTCGCCGTCGTCTGCGACGGTGAGCTGCTGACCGAGAAGAAGGCCGGCAAGCTGGCCAACCTGGAGAAGGTCCTCTCCGAGCGGGCTGCCGCCGACCCGACGGCCTGTGGTGCCAGCCCGATCGGCATCGGTGACGGCACCACCGGCATCGGGCACACCCGCTGGGCCACCCACGGCGGCCCGACCGACCGCAACGCCCACCCGCACCTGGCCCCTGACGGCCGGGTCGCCGTGATCCACAACGGCATCATCGAGAACTTCGCGAAGCTCCGCGCCGAACTGGAGGCCGACGGCGTCCAGTTCACCAGCGACACCGACACCGAGTGCGCGGCACACCTGCTCTCCGCCGCGCTGGCCGACTTGCGCGCCGCCGGCCATTCGGACGGCCCGCAGCTGCTCGCCGCCGGCATGCGGGTGGTCTGCCAGCGCCTGGAGGGCGCGTTCACCCTGCTCGCCGTCGACGCCGCGGTGCCCGGCGCGGTGGTCGGCGCCCGGCGCAACTCGCCGCTGGTGGTCGGCCGCGGCGACGGGGAGAACTACCTCGCCAGCGACGTCGCCGCGTTCATCGAGCACACCCGGGACGCGGTGGAGCTCGGTCAGGACCAGATCGTCCTGATCACCGACGACACCATCGAGATCACCGACTTCGCCGGCCAGCCGGCCAGCGGCAAGGACTTCCACATCGACTGGGACTCCTCGGCGGCGGAGAAGGGCGGCTACGACTGGTTCATGCTCAAGGAGATTGAGGAGCAGCCGCAGGCCATCGCGGACACGCTGCTCGGCCGGCTCACCGACTCCGGCGAGATCATGCTCGACGAAGTCCGCCTCAGCGACCAGGACCTGCGCGACGTCGACAAGATCTTCATCGTCGCCTGCGGCACCGCGTACCACTCCGGGCTGGTCGCCAAGTACGCCATCGAGCACTGGACCCGAATCCCCTGCGAGGTGGAGCTGGCCAGCGAGTTCCGCTACCGGGACCCGGTGCTCGACCGGTCCACCCTGATCGTGGTGATCTCGCAGTCCGGCGAGACGATGGACACCCTGATGGCGCTGCGCCACGCCAAGGAGCAGAAGGCCCGGGTGCTGGCGATCTGCAACACCAACGGCTCCACCATCCCCCGCGAGTCCGACGCCGTCCTCTACACCCACGGCGGGCCGGAGATCGCGGTCGCCTCCACCAAGGCGTTCCTCACCCAGCTGGTCGCCTGCTACCTGATCGGCCTGCACCTGGCCCAAGTGCGCGGCATCAAGTACGCCGACGAGGTGGCCGCTGTCGTCGCCCAGCTCCAGGAGGTGCCGGCCAAGCTGCGCGAGCTGCTGGACCGGATCGAGCCGGTGCGCGAGCTGGCCCGTGACCTGAAGTCCGAACCGACCGTGCTCTTCATCGGCCGGCACGTCGGCTACCCGGTGGCCCTGGAGGGTGCGCTCAAGCTCAAGGAGCTGGCGTACATGCACGCCGAGGGCTTCGCCGCCGGCGAGCTGAAGCACGGCCCGATCGCCCTGATCGACCAGGGCACCCCGGTGGTCTGCGTGGTGCCTTCGCCGGCCGGCCGGGGGCTGCTGCACGACAAGGTCGTCTCCAACATCCAGGAGGTGCGCGCCCGGGGCGCCCGGACCGTCGTGATCGCTGAGGAGGGCGACGAGGCGGTCGTCCGCTATGCCGACCACCTGATCTACGTGCCCCGTACGCCCACGCTGCTCGCGCCGCTGCTCACCACCGTGCCGCTGCAGGTGCTCGCCGCCGAGATCGCCGCCGCCCGAGGGCACGACGTCGACCAGCCCCGCAACCTGGCCAAGTCGGTCACCGTCGAGTAGCCCACCACCCTGCCGGGCCCCGGGCGGCGGTGAACCGGGGCTCGGCCGCGTCCGGCGACCTCACCGGCCCAGCACGATTCGGGCCATGCCGTCCAGGGCCGGATTGTCCGCCTCCCAGTAGCCGGTGTGACCGTGCCGGCCGCTGGCGAAGGTGCGCCCGCCGAAGCCCGGGTGGGCCGGGTCGGGCCCGAACCACAACTCGCGGTCCGCCCCGGCGACCAGGCCGGCCGCCGACCCTGGCGGGAACGCGCCCAGCAGGCCGCTCCGGACGAGCTCGTCCGGGGGCCGGGCCAGCCGGATCAGGTCGTCCGGCGCGGTGCTCGCCCAGACCTGCCCGGGCGGGAGGCCCAGCTCGGCGGCGTGCGCCGCGCCCACCCCGGGCGAACCGACGAAGACCAGCGCGTCGGCGGCCAGCCCGTGGTCCCG
The DNA here is from genome assembly GCF_003236335.1 of Micromonospora deserti. GTDB lineage: Bacteria > Actinomycetota > Actinomycetes > Mycobacteriales > Micromonosporaceae > Micromonospora > Micromonospora deserti. Next base: position 2,664 of record NZ_POUB01000420.1, read on the forward strand.
CGCGGCGATGCCCACCACCAGCGAGCCGTAGCTGTGCCCCAGCACGGTCTGCCGGCCCGGCGGCCCGTCGTGGGTCACCCGCAGGCCCTCCTGGAACCGGTGCAGCGCGGGGCCGGCGTCCCGGGCCTGCCCCGGCCAGGCCGCCTCGTGCAGGAAATCCGGGGCGTCGTAGTCCAGCCAGAGCACCGCCGCGGTCTCCTCACCAGGGGCGAGGGCGGTGCAGCGGGACAGCACCCGCGCCGCCCGGCCCAGCTCGCCGGGTACGTCGTCGAGGCCGGCGGTCATCCCCGGCACGTACGTCAGCACCCGGGCCGACCGGTCCGGGTTGCCGAGCGCCACGACCGCCCGCCCCTCGCCGGCCGTGGCCAGCCCCAGCAGGTACGCCCGGGGGCCCTCCGGGGCCGCCAGGCGCGCGGTCAGCTCGCCCAGCCCGGCCAGCGCCCCCTCCACCCGGAGCAGGCCGGCCAGCTCGACCGCGGTGCGCGGCACCCGCTCCAGCAGCCGTCGCCGCTCGGCGAGCAGGTCGTCGCGCCGGGCGCCGAGCAGCAGCCGGTTGGCCTGGTCCCGGGCGGCCGTCGGCACCCCGTCGAGGCGCCCCACCCGCGCCGGCTCGTGCACCACCAGCCAGCGGCGCTGTGCCGCGGTGAGCCCCGCCCACCAGGCCCGCACCAGCGCCGGATCGGCATCGGGCCCGGGCCGGCCGGGCGGTGGTGGCGTGAGCCACGTCGAGCGGGCGGCCCCCGACAGCTCCGCGAGGCGGGCCGCCGCCTCCCGGTCGGCCGCCCCGGCCAGGTCGAGCGCCGCCCGGATCGCCGCCGTCGCCCCGGCCGCCGCCGGCCCGGCCCGTTCGGTCACCGCCGCACGGCCGGGGCTGATCATCCCGTGCCGGTCCACCAC
>NZ_POUB01000421.1 GCF_003236335.1 Micromonospora deserti
GGCCAGGGCGGCGCGGACGCGATCCCGCTCGGCCAGCGCCCGCCAGGCCGCAGCCGCGGCGTAGGCGTCGCCGGGGCGGGACGGGATGGCCGTGGTGAGGGTGGCCAGCACGGGGTCGTGGGTCGCCGCGACGACCACCTTGTGCCGGGCGGCCAGCCGGGGCAGCACCGGCAGCAGCCCTTCGCCCAGGGCACCGGCCTCCAGCGCGGTGAACAGCACCACCAGACTGCGCTGCCGCTGCCGGCGGAGCAGCTCGCCGGCGATCAGATCGAAGTCGGTCTCCACCAGCGCCGGCTGTAGTGGGGCGAGCGCGTGTACCAGCCGGGGAAGCAGGGCCGGCCGCCCGGCGCCGGTCACCGTCGCCCGGATCGCGGTGTCGGCGGCGAGCAGGTCGACCCGGTCGCTGGCGCGTGCGGCCAGGGCGGTGAGCAGCAGCGCGGCGTCGATGGCGGTGTCGAGCCGGGGCTCGTCGCCGACCCGTACCGCCGAGGTGCGGCCGGTGTCCAGCACGCAGACCAGCCGCCGGTCCCGCTCCGGGCGCCAGGTACGCACCAGCACGTCGGCCCGGCGCGCGCTGGCCCGCCAGTCGATCGAGCGCACGTCGTCGCCGACCACGTACTCGCGCAGGGTGTCGAACTCGGTGCCCTGGCCGCGGCCTCGGCTGACCTGGGTGCCGTCGATCACCCGCAGCCGGGAGAGCTTCTCCGGCAGGTGCCGCCGGGAGTCGAAGCGAGGCAGTACGCGCAGCGCCCACGGTGGTGTCCCCGGCCGCCCGGAGCGCTGCCGGAACGCCAGCCCCAGCGGCCCGAGGGACCGGACGGTCAGCGCCACCGCCGGCCGGTCGCCGCGCCGCAGGGGGGTGAGCCGGGTGGGCAACACCAGGCTCCCAGCGGGCTCGACGCGGACCACCCGCGACGGCGGCACGTCGGGGCGGGCACCGGCCGACGGCACCCAGGCGTCCCGGACCTGGGCACGCAGCGTACGCCCGGTGGGGTTGTGCAGCAGCAGCGCGACGGTGGCGGTGCCGCCCAGCCGGACCGCGCGGTCCCCGTCCCGGGTGGCGGTCAGCGCGCCCGGCGGCACGGCCAACGCCCGGTCCACGGCGACCAGCAGCAACACCGCGCCGGTCATCATCAGCAGGCCGGCGAACGGCGACGGCCAGGCCGGCAGGGTCAGCGCGCCCGCCGCCAGCAGCGCCGCCGCCCGCCAGGTCATCGCGGCGTCGGCACGGTGGCCAGCACCGTGTCCAGGACCGCGTCGACGCCGACGCCCTCCAGCTCGACCTCCGGCCGCAGTCGAAGCCGGTGCCGCAGCGTCGGCCGGGCCACCGCCTTCACGTCGTCGGGCACCACGTGGTCCCGGCCGGCCAGCCAGGCCCACGCCTTGGCGGTGGTCAGCAGCGCGGTCGCGCCCCGGGGCGAGGCCCCCAGCTCCAGCGCCGGGGTGGCGCGGGTGGCCCGGCACAGGTCGACGAGGTAGCCGAAGATCGGCTCGGCCACGTGCACCCGGCCTACCGCCGCCCGGGCCGCCGCCAGGTCCGCCGCGGTGGCCACCGGCCGTACGCCGGCGGCGCCCAGGTCGCGCGGGTCGAAGCCGGCGTGGTGTGCCCGCAGCACGCCCAGCTCCTCCTCCCGGCTGGGCAGCGGCACGGTGAGCTTGAGCAGGAAACGGTCCAGCTGGGCTTCGGGCAGCGGGTAGGTGCCCTCGTACTCGATCGGGTTCTGGGTGGCCGCGACGATGAACGGGTCGGGCAGCGGTCGCCGGCTGCCCTCGACCGAGACCTGCCGCTCCTCCATCACCTCCAGCAGGGCCGACTGGGTCTTCGGCGGGGTGCGGTTGATCTCGTCGGCGAGCAGCAGGTTGGTGAAGACCGGCCCCTCCCGGAAGGCGAACGCGGCGGTGTGCGGGTCGAAGATCAGTGATCCGGTGACGTCGCCGGGCATCAGGTCCGGGGTGAACTGCACCCGCTTGGACTCCAGGTCGAGCGCGGTCGCCACGGTGCGGATGAGCAGTGTCTTGGCCACCCCGGGCACCCCCTCCAGCAGCACGTGCCCACGACAGAGCAGGGCGATTACCAGGCCGGTGACCACCGCGTCCTGCCCGACGACCGCCTTGGCGACCTCGGCGCGCAGCCGGTGCAGGGCGGCGCGGGCGTCGTCGTCGGTCAGCGGCTCGGCGGTTCCGGGTCGGGTCACCGGGGGTCTCCTTCGGGGTGCGGGTGCGGTGCGTCGGGTGCGTCCGGGCCCGTGCCGGGCGGCGGGGCGACCGTACGGGTCACCCGGTCCAGCCCACGGGCGAGGTCCAGCAGGTCCCGGTCGCTCTCCGGCGCGTCGCCGTAGAGCAGGTCGCCGGTCGCGTCGGGGCCCTCGCCGGTGCGGGCGGCGACGGCGGCGGCCACCTCGCCGGGCGGGGTGGTGCCGGGCAGGTTCAGCCGGGGCAGCAGCCGGGCCAGGGCGGCGTCGCGCAGGGTCCGTGCTGCCGCCGCCCGGGCGCCGGAGCGCTGGTAGAGCCGCGCCCGGCCGAGCACCGTCTCCGCCGAGCGGACGGCCACGGGCAGCGGCTCGGGCGTCGGTGGACCGAGCCGGCGGGCCCGCCACGCCGCCATCAGCAGCGCGGCCAGCGCGAGTTGGACCAGTAGGGCCCAGAACCAGCTGGGGAAGGCGGACCAGAGCGGGTTCGGCGGGTCGGCGCTGCCGGCGGAGTCGTCCCGGTCGGAGCCGGACGGGCGGTCGCTGTCGCCGGGGCGCCCGGGGCCACCGCGGCCGTCGCCGTCGCCGCTCCCCGGACGGCCGCCGCCGGGCCCGCCGTAACCGGTGGAGTCACCCGGGGCGCCCGGGCGGGTCGAGCTGCCGGTGCTGCCGCCGCCGGGCGGGGCCGGCTCGGGCCCGTCCAGGTCGAGCCATACCACCCGGCCGGGCCCGGCGAGCAGGCCGGATGCGAAGGCCCGGTTCGCCCACTCGTCGATCCGGTCGTTGCGGAACGGGTCGGTGGCGCCGACCACCACGGTCTCGGCGGCGCCGGGCAGGCGGGCCACGGCGTCGGCGTAGCAGAAGTCGGCGGCGACCGACCGGCCGGGGGCGACCGCGTAGCGCTGCAGGTGCACGGCCGCCACCCCGGCGGCGGCGAGTTCGGGCAGCGAGCAGGCCAGGCCGCGGGCGTCGGGGGCGAGGGCCCGTGCCGCCCAGCGGCGGCCGGCCGGCGCGAGCGGGAGCCCGGCCGCGGCCAGCACCCGGCGCGGCGGGTCGACCAGCACCAGCCGGGTCCGGGCGGGCAGCGCGCCGAGCGCCCCGGCGGTCTCCGCGCGCAGCAGCGCCGGCGCGGGCACGAAGAGCGTCGCCGGCGCGGCCCGGGTGGCCGCCAGCGCCCCGCGGGTGTCGGTCTCCCGCTGGACGATGACCCCCCGCTCCCGCAGCGCCCCGGCGAGCCGGCTGCCGCCGTTGTCCCCGGTCGCCAGCGGGGAGAGGAATCCGCGGTCGGTGGGGTCGGGCTGGTCGACGGCGTGGGTGACCAGGGTGGTGG
>NZ_POUB01000422.1 GCF_003236335.1 Micromonospora deserti
CGGCGGGCTGCCCCCAATCGTCGAGGGGGAGGGAGAGGAAGACCGGGCCGGCCGGCGGCTGCATCGCGGTCGCGTACGCCCGCATCAGCGCCGCCGGGACATCCTGCGCACGGGTCGGCTCGTGGCTCCACTTGACGTACGGCTGGGGCAGCTCGGTGGCGCGCCGGCTGGTCAGCCGGGGCTCGAGCAGCAGCATCTCCCGGGTCTGCTGGCCGGCGGTGACGATCAGCGGGGTGCGGTTGTGCCAGGAGGTGACCAGGTTGCCCATACCGTTGCCGGTGCCCGGGGCGGTGTGCAGGTTGACGTGCGCGGCACGGCCGCTGGCCTGCGCGTAGCCGTCGGCCATGCCGACCGCCGACGCCTCGTGCAGGGCGAGCACGTAGTGGAAGTCGTCCGGGAAGTCCCGCAGGAACGGTTCCTCCGTGGAGCCGGGATTGCCGAAGACGGTGGTCATGCCGAGGGCGCGCAGCAGGTCGTACGTGGTGTCGCGGACCGTTGCCATCGCCTCCCAATCTATCGGGACGGCTCGGGCAGATCGGGCTTTTCGCTGCCCGCTGGGCGGTCAGGGCAGCGTGAGGGGCACCGCGATCCCGTCCAGGGCCCGCCCGCAGGCGCAGTCCCGCTCGGTCGGCAGCGTGGTGATCGCGTCCAGCAGCAGGCCCCGCAGCCGGTCGGTGTTCTCCCCGAAGACCCGGAACACCTCCTCCTGGGTCACCGCGTGACCGCCTGCCACGCCCGCGTCGAGGTCGGTGACCAGCGCGATCGAGGAGTAGCAGAGGGCGAGCTCGCGAGCGAGCACCGCCTCCGGGTGCCCGGTCATGTTCACCACCGTGCCGCCGATCGAGGTGAACCAGCGCGACTCGGCGCGGGTGGAGAAGCGGGGCCCCTCGACCACCACCACCGTCCCGCCGTCCACCGCCGGGATCTCCCGACCGGCCGCGGCGGCCAGCAGGGTTCGCCGGCCGTTCGGGCAGTACGGGTCGGCGAAGGAGACGTGCACCGCACCCCGGTCGTAGTAGGTCTGCGCCCGGCCGCCGGTCCGGTCGATCAACTGGTCCGGCACCACGAACGTGCCCGGGCCGAGTTCCGGGCGGAGCCCGCCGACGGCGCACGGGGCGAGTACCTGGCGTACCCCGAGCGACCGCAGCGCCCACAGGTTGGCCCGGTACGGGATCAGGTGCGGCGGGTACCGGTGGTCCCGCCCGTGCCGGGGCAGGAACGCCACCCGGCGCCCACCCACCTCCGCGATGGTGACCGGATCGGAGGGCGCCCCGTACGGCGTTTCCACCTCGTGCTCGGTGGCGCCGTCGAGCAGTGCGTACAGCCCTGACCCACCGATCACCGCGAGTTCCGCCGTCGGATTCATCGGCCCCCCTTTTCCTCTCGATCACCCGCCCGTCAGACCTTAGCCAGCGCCCCGGGCGCAGGCTATGGTGCCAGGCATGGCGTTGACAGCGCGGATGACGACGGTGCCCCCGGGCGTCCTGGTGCGGTCGGTCTGACGGGGTGTCCGGTATGCAGGGAGAGGGGCAGGCGATCGGCGGGCGCGCGACGGAGTCGATGAGCGGGCGGCTGCTGGTTGCGACCCCGTCGCTGAAGGACCCGAACTTCGACCGGACGGTGGTGCTGCTGGTCGCGCACGAGCCCGGCGGGGCGCTCGGCGTGGTGCTCAACCGGGCCACCGAGGTCCCCGTCGCGGACGTGCTCGGTGACTGGAGCGACCTGGCCCGCCATCCGGCGGTGCTCTTCGAGGGCGGCCCGGTGCAGCCCGACTCGGCGATCTGCCTGGCTCGCATGCGCCAGCCGGTGAAGCGGGTCAAGGGCTTCCATCAGGTCTCCGGCGCGGTCGGCACGATCGACCTGTCGGTCGACCCGGAGCGGCTGCGGGAGAGTGTGGGCGGCATCCGGGTCTTCGCCGGCTACTCGGGGTGGGGTGCCGGGCAGTTGGAGCAGGAGATCGAGGAGGGCTCCTGGTTCGTGCTGGACGCGCTGCCCGGCGACGCCTTCGTCGACCGGCCGGACGATCTCTGGCCGATGGTGCTGCGCCGGCAGGGCGGCATGATGGCCGCGGTCGCCCACTTCCCACCGGACGTGGCACTCAACTGACCGCCGGCGGGGAGAGCCCCCGCGATATGACCATGGCGGCGGACGTGTGTATAGTTCTCCCAGTGCCCGGGCGACCGGGTGCGAAGGCAAGGGGCCGTGGCGCAGCTGGTAGCGCACCACACTGGCAGTGTGGGGGTCAGGGGTTCGAGTCCCCTCGGCTCCACCCATGCGAAAAGCCCTGGTGAGGGACAGAATCCCCCCACCAGGGCTTTTGTTGTTTCTGATCTTCTCGGGCCGCTGCGTGCCAGATCCATGCCAGATCAACCGGTAACCCTTCGTCCCCGCTGTTCAAGCTCTACATTTTGAACGGCGAGGAAGTGTTCTACGGCTTCTATCCGGTCGTTGAGCGCACCGTCTCGATCAAGGGTGAGCCCATGGCGATCTACGACCTGATGGGCAAGGATGTACCGCTGTTCCACTACGCGGTGACCGATGATGACACGTCGCGCGGCACGCAGTTCGTGAAAGCTTCTCGCCAGTGGTTCGACTCGGTGTGGTCGACCATCGCCTACCGGTACGACGGATGACCGCCGACCTCGGCCGACTGCTCGCCGGGGTCGGCGCGGTGCTGCTCGATTTCGACGGGCCGGTGTGCAGCATCTTCGCCGGATACCCGGCGCCGCAGGTTGCCGCCGAACTGGTTGACGTGCTGCGGCGGCACGGCGTCGATGTGCCGCCGGACCTCGCCAGCGAGCCGGACCCGCTTGAGGTGCTCCGTCGCACCGGCTCGGCTGGCGAGCATGGCATTACGCGGGCGGTGGAGGATGCGCTCTGCGCGGCCGAGCGCCGGGCCGTCGAGACTGCCGAGCCCGCGCCGTACGGCCGGGAGGTCATCGTGGCGGCCCGGCATGCCGGGATGCCGGTGGCGGTGGTCAGCAACAACTCGGCCGGCGCGGTGAGCGCGTACCTGGCAGCGCATCGGCTCGCCGTGTACGTGTCGTCGGTGGTCGGCCGGGCATACGCCGACCCGAACCGCATGAAGCCCAACCCGGAACCGATCCTGCAAGCCGCGCGTGCCGTCGGCGAGCCACCAAGCCGGTGCGTTCTGGTCGGTGACTCGCTCTCGGACATCGACGGAGCGCGTGCCGCCGGAGTGGGGGTGATCGGCTATGCGAATCGGCCGGCCAAGGTCGAGACGTTCCGGGCCGCCGGGGCGGACGTGGTGATTGCGAGCATGAGTGAGCTAGCGTGCGCGCTGATATAGAGAAATGGCCGGGCGGACAGCCCGGCCATTTCAGTTGGCTAAAGGATGTCTCGTAACTCGGTGAACGCGTTGCCGTTCAACGGTGTCGGCGTCATCCGGCGAGGATGATGTTGTGGAGGTTGGCAACGCCGGAAGCGGTGTCGGCCAATGTTTTGGCGGCGCGGCGATAGTCCCGCAGGATCTTGAAGGTCTTCATGCGGG
>NZ_POUB01000423.1 GCF_003236335.1 Micromonospora deserti
CCGCCGAAGAAGCCCACGGTGGGCAAGCCGGGCGCGCCGCGCGGCGTCACCGCCGCCGCCGGCAACGCGCAGGCCCGGGTGAGCTGGCGGCCGGCCGCGGCCAACGGCGCGGCGATCATCCGGTACGTGGTGGAGGGCGCCGGCCAGCGGCTGGAGGTGGGCGCCAACCAGCGGGCCGTCGAGGTCAAGGGCCTGACCAACGGTGAGACGTACCGGTTCTCGGTGCACGCGGTGAACGCCAAGGGCGCCGGGCCGGCGCGCACCAGCAACCCGGTCACGCCCACCGCGGCGGTGCCCGACCCGCCGGCCAGTGTCACCGCGCAGGAGCGGCCCGACGGCACGGTGCTGGTGCGGTGGCCGGCCGCGAACGGGCAGGGCAACACCATCGCCCGGTACGCGGTGACCGCGACCTCGGCGGGCACCAACGCCCCGGCCGGCGAGACCACCAAGACGGAGCTGGTGGTGCCGGCCGGTGAGCTGGAGTACGGCCGGCAGTACGCGTTCACGGTGGTGGCGGTCAACGACCGGGGCGCCGGTTCGGCGGCCTCCCCGGTGAGCAACACGGTGGTGCCGTACGCGGCGCCGGAACGGCCGGCCGACCTGCGGGCGAACACGGTGGCCGACCAGCCGGGCACGGTGGCGGTGCAGTGGTCGCCGGCCGAGGCGAACGGCCGGCCGGTGACGAAATACCTGGTCGACGTGGGTGGGCGGCACAGCGAGGTGACCGATACCCGGACGACGGTGAGCGGCCTGGGCAACGGGCAGAACGTCACCGTGACGGTGAAGGCGGTCAACGAGGCCGGGCCCGGCCCGGAGGCGACCGCCACCGCCCGGACGGTGGCCGAGCCGCGGGTCACCGTGACCGGCTCCTCGGCGACGGCCACCGCGGCGACGGTGACGTTCACCGTGGACGCCGGCGGCGGGCAGGTGACCTGCTCGCTGAGCACGCCGGGCGAACCGGTGAAGGCCGGCGCCTGCTCCCGCATCACCATCGGCGGGCTGACCCCGGGCACGAAGTACACCTTCACGGTGACGGCGAGCAACGCCGCCGGGAAGGGCACCGCCACCCGCACCCAGACCACCGACGCCCTGTACGGGGTCGCCACCTGCAACAACGGTCCGGACGGTGAGCAGCGCACCTACTGCGACAGGGACGTCGACGGCCGCAACGGCAACGAGATCTTCTCGGTGACCCGGCAGGACAACGACCGGCAGGTCGGCTGGGCGAGGCCCGGCACCCGGCTGAAGGCGTACTGCAAGAAGTCGGGCGAGCACATCGACTCGTGGATCTACAACAACCAGAAGGCAAGCACCTGGTGGGTGCAGGTCGAGTACTCCGGACGCAACTACATCCCCTGGGCCTGGCTGAACCTGGAGGGCGGCGACAACATCAACGTCCTGCCCACCTGCTGACCCGTTCAGGCAAGGAGCACCACCGACGTGAACACCCACGAACCGCTCACCCAGCCGGAGGTGCAGGGCTTCGCCGCCCTCGCCGCTCAGCTGGCCGAGAACGTCAACGCGGTGGTGCTGGGCAAGCCGCAGGTGGTGCGGCTGGCGTTGACCGCGCTCTTCGCGCAGGGGCACGTGCTGCTGGAGGACGTGCCCGGCGTCGGCAAGACCACCCTGGCCCGGGCCGTCGCCGCCACCGTGAAGGGGCAGTGGCGGCGCATCCAGTTCACTCCGGACCTGCTCCCCTCCGACGTGTCCGGGGTGACCATCTTCAACCAGGCCACCCGGGGTTTCGAGTTCCACCCGGGGCCGGTCTTCGCCAACATCGTCATCGCCGACGAGATCAACCGGGCGTCGCCGAAGACCCAGTCAGCGCTGTTGGAGGTGATGGAGGAACGCACCGTCACCGTGGACGGGGTCCGGCACCCGGTGCCGCAGCCGTTCCTGGTGGTGGCCACGCAGAACCCGGTGGAGATGGACGGCACCTACCGGCTGCCGGAGGCCCAGTTGGACCGGTTCCTGGTCAAGCTCTCCGTCGGCTACCCGGACGAGGCGGTCGAGGTGGAGGTGCTGCGCGGGGCGACGGTCCGCTCGCCGGAGGCGCTCAGCGCGGTGACCGACACCGCCACCGTCGGGGAGATGGTGCGGATGGCCCGCCGGGTGCACATCGCCGAGCCGCTGTACGCGTACGCGGTCCGGCTCGCCGCCGCCACCCGCACCCATCCGCAGGTGCGGGTCGGGGTCAGCCCGCGGGGCGTGATCGCGCTGACCCGGGCGGCGTGCGCGTACGCGCTGATCGACGGGCGGGGCTGGATCATGCCGGAGGACCTGAAAGCACTGGCCGAGCCGGTCTTCGCGCACCGGCTGCTGCTCACCCCGGACGCGCAGGTGCGCGGGGTGACCGCCGCCGAGGTGCTGCGCCAGGCGATCGCCTCGGTGCCGGTGCCGCTGCCGTCCGGCCATCCGGCCCCGGCGCAGGGCTGAGGCGGCAGCACGGCGTGGGGATCACCACCCGCGGTGTCGGGCTGCTCGTCGCCGCCGTCGTCCTGCTCGGGGTGGGTTTCCGCTTCGCGTACCCGGAGTTGACGCTGTTGGGCGGGGCGGCCGCGACCGCCGTCGGCTACGCCCTGGCCACCGCGGCCTGGCGACCCCGGCTCGAGGTGGCGCGCCGCGCGGACCCCGACCGGGTGGTCCGCGGCGAGCCGGCCGCCATGACGCTGACCGTGCGCAACACCGGGCGGTTACGGGCGGCGAGCCTGGTGGCCGCGGACCGGTGCGGCGACCGCGCGGTGCCGGTCCCGCTGCTGCGGTTGCGCCCCGGCCGCGACACCACCGTCCGCTACGACGTGCCGACCCGCCGGCGGGGGGTGGTGCCGGTCGGGCCGCTGCGGGTGACCCGGCGGGATCCGCTGGGTCTGGTCGCGGTGACCCGCCCGTACGGCGGCACCGTGCCGGTCTGGGTGCACCCGCGGATCCACCCGCTGTCGGCGGTGCCGACCGGCGCGGGGCGCAGCCTGGACGGCCGGGCGGACGCGGTGCCGCACGGGTCGATCACCTTCGACTCGCTGCGGGAGTACGTGGTCGGCGACGAGCTGCGCCGGGTGCACTGGCGCACCAGCGCGCGGGTCGGCGAGCTGATGGTGCGGGAGAACGTGGACACCAGCCTGCCCCGGATCGTGGTCCTGCTGGACAACCGGGCCGCCGCGCATCCGGGCCGCGTCGACGGGGTGGCCGAGTCGTTCGAGTCGGCCTGCGAGGCGGCCGCCTCGGTCGTCGCCGCCGCAGTCCGCGAGGACCTGCCGGTCGCGCTGCTGCTGGTCGCCCCCGAGCCCGACCCGGTCGACGGGCCGGACGCGGTGCCGGCGGGCCACGGCCCGCTGGACCGGCTGGCCGCGGCGCGGCTGTCCGAGGTGGACGACGCGCTGCGCGCCGCCGCGAGCCGGCTGCGGCAGGAACGGCTCGGTGACACCCTGGTCTTCCTCACCGGCCCCGGTGGCCGGGGCGACCTGGGGCACGTCGGCGCGCTGCGCGGCGCGTACCCCTCGGTGGTGGCGGGGGT
>NZ_POUB01000424.1 GCF_003236335.1 Micromonospora deserti
CGTCGCAGCGGACCACCACCGCCCGCCCGGCCGACGGGTCAGGGTCCCTGGGCGCACGTCCTGATACAGGAGCCGGTGCGGGTCAGGGGCTGCCGGCGCCGTCGTGGGGGGAGCGGCTGCGGCCGAGGGCGTCGACGCTGCCCCAGCGGCCGGGGATGTCGAGCAGTTCGACCCGGCCCAACCCCTCCGGCACGGCCGGGTCGATGATCAGGTGCTCGCCCTGCGGCTCCAGGCCCAGCATCACGCGGAGCAGCAGCAGCGGGGTCCCCGCCGACCATGCCTGCGGGCTGCACGCGGTCGGGTACTGCACCGGGTACTCGGTGAGGGAGCGCTCGTAGCCGGCGAACGCCTCCGGCAGCCGCCCGTCGAAGTACCGGGACGCGGCCAGGATCGCCTCGCAGATCTTCCCTGCCTCCTCCCGGAACCCGTACCGCCACAGCCCCCACGCGATGATCGAGTTGTCGAACGGCCAGACGGTCCCGACGTGGTAGCCGACCGGGTTGTACCGCCCCTGGTCGTCGGCGAGTGTCCGGACGCCCCAGCCGGAGAAGAGCCGCGGTCCGACCAGGTGCTCGGCGAGCCGCCCGGCGCGGGACTCGTCGACGATCCCGCTCCACAGCAGGTGGCCGATGTTGGAGCTGAGCGCGTCCACGTGCCGGCCGTCGACGTCCAGAGCGAGCGCGTAGTATCCCCGCTCCGGGATCCAGAAGTCGCGGTTGAACCGTTGCTTGAGCTCGGCCGCCTCGCGTTCCAGCCGGTCGGCGTACGCGGGGTCGCCCCAGAAGGTCCGGGCCAGCCGGGCGCCGCGGATCTTCGCGTCGTACGCGTACCCCTGCAGTTCGCAGGTGGCGCGGGGGAAGCCCGGCAGCCGCCCGTCGTGGTACGAGATGGAGTCCCAGGAGTCCTTCCAGCACTGGTTCTGCAGGCCGGTCTCCGGGTTGCGGGTCTGGTACCAGAGGTACCCGGTGCCGAGCAGGTCGCCGTACGTGTCGATCCAGGCCAGCGCGGCGCGGGCCGAGGATTCCAGTTGCCGCACCAGTTGGGCGTTGCCGGTCCACCGCTCGTACTCGTCGAGCAGGATGATGAAGAGCGGAGTGGAGTCGGCCGACCCGTAGTACGGCGAGTGGGGTTGCTCCTCGAAGCCCGCCGTCTCGCCGTACCGCAGCTCGTGCAGGATCTTGCCGGGCTCCTCGTCGCGAAAGTCGTCGATCCGGTGCCCCTGCAGACCGGCCAGCATCAGGATGGTGGGCGGGATCATCTCCGGCAGGAAGGGCAGCACCTGCAGCGAGGTGATGATGCTGTCCCGGCCGAAGAGGGTCATGAACCACGGCAGCCCGGCGGCCATCAGCCGGACGCCGAGCGCGATCGACTCGTAGCGCAGCGCCGCGAGGTCGTTCAGGCTGCGCCGGTACGCCCCGGCGAGAGGCTCGCAGTCGCAGCCGAGCTTCGGCGCCCGGGCGATCAGCTCGTTCTGCTCCGCCTCGATGGCCGCCGGGTTGCGGCTGCCCCCGTACTTCGGCAGGTTCGCCCGGATGTCCTCGCCGCGGGCGCCGTAGATGACCGTGGTGACGTGCAGCCGGGTGCTCCACTCGTGGTGCGGGCCGACCCGGATCCGGAAGGTCATCCCCGACACGTCGACCTGTCCCGGTGCGCTGGTCGTGATGACCGTTTCGCGGTGGAAGGCGTCGCGGCGGTAGGTGAGACGCAGCTCGCGCTCGCCGACGGTGGCGGTGGTGCGGCCGTGCTTCTGCCGGACGTGCTTGATCTCGAACAGGTCGGCGAAGTCGGAGCCCATGTCGACCCGGACGGTGAACTCGACCTCTTCCCCGGAGTGGTTGAGCACGGTCAGCTCCTCCTGGAAGCTGCCGCCGATGGCGCGGCTGCGGATCACCGAGACCTTCGCGTCCAGGTAGTGCGTCGGCTCACCGGGGACCAGGAAGAACCGGGTGCGGTAGGACTCGGCTTCGTCGATCGAGAGGGCGTGCAGCCGCTCGCCGTTGAGGGTCAGCAGCCAGGTGGACAGGAACCGGGTGTCGAAGGAGAAGAGCCCGGTGGGGAAGTCCAGGGACGGTTCGACGTCCCCCCGCCGGTCGGTGACCAGGAAGGTGTTGCCGTCCAGGATGCTGACCGTCATCTGGGCCGTCCGGCCCGCTCGCGGGCGACCTCTCGGGGATCCCGGGTGTCCGGCGGGTTGGGGAAGAAGCGCCGGAACGCCAGGAAGAGGACCACGTTGCCGCTGAAGGAGCTCTCGTTGCGCAGCACCGCGGAGACGCCCTGTGCCCGGCCGGTGACGAGCCGGTCGAAGAGATCCTGGCTGCTGTACCAGATCGCGTCGGCTGGGCCCCGGTTCCGGCTCACGTCGATGGCGCCGGGGCGCATCCGCACCAGCCAGTGTTCGGTCCGGTTGCCGTTGCTGAGGTCGATCTGGAGGGTGCCGCCGACCAAGCCGCGCAGGACCTCCGGGGCGCGCGCTGGCAGTGATTCGAAGAACCGCTCCGTGGCCTCGGTCACAACAGAATCGTAGGCATTTGCCCGAGTTGTCGGGTCGGTATCTGGTCCGTCACCCGCGTAGCCACCCGGCGGTGTCCCCGGCGAACCCCACGGTGGGGGGTACCGGTCGGCGGGTCTGTCAGTAGACGAGCGTCCGCGCGTCGTCGGCCATGGTCTCCTCGACGAACACCGCCGCGCCGGCGATGCGGACGCCCGGCAGCACGTCGTCCGGGCCGATGTCCCGCCGGGCGGCACACTGCGTGCAGGCGGTGACCCTGCCGGTGGTGAGGATCACGTGCAGCAGCTCGGCGAGGGGGGCCGAGTGCGGCAGCTCGAACTCTTGGGCCCGGCCGGGCAGCGCGAACCAGGTCGACTCGCCGGTGAGCCAGAGCGAGACGTCCACCCCGGCGGCGGCCGCCGTGGCGGCGACCGTGAAGGCTTGGGCGCACCGCTCGGGGGCGTCGGACCCGGCGGTGGCCTTGACGACGAGAGTGCGAGCCATGGCGCCAGCATAGGATGGGCGCGATGGTCACCGAGATCGGGTTCGTGAGCCTGCTGGTCGCCGGCCTGGGCGCGCTCGCCGGTGGCCTGGTCTACCTGGCCGTACGCATATCGAGAGGACGTTGGTGAGCGCGAGCCGTGGTCTCGCTCCTCGCCGACGAGGAAAGGCGGAGTGAACCGGTGAGCGACGAGAACCCTCTGCAGCCGCCGCCGTGGCTGAACGCGCCGCCGGTCGATCCGTACCCGTACGAGGAGAGCCACGACCTGCGGGTCGGCCCGAAGCTGCACCCGACGCTGGACGGCCTGCTGCCCTACGTCGGGGTGTGGCGGGGCC
>NZ_POUB01000425.1 GCF_003236335.1 Micromonospora deserti
CCTTCTCACCCTCCCCCACTGACCCCTCACCCACACTGATCATGAAGTTGTTGCCACGACACGCCGACGCGGAAGGGCAAACATGATCAACGGCCGGGGCGGGCGGGGAGGCGGCGGCTGTCAGGCCAGCTCGACCAGTTCGAGCAGGTCGTCGCTCCAGGCGTCCTCGTCGCCGTCGGGGAGCAGGATGGCCCGGTCCGGCTTGAGCGCCGTGACCGCGCCCGGGTCGTGGGTGACCAGCACGATCGCGCCCGGGTAGCGGGCGATCGCGTCGAGCACCTGCTCCCGGCTGACCGGGTCGAGGTTGTTCGTGGGCTCGTCGAGCAGCAGCACGTTGGCCCCGGAGCAGACCAGGGTGGCCAGGGCCAGCCGGGTCTTCTCGCCGCCGGAGAGCACGCCGGCCGGCTTGTCCACGTCCTCGCCGGAGAAGAGGAACGCGCCGAGGATCCTGCGCAGCTCGGTGTCGGTCTGCTCGATCGCGGCGGCGCGCATGTTCTCCAGCACCGTGCGCTCCACGTCGAGGGTTTCGTGCTCCTGGGCGTAGTAGCCCAGCCGCAGGCCGTGGCCGGCGTGCACCTCGCCGGTGTCCGGCTCCAGCAGGCCGCCGAGCATTCGCAACAGGGTCGTCTTGCCGGCACCGTTGAGCCCGAGGATGGCCACCCGGGAGCCCCGGTCGACCGCCACGTTCACGTCCGTGAAGATCTCCAGCGAGCCGTACGACTTGGACAGGCCGGTCGCGGTGAGCGGGGTCTTGCCGCACGGGGCGGGGCTGGGGAAGCGGACCTTGGCGACTTTGTCGGCGACGCGTACCTCGTCCAGGCCCGCGATGAGCTTCTCCGCCCGGCGGGCCATGTTCTGCGCGGCGACGGTCTTGGTGGCCTTGGCTCGCATCTTGTCGGCCTGTGCCATCAGCGCGCCGGCCTTCTTCTCGGCGTTGGCCCGCTCCCGGCGGCGGCGCCGCTCGTCGGTCTCGCGTGCCTCCAGGTACGCCTTCCAGCCCAGGTTGTAGACGTCGACCACGGAGCGGGTGGCGTCGAGGAACCAGACCTTGTTGACCACCGACTCCAGCAGCGAGCCGTCGTGGGAGATCACGATCAGGCCGCCCTTGTGGTTGGCGAGGAAGCCGCGCAGCCAGGTGATCGAGTCGGCGTCGAGGTGGTTGGTGGGCTCGTCGAGCAGCAGGATGCCGCCGCCGTTCTCGCCGGCGTCGCGGAACAGGATCCGGGCCAGCTCGACGCGGCGGCGCTGGCCGCCGGAGAGGGTGCCGATCGGCTGGGCGAGGGCCCGGTCCGGCAGGCCGAGGTTGGCGCAGATCCGGGCGGCCTCCGCCTCGGCGGCGTACCCGCCCAGGGAGGCGAACTGGTCCTCCAACGCGCCGTAGCGGCGCACCAGCTTGTCGTCGGCGCCGTCGGCAAGCTTGGCCTCGATCTCCGTCATCTGCGCCATCAGCACGTCCAGGCCGCGGGCGGATAGCACCCGGTCACGCCCGGTGACCTCCAGGTCGCCGGTGCGCGGGTCCTGCGGCAGGTAGCCGATGGCGCTGCGCCGGTCGATCTGCCCGGCGTACGGCTGCCCCTCTCCCGCCAGCACCTTCAGCGTGGTGGTCTTGCCGGCGCCGTTGCGGCCGACCAGGCCGATCCGGTCCCCCGGTTGTACCCGCAGGGTGGTGTCGGACAGCAGGATCCGGGCGCCGGCGCGCAGCTCCAGGCCGGTGGCAGTGATCATGTCGGAGGACTCGCTCTCGGGGTCTGGAAAGGCTGACTCAGGGCACACGAGAGCGCCGGCGGCCGGAGGGACCGTCGGCGCGGGGCGGTTCAGCCTTCGCAGAGCAGCACGGGGCAAGTGTAGCGGGCGCGGTGCGACGCCTTCGGCGGCGCGTGGTGACCCGCCCGGCTCGTCCATGACCGGCCGAGCGGGACGACCCGGCAGACCCCGGCCGACGGCACGTCGACCAGGATGATCAGGCTGGAGCGCAGCAGCGCGGCCAGGCGGATGATGTCCGGCGCGTTGTCGGAGAGCAGCACCTGACCAGGCCGGCCGGGTGCGCCCATCTGCCGGCCGGCACCGACCCGGAGACCAACATCACCGACATCACCGCGGTCGAGTTCGGAGAGCTGGAGCTGGCTTACGAGATTCGTCCCTGGCTCGGTTCGGTGCCGGTCAGCTGCGGTGAGTCGCCGGCCTGGCGCAGGTTCGTGATGAGGGCGGTGGATTTGCCCGCCAGGCTCGCAGCCACGTAGCGATTGATGATGGGCAGCCGGGCCATTCGTAGCATGGCGTGGCGTACCCGGGCCAACCGGTCGGCCAGCAGGTACGCGCCGGCGATGCCTTCGGCGACCCGGCTCCGTCGCCCTCAAGGGCCAACTCGACCTCGAAGCCCACGGCGGACGCACCCTGGCCGGCGTGTTCACCCGGGTAGCCCACCTAGGGCTCGGGTACCGGTTCCCGGATCAGGATCCGCACCGCCCGGGCTGCGGCCACCGCCGCGACCAGCACCGCGTGCCGGGGCTCGGGCACGTCGAGCAGGCGCTCGTGACGCAGCGCCGCCAGCGGAGCGAGCCGGCGATCGGCGAGCACCGTGTCCACCGCGCGCCGGTCCCCGCCGCCGACCAGGGCGGCGAGCGTGCCGGCCTCCGGGAGCAGCAGGCGGACCGCGAGGTCGACCGCGTCGGCGAGGGCCGCCTTGGCCTGGTTGTCCCGCCGGCGGGCGAACCGCTGCTGAGACCAGCCGCCGGCCGCCGTGCGCCCCTGCACGTAGCGGGTGTCCACCTTGGACACCATCAGCCGCTCCCCTTCGGCGACGCCGACCGCCACCGCGCCCCGGCGGGCGAGCAGCAGAGCGATTCGGCGTGGCGCGTCCGCGGCGGCCACGAAGCCGGGGACATCCGGCACCGAGGGTGCGCCCGGCGGGGTGTGCAGCTCCGCACTCGCGCCGTCGGGGGCGGCGAGCAGCAGGCCGTACTCCTGCCTGGTGGTCGTCGGCGGGCCGTGCCGGTCGGCGAAGCCCCCGACCCAGCGGGCGACGCGGGCCGGGTCGACCTCGACCCACCGGCCACCCCCGGCTGCGGGTCGACTGGTCATGGCCGAACCGTACCGAACTTCCCGACCGCGAGCGGCGCACGGCAGCTGGGCCTTTCACGAACATCAATGAACGCTTACCATCCGGTAACCGAATGTTTCTCGGATCAGCCCTCCGTCCGGGAGGTACCCATGCAGCCACGCCGTCCCGTCCCACCGCACCCCGTCCATCGCGCCCTCGCCTGCCGGCTGACCGCCGCCGCCGTCGCGACGGTCACCGCGGCGGCCCTGCTCACCG
>NZ_POUB01000426.1 GCF_003236335.1 Micromonospora deserti
ACGCTCAAAACCTGGAAGATCCTGACCAAGCTGCGCTGCTGCCCACGCCGAGCCACCCCGATCGTCCAAGCCATCCTCGTCCTGCACCACGTCGAAACCAACCGCTACCCAGGATGAAAATGGCTCAAGGTGGTGCTCACCTATGACCGCTGACCCTGCCTACGACCTGGACCACCCGGTCGATGACCGGTACTCGCCACCACCCTGGGGAACTGGACGAGATCCGCCCAGGCGACGACCGAGCCCGAGCGCCGTCCCCATGACCCACCCCGCCGGATAGCCGCGCAGGGACAGCCGCCGACACCCCACAACGCGGGCCTGCCAAAACCTGACTGCCCACAGGCGTTACTGAGAGGATTTCGGGGGACGATTTAAAATCACATAGAAAGGCATCGAGGCCTTGACCAGCTTTTTGCTGGTCAAGGCCTCGCGCTGGTGCCCCCGGCAGGATTCGAACCTGCGACACACGGTTTAGGAAGGGTGTAGCGCCTACTGAGCCGTCTGTCGTCCTACCAGGAGTTACGCCCGACGTCTCTCCAGCGATGCGCTTGATCATTCCGCGCATGTTCCGGATCACGCCTTCTGGGCCCGAACCCTTCGAATGCCCCGGATGCCTACGCCCAACAGCCAACCGCCGCCGAAGGACAGCGGGAACGCCAACCAGGATGGCCACCAGGACCAGCTCTTCGTCCACGAGTACAGGTGGAGGCCCAGCCCAGAGGCAGCCACCAGCCCGCCAACTACTGCCGAGACGAGATAAGCGAGCCGGCGCCCATGCATGCTGCAGTAGACCACGGCCCCGCAAGACCTAGCAGTAGGCTCTGCATGCACCTCAGTTCACCAACTACAGGTAAGCCATCGCGACCTCTGCTGGTCGCTCCGCACGCTACAAGCTGCAACCTGGGTAAACGTCGTCGCCACTGGTCGTCTTTTGGTGTTCCTGCCTAACGCTCGACGGCCTGACGACGGCCTACAGGTCACCTCTGTCCCTTCGTCTTTCGAGGATCTTGATGAGCAGTGAGCCGGACTGGCTTGCGCGGGTTGTGGCAATCACTGGCCTTGTTGTCGCAGCGGTAAGCCTCGCCTGGCAGTGGTACGCCTGGCGCCGCAACGGGCCGTACTTGCGACTGAAGCCGGAGCAGGACCTACGAGGGCCGCTGCGCATCAAGGTCACGAACAGTGGTCGCGCTGACGTGGAGGTTGGCCGCATCGAGCTGCGCTGGAAGGGCGAAGAGTTTCGACCATTCGGCCCATTCATCTACAGGCCGAAGTCGAGAACCAACCTAGACATCCCTTCTCTACCCATTACGGTTAAGGCGAACCACAGCGCCCAATTGGACGTTGACAACGCACTTGTACCCGAAGCATTCCAACGGGCAGTGTTGCGCCTCACCTACTCCTGCTTGGTCGTCCACACGCCCGCTGGCCGTTTCAAAGCCAAGGCCGGCATAGGCACCGCCGTCTACCAAGACAGATTCGGCCAGGTCCTCGAACAGGCGTTGGAGGTTGCGAAGGAGAGGAGACGGAGGGACGCGTCCCGCATGTCGTCAGATGAGCCCACCGGGACCGAACCGTCTGCTGCGCCAGGTCAAGCGGGAACTTGACCCCCAGGCAACCAACACAGGGTGCTGACCTGCCGCTCCATGACTGTTGGCCTGCTAGAACGGTCCATCAACATCCCTGCTTGTCCGCCGGCGTCCGTCCCGATCGTCACTCACCTAGTCACTCAGTCTCCGACTAACGCCGCCGCGTTCGGCCTCGTCACTCGCTTGGCCCGATTAGTCCTCGATAAGTTCATCGAGCTTATCCGTTGATTTCGGAGTGCCCAGTTCTTGGGCAGCGGACACAAGTCGCTTATAGTAAGCCGAAGCAATGGGAAGAGAATCTTCATAGATCCACGAGCACATCGTATCGAATGCCAACTCCTCTTCACCTACGCTCATTAGGTGGCGAACGTCGACAATAACCTCTTCCGAAGTCAGAGGAGATTCCTCAAGGAGTTGTGACACGAGATTCCGTACGTACTGATATCGCTGCACCGGCCGCACTCCTGAATCTTAGGGCGATCTTAAAACTTTACCTGGCCATCGGGGGCCGCAAGGCGAAATCTTCTCATGGCAACAGCAGCATGAGTCGCTTCTGCCATCCCGATGCTCCTATGGATGTCAAGGTCCGTCGGCCATCCCCGGCGTGAGCTTGACTCCTTCGTCCCGAAAGAACGATCACCAGGGAACTAGCTGCGGGAAGGTACTGCGTGAGCTGGCCAGACGGTCCGTCAGCGTCCACGGGTGTCCACCTACGTGCGCACCCGTCGTCACTCAGTTGGTCACTCAAGAGGAAACAGTGCTACGGCGTGCCGGGTGTGCCGCCTTCGCTCCCATAGGCGGCGTCACGTGAGAGGCCCTCATCGCCCCCGCCACCCTTACCACGCAGGCTACCGCGCTTCGTTCTCCGAGTTTCACGGGCAATCTGCTGGACGGCGCGTCTGGCCAAGCGCAGTTGCTCCTCCTGATCCAGCACTCGTGACGCTCTCCGACGCTGAATCACCACCGCTACACCTACGCCTGCCATCAGCAGGAACGCAACGACTACCCATGGCGCGTCAGCCATACTCGAAGGGTAACGAATCAGGGCGACCACCCAATGCCCTGCCATCCCGTCTGCCGTCGACCCGCCCTCTGGGAGAGCGGGCTGCCGCCCGGCCCGCCACGTCAAGCGGACCTTGACGGCTCGTACGGACGCTGGCGGGTCGGGCGGTGGTCTGCTCGGCTCGCCCGGGTCGATGGCAGGCGGGATGGCCTACCGCAACCAACCGGACCGCGACTCGCCGACGGAGCCCCGGCCATCCCGGAGCCGGAGCGCCCCCGCCGGAGGCGCAGTAACCGCAACCCCGCGACCACTGCCAGCTCGCCGACGCGGCCGGCGTGCGCTCCCCTACGCCGCGCGGGTCTTGGCCGCACGGCCCGGCCGGCTGCCGGCCCACCACACCACCGGTCAACGGCCTGTCGTTCTGCGGCGGCCCATCGGGCTCTCCGCTCTCCGCGCCAGCCGCCGGGCGTCAGGCGTGACGGCCGCAGAGCGACAGCGGCAGCGGCCGGCGCGCGCCCAGGCGGCGGCGCGTGCGGCCCGCTTGTCGGGCCGCCTTGAAGACGTACAGAAACTTTGAACAGATCGCCGGCAGCCGACCTGTCCTCCGTCGACTGATGTGCGACATGCGTCCGCCAGCTGATTTGCGACAGTGGTCGGTTCGGCACTCTGAGCCCGACGTCTCCGCGGGGCGTCGGGACTCGGGGAGGCCGGGATTGGCGCTGGTT
>NZ_POUB01000427.1 GCF_003236335.1 Micromonospora deserti
CTCCGCCGTCGAGCCGGGGATCCGGCCGCCGACCACCAGCAGCCGGGGTCGGGCGTCCGGGGTGGACCGCTGGTACCCCAGCTCACCGGCGGCGACGGTGGCCCGTAGCCGCGCGCCCAGCGACGGTACGCCGGTTCATCCCGCACCGTCCGGCGCCACTATCGGTCCGGCGCGGTCCGGCACTACCGGTCCGGCGCGGTCCGACACGACGGGACCAGCGCCGCCCGGCGCCACTGCCGGGGCGGCGTCGTCCGCGGCGTCGCCGACGCCCGCCGGCCGGTCGCCACGGCGCGCGGATGGTACGCCGCCAGGCCCGTCGCCGCCCGGCGCTCCCGGCCCGGCGGCCGGCAGCTCCAGGCGGAAGTGCGCGCCCGCGCCGGGCTCGCTGCGCACGCTCAGCCGCCCGCCGAGCAGGCGGGCGTTCTCCCAGGCGATGGCGAGCCCCAGCCCGCTGCCCCGGCCGGCGCGTGCCGGGTCGACCTTGTGGAAACGGTCGAAGACCCGGGGCAGGTGCTCGGCGGGGATGCCCGGCCCTTCGTCGGTGACGTCGAGAACGACCAGCGGCCCGCCCGCGACGACGCTGGCCCGAATCTCGCCGCCGCCGTGCTCGACGGCGTTGGCGACGAGGTTGGCCAGCACCCGCTCCAGCCGACGTGGGTCGGTGCGCAGCTCGACGGAGTCCCCGGTGACCACCACCCGGTCCCGCCAGCCGCGCGCCCCGACGATCGCGCGCAGCAGCGCGAGGGCGTCGACGGCGGCGACGGCGACGCTCTCCCGCCCGGCGTCCAGTCGGGAGATCTCCATCAGGTCCTCGACCAGGCGGCGCAACCGGACCACGTCGGCGACCAGCAGCTCCGCGGCGCGGCGGGCGTCGCCCGGCAGCTGGTCGAGGTGGTCGCGCAGCAGCGACGCCGCGGCCACCAAAGCGGTGACCGGGGTACGCAGCTCGTGGGCGACGTCGGCGGTGAACCGGCGCTCCCGGTCCTGAGCCCGGGACAGCGCGGCGATCTTCGCCTCGAGCGCTTCGGCCATCTCGTTGAACGATGCCGCCCAGACGCTGAACTCGTCGCGCCCGCGTACCGGCAGTCGGGTGGCGAGCAGCCCTTCGGTGAGGGCCCGCGCGGCCCGGCTGGCCCGGCCGACGGGTTCCAGCGCCCGGCGGGCCAGGGTGTGCCCGACCCCGGCGGCGAGCAGCACCACCAGTACCCAGCCGGCCAGCAGGGCGGTGCGCAGCTGGGTGAGGTCGGCGGCGATGTCGTCCTCGACGGTGACCACGTACAGCTCCGCCGTCGAGCCGGGGATCCGGCCGCCGACCACCAGCAGCCGGGGTCGGGCGTCCGGGGTGGACCGCTGGTACCCCAGCTCACCGGCGGCGACGGTGGCCCGTAGCCGCGCGCCCAGCGGCGGCGCGTACGCGGGGTTGGACGGGCGGGCGTCGCCGTCGACCAGCACCACGTGCCGGCCGCTGCCCTCGAAGCTGGTCAGCAGCTCGGCGCGGCGCTGGTCGCTCAGCGGCAGGAACTGCCCGGCCAGGACGAGCTGGTAGCGGGCGTCCGCCGCGGCCTGGTGCAGCGAGCCGTCGTAGCGGGCCTGGTGCAGCAGCAGCCAGGACCCGCCCGCGAGCAGCCCGGCGGAGACCCCGGCGACGAGCACGAACGCGATGGTCAGCCGGCGGCGCAGGCGAGGCGGGGAGACCGGGTCGGCGGCTCTCATCCGGCACCTCCCTCACGCCGGTGTCAGCTTGTAGCCGGCGCCGCGTACCGTCCGGAGCAGGCGGGGACGGGCGGGATCGTCCTCGACCTTGGCGCGCAGCCGCTGCACGGCCACGTCGACCAGCCGGGAGTCGCCGAGGAAGTCGTGGTTCCACACCCGTTCCAGCAGCAGTTCCCGGGTGAAGACCTGGCCGGGGCGGCGGGCGAGTTCCAGCAGCAGCCGGAACTCGGTGGCGGTCAACGCCAGGTCCCGCCCGTCCTTGCGGGCCACGAAGCTGGCCGGATCGATCTCCAGGCCGCCGATTTCGATGACGGTCGGGGTGGAGGCGGCGGTGGCCCGGCGCAGCACCGAGCGGACCCGGGCCACCAGCTCTGGCAGGTCGAACGGCTTGCGCAGGTAGTCGTCCGCGCCGCACTCCAGGCCGACGACGACGTCGATGGTGTCGGTGCGGGCGGTCAGCATCAGGATCGGCACCTGGCTGGTCCGCCGGATCTCCCGGCAGACCTCGAACCCGTCGAGACCGGGCAGCATCACGTCGAGCACGATCAGGTCGACCGGCCGGGCCCGCCAGGCCGCCAGCCCGGCCCGCCCGTCGGCGGCGGTGTCGACCCGGAAGCCGGCCCGCCGCAGACCGAGGGCGGTGACCTCCCGGATGGAGGCATCATCCTCGACGACCAGCAGGCGGCCCTCCATAGTGTGCTCAGCGTAGCCCCGGGGGTGGTGGTGGGCCGCCCTGCCGTAACGGACGGTGTCGAGGGCCCGGCCGGCGCCGGGCCCTCCTCCCCGTGGTGGGTTCACTGCTGCCACTGGTGGGCGACGTCCAGCACGATCCGGCTGTGCGTGCCGGGGCCGGCCAGGACGAAGACCCGGAACGGCAGCCGGGCCCGCACCCCGACCGCCAGCGTGGTGTAGCCCTCGAAGCTGCCGGCGAAGACCACGTCCCGCAGCGTCCGGTGGCGCAGCACGTTGGCGGTGTGCTCGCCGACGCGCCAGGGGACGGTGCCGACGTGCGCGTCGTACGCCGGGGCCTGTAGGGAGACCCGTAGCAGTTCGCCGCCGGCGGTGTACGGCGACAGCGGGAGGCCCTCGCCCTCGGTCCAGGTTTCGCCGTAGCTGATGGTGTAGCCGTTGACCGGTCCGGCGAATTCGAGCACCACCCGGTCGTAGCAGTCGTGCCGGCCGGTGCGCACGTCGACCAGCGGGGCGGTGCGCAGCGTGCCGGCCGACTTCGTCGCGCTGCCCCAGGTGATGCCGCAGTACGGCGAGCCGGTCGTCGTGGCGGTGGCGGTGGTCGCCGCCGTGCCGGTGCCCGCGCCAGCGACCAGCCCGGCCGCCACGATCACCAGCGCCAGCAGTCCGCTTCTCATTCTCATCGTGTTCTCCCGTCGATCGGTGCTGTCCGGGGCCACCTCGTGGGCGGCGTTGCCGGTGGCCCTCGGGTCCACCCTCCGGTCGCTCCGCCACAACGGCTTCGCCGTGGTGTAACGCCCGCGTAACAGCCCGGAGGTGCCCGAACCCCGGCGACGGGCCGGGGCGGTCCTGCGTGACCGGTCGGGGCGGGTCACGGTAAGGC
>NZ_POUB01000428.1 GCF_003236335.1 Micromonospora deserti
AGATGTGTACAAGAGACAGGCCCCCACCCGCAC
Source organism: Micromonospora deserti (assembly GCF_003236335.1). GTDB lineage: Bacteria > Actinomycetota > Actinomycetes > Mycobacteriales > Micromonosporaceae > Micromonospora > Micromonospora deserti. Next base: position 34 of record NZ_POUB01000428.1, read on the forward strand.
CGGCCGGTACCCGGACAGCGCGGCGACCAGCAGCCCGGTCACCACCGCTCGGACAGTGTCCGTGCGGCTGATGTTCATCCACCCGCCGTCGCCGAACAGCAGCGCGGTGACCCCGAGCGGCAGCGCGGCGGCGACGCCGAGCAGCACCCCGTCGGCGTACCGGCGGGTCAGCAGCAGCGCCACGCCGGCCAGGCCGACGAAGAGCCCGGCCACCGGGCTGGTTGCCGAGGCCAGCAGCGCGCCGGCCACCGCCAGGCCGGCCCGTGTCAGCCGCCGGTGCCCGGGACCGGCCGGCAGGGTGAGCGCGAGCAGCGCCCCGAGGCCGAAGGCCACCCCGAGGCCGTACGTGACCCGGCCGGAGACCAGGTTGCCGGCGATGGTGACCACCCCGACCAGGCTGCCCAGCAGCGGGCGGGGCACCCCGGTGCGCACCAGCAGCGCGGCCAGTGCGGTCGCCGCCGCCAGCACCGCCATCGCGCCGGTGACCCGCACCCCGAGCAGCGCCATCACCGGCTGGGCGACCAGGCTGTAGCCGAACTGCTGGACGCCGCCGTACCAGCGCAGGTCGACCGGGGCGAGGCCGTGAGCGGCGAAGAAGTCGGCCCGAGCCACCTGCGCGGCGAGGTCGGAGCCCATCCGGGGCAGGGTGAGGTACACCACGCCCAGGGCTGCGGCCGACGCGGCGGCCACCGCCACCACCGTCCTGCGCCGCATGCCCACCTCCGTACCGCGACCACGGTACTGGCAGCATGTCCGGCGTGCCTCATCACCTCGCGCGCTGGACCGGCCTGGCCGGCTCGATGATGCTCGCCGTCGCCGCCTACCTCGGCGGCGCGCTGCCCGGCTCGCCCCTGCGGCCCACCCCGGTCAGCATCTGGCAGGGCCCGGACGGACCGCTGGTCATCGGGCTCTGGCTGGCCGGCACCGGGGCGATGGCGGGCGCCTGGTGGGCGCTGCGCCACCGGGTGCCGTCGGCCCGGTGGGCCCTGGTCACCGTCGGGCTCTGGCTGCTGCCGCTGCTGGTCGCGCCGCCGCTGGGCAGCCGGGACGTCTACGCGTACGCCTGCCAGGGCGCCAGCTACGCCGCCGGGATCAACCCCTACGAGCAGGGGGTCTCCGCGCTGCCCTGCCCGTGGCTGGACACCATCTCCCACATCTGGCGGGACACCCCGGCGCCGTACGGGCCCATGTTCGTGGTGCTCGCCGGGGCGGTGGTGGAGGCGACCGGCTCGCTCACCGGCAGCGTCGTGCTGTTCCGGCTGCTCGCGGTGGCCGGTGTGGGACTGACCGCGGCCTGCCTGCCGGTGCTGGCCCGGCGGGCCGGCATACCGGCCGAGCGGGCGCTCTGGCTGGCGCTGGCCGGCCCGCTGGTCGCGGTGCACCTGGTTTCCGGGGCGCACAACGACGCGCTGATGGTCGGGCTGCTGGTGGCTGGGCTGGCGGTGGTGGCGTCCCGACCGGGGCGTCCCGGCCCGCTGCTCGCCGGGGGTGTGCTGCTCGGGCTGGCCGCCGGGATCAAGGTGACCGCGCTGGTGGTGGTGCCGTTCGCCGCGCTGGCCGCGATCGCCGGTGCGTACTCGACGCGGGCACTGCTCCGCGACGGCGGGTGGGTCGTCGGCGGCGCGGTCGCCGCGGTGGCCGGGGTGACCGTCGCCGCCGGGCTGAACTTCGGCTGGATCGGCGGGCTGGAACAGGGCGGCCTGGTGGTCGCCTGGTCCTCACCGTCCACCGCGGTCGGGCAGACCGTCGGCTACCTGGCGCTGCCCTTCGGCTGGCACGTCGACGCGCTGCCGGTGACCCGGGCGGTCGGCATGGCGGTGCTCGCGGTGCTGCTGGTCTGGCTCTGGTGGCGGGCGCGCTTCCGTGAGCCGCTGTGGCACGCCGGGCTGGCGCTGGCCGCCACGGTCGCGCTGGCCCCGCTCTTCCACCCCTGGTACTGGACGTGGCCGCTGGTCGTGCTCGCGGCGACCGCGCGGCGCACCGGATGGTTCACCGTGGTCGCGTTAGTCTCATCGTTCCTGGTGCTGGCGGACGGCACCGGCCTGCCGAGGTACACCAAGACGATGGGAGCGCCGCTGATGACGCTGTTGGTGATCGTGGTGGCGGTCCGCTTGGTGCGGTCGGCTCGGGCGGCCCGCCGGCCGGCCGCCGTGGACTGAGGGAAGGCACGCCGGTGACCGATCCCGGCGTACCGCCGCCGTCGCCCCGCGCGGCCCGCCTCGTCCGGTACGCCGGCCTGACCGGTGCGGTCCTGCTCGCGGTGGCCGGATGGCTCGGCGGCGCACTGCCGGGCGCGACCGCCACCCGGGTCTGGCACGCCGAGCACGGCCTGCTGACCGTCGCACTCTGGCTGGTCGGCACCGGGCTGTTGACCGGCGCCTGGTGGGCGTTGCGCCGGGGCGCGCCGTCGACCCGGTGGGCCTACCTGACCGCCGGCCTGTGGGCGTTGCCGCTGCTGGTCACCGCCCCGTCGGGCAGCCGGGACGTCTACTCCTACACCTGCCAGGGCTGGGCGTACGCGCACGGCGTCGACCCGTACGCCACCGGCGTGGCCGCGGCCGGGTGTCCCTGGGTGGACGCCGTCGCGCCGATCTGGCGGGACACCCCGGCGCCGTACGGGCCGTTCTTCCTGCTGCTCGCCGCGCTCGCGGTGACCGTCGGCGGCGGTCTGGTCGGCGCGGTGGTGGCGCTGCGGCTGATCGCCGTCGCGGGGGTGCTGCTGGCCGCCCTCTGCCTGGTGGGGCTGGCCCGCGCGGCCGGCGTGCCGCCCCGCCGGGCGGCCTGGCTGGCGCTGGCCGGCCCGCTGGTCGGCGTGCACCTGGTGGCCGGCGCGCACAACGACGCGCTGATGCTCGGTCTTCTCCTGCTCGGTCTGCTGGTGCTGGTCCGCTGCCCCGGCCGGCCGCGACCGCTGCTCGTCGCCGGGGCGCTGCTCGGGCTGGCGGTGGCGGTGAAGGCCGTCGCGCTGGTGGTGCTGCCGTTCGCCGCGCTGGCCGCGGTGCTGGGCCGCTACACCGTACGGACGCTGTGGCGCGACGCCGGCTGGCTGACCGCCGGGGTGCTCGCCGCGCTGGCGGCGACCGCGCTGCTCTCCCTGTCTATTATACACATCT
>NZ_POUB01000429.1 GCF_003236335.1 Micromonospora deserti
CTGAGCCCGGTTGAGGGCCGCCAGGTCCGCAGCGGGAGGCCGCTCGCCACGGCGGACACGGTCGAGGGCGCGGGCGACGTGCTCGCGGACGGCGCGGACGGCAGCCACCTCGGCGACGGCCAGCTCGCCGGCGGCACCGTCGGGCTGCTGGTCGGCGCGGCCGTCGGCCTGCTCGTCGGCGGCGTCTTCGGCTGGGCGATCGCCTCGGCCCGGGTCTACGGCCCCGACCCGAAGGGAGTCCTCCTCTTCATCGTCGACCACACCTGGAGCCTGCTCAACACCGTGGTCGGCGCGATCTACCTCGCCGCCCACCTGGTGTTCGGGCACTCGCTGGACCGGGCCACCTCGCAGCACAGCTGCCGGGTCAACGTCGTCGAAGGGGTCTCTCCCCGGTACGCAACCACCATCGGCACGGTCTGCGCCGGCTCCGGGCCGGGCATCCAGCGGCACGAGGACGTGCACATCCTCCAGGCGCGCATCCTCGGGCCGCTCTACATCCCGCTGGTGCTCGCCAACTACGTACTGTTCACCATCGCCCCGGTCTGGCTGCTCTACCACGACCACACCAACGCGCCGATCAACCGCTTCACCCGGTACTTCGAGATCGGCGTCTACCCGCACGTGTGGAACGAGGCCATCGCCTACCGCGTGCAGGGGACGCCGCCGCGATGACCACGCCGGGGCGCGGCCCGATCGAGACGGCCACCGCCGAGGTGGCGGCGTGGCTGGCCGGGGCGGCGGGGGAAGCCGTGCCGGTCGGCCCGCCGCGGCCCGACGACGACCCGGCCCGGTTGACGCTCTGGCCGCTGGAGCTGCGCCCCGCCCGGCAGACCCGGGGCAGCGGCGGCCGTGAGCCGTACCGCTTCACGGTGCGTTACCTGCTCTGCGCCGGCGGACCGGCGGCACTGCCCGGCCTGGACCGGGTGCTCGCCGCCGCGACCGCCGGCGGGGACCGCGCCGTCGTGCTAGAGGCCGGTGACCCAGCGCTGTGGGCGGCGTTCGGCACCGGCCCCCGACCGGCCCTGCTCCTCGACGTACCGGCCCAGGTCGCGCACCCCGCCGCGCCGGCGCCCCCGGTGCTGCGGCCGCTGCGGCTACGTCAACTGGAGATGCTGGCCTTCGACGGGCGGGTGGTCGGGCCCGAGCAACAGCCGCTGGCGGCGATGCGGGTCGAGGTCCTCGGCACGGCGTACGCCACCCACACCGACCCGGCCGGCCGCTTCCGGGTGGTCGGCGTACCGCGCGACCCGCACCGTCCGGGGCCGGTCCGGCTGCGGCTCACCGGCCGGGGGCAGGTGCTCACCGCCCAGGTCGACCCGACCGAACCCGACATCGTCATCGTCTGCGCACCACCGCCCCGCTGACCCGCGATCCGTACCGGGAGGACCGATGCCCACCTACTTCTCGCCCGGCATCTACGTCGAGGAGGTGCCCAGCGGTGCCCGCCCGATCGGACCGGTCGGCACCAGCACGGCCGCCTTCGTCGGCGTCACCCCGGACCGCACCGCCCACCTGGGCCGGGCGCAGGCGGTCAACAACTGGTCGGACTTCCTGCGGCTCTACGCCGACGGGGACCGCCTGGAGAGCACCCCGCTGGCCAGGGCGGTCTTCGGCTTTTTCGACAATGGCGGCACCCGGTGCTGGGTGGTCAACGTCGGCGAGGGCGGTGGGATCACCGGCACCGGGCAACGACGCGGCGGCCTGCACCTGCTGGAGGCGGTCGACGAGGTGTCGATCCTGGCCGCCCCGGGCTTCCACGACCCGGTCTCGCACGAGGCGCTGCTGAGCATGGCCGAGCGGACGCGCACCATGGTGGCGATCTGCGACCCGGCCCCGGACGTCGACGACGTCGCCGCGCTGACCCGGGTGGCCACGCCGAGCACCGGCAAACCCCCGAAACCGGCCGAGAGCGGTTCCGGCGGCTCCGGCGGCGCGGGGGGCTCCGGCGGCGCGGGGGGCGGTGAGGCGCAGGCGGCGTACCGTCCGCGGCAGTCCGACTTCGGGGCGTTCTACTACCCCTGGCTGCGGGTGCGGGACCCGCTCAGCGGGGAACTGGTGCTCACCCCGCCGAGCGGGCACATGGCCGGCATCTGGGCCCGCACCGACGCGCTGCGCGGGGTGCACAAGGCACCGGCCAACGAGCCGGTACGCGGCGCGGTCGACCTCGCGCACCTGGTCACCCGGCCCGAGCACGACGTGCTCAACCCCAGGGGCGTGAACGTGATCCGCTACTTCGCCGGTGAGGGCATCCGGGTCTGGGGCGCCCGTACGCTCGCCGCCGAGGCCAGCGAGTGGCGCTACCTGAACGTCCGCCGGCTCTCCATCGCCATCGAGCAGGCGATCGCCAACGGCACCCGGTGGATGGTCTTCGAGCCGAACGACTTCACCCTGTGGCGGTCGATCCGCCGCGACATCGGCGCCTTCCTCACCCGGGTCTGGCGGGACGGCGCGTTGCTGGGTCGTACGCCCGAGGAGGCGTTCTTCGTCAAGTGCGACGAGGAGACCAACCCGGCCGACGTCCGCGACGCCGGCATGGTCGTCGCCCACATCGGTATCGCGGTGGTCAAGCCCGCCGAGTTCGTGGTGTTCAAGCTCAGCCAGTGGGCCGGCGGCGCCGAGACCGAGACGATTGGAGGCTGACATGCCCACGACGGCCGCCCCCCAGCCGGGCGCCCCGGTCGACCCGTACCGGGCGTACAACTTCAAGCTGCTTGTCAACGGCGTGACCAACGGCCACTTCACGGAGGTCAGCGGCCTGGAGATGACCATACCGGCGGTGCCGTACCGGGAGCAGGGCAACGACCGGATCCGGATGGTGCCCGGCCAGGTGGAGTACGGGCCGGTGACGCTGCACTTCGGACTCACCGCCTCCCGGGAGCTCTGGGACTGGGTGCACGCCGTGGCCCGGGGCACGGTGAACAGGCGCAACGTGTCGATCGTGCTGCTGGACGCGGCCGGCACCGCCGAGGTGCTGCGCTGGAACCTGATCAACGCCTGGCCGACGAACTGGCGCGGCGCCCACCTCAACACCCTCGGCCAGGAGCTCGCGATCGCCGCGCTGACCCTGCGGTACGAGGGCCTGGAACTGGAGACCGGCGGTGCCGCGCCGACGCCCGCGTAGCTGGCTGGCCGACCGGCTCCGCGCCGCGGCCGGCGCGACCCGCCGCCTGGCCGAGTACGTGGAGCCCGGCGCGACGCTGGCGCCCGCCCGCCGCCCGATCCACCCGGCCGGCTCCACCCCGCACAGCCC
>NZ_POUB01000042.1 GCF_003236335.1 Micromonospora deserti
GGGGACCTCGGTGATCTCCGGCTCGTGGGCGGTCTCCGCGGCGACCAGGGGCTGGTCGGGGGGCATGACGTCGGGGACCTTGGGCGCCACGATCACCGCTGTGCCGTACGCGCAGATCTCCATCCACATCTCGCCGCAGTCGCGGCTGTCGAAGCGCATCCCCACCACGGCGTTCGCGCCGAGGCGGCGGGCCTCCTCGCCGAGTCGGGCCACCGAGTCGGTACGCCACCGGGTGAGGTTGTCCGGCGCCATCGGGTCGTACGCGCCACCGCGCAGGTTCTTGACCCCCTCGCGGTAGGGGTTCCGGGTCCTGGCCATCGATGACACCACTTCGCCCAGGATTTGGCGGATCTCGTACCCGGGTAGTTGCTCCGTCGTCACGACCAGCACGGTTTTGATGCTGGCAGGGCCGGCCGGGGGTGTTGATGAGGGTTGTTCACCTGATCGGATGCTGAAAAACCACGCGGCGCGGACGGCCGGCGCGGGGCCGGCCATCCACGCCGCGCACGGCACTGACCGTCAGACACCGGCCACGGAGGTGATCCAGGCCCGGTTGTACGCGACACTGCCGTAGTTCTGGATGCTGACTCCGTCGGCGGTGGAGGCGACGCCGACCTGCCGGCCGTTGTAGAACTGCGGGCCGCCCGAGTCGCCCCGCCAGGCGTTGCCGGTGATCTCGGTGCTCCGGATCGCCTGGCCGCCGTACGCGTCGGTGGCGCTGTTGCTGGTGACCCGGACCGAGGCGGTCTTGAGCTGGCTGGAGGCTGAGCAGCCGCTGTAGCAGGTCATGCCCCAGCCGTAGATCGTGTTGGTGGAGTTGATCGGCGGGTTGCTGGTGGCCAGCGTGACGTACGAGGTGCTCACCGAGCTGGACAGCCGCATCAGGGCCAGGTCGTAGCGGCCGTAGGTGGCGCTGACGGTCCGGGTGACCCCACCGGAGGAGCGGTAGACGCTGCCGACCCGGACGGACATCGAGCCGCCGAGGCAGTGCCGGGCGGTGAGCACCCACTCCGGCGCGATGATCGTGCCGGAGCAGGTGAACGAGCCGTTGCTGAAGACCGCGGCGGCCCACGGTGCCGACGAGACGGTGCCGCCGCCGATGATGGGCTGCGGCCCGGCCGGGGCGGCGACGGCGCCGGAGCTGGCGCCGAGCAGGGTGGCCGCGGCGGTGGCGACGACCGCGACCAGGGATCGGATGCGCATGGTGGGGGGCTCCTTTTGCGGGTGGACCCGGGTTAGCCGGGTCCGGCCTGCCGGTCGGCGGGCGGGGGTGGCTCGCCGACCGGGGACTCTCATTGACGTCCGACGATGTACGGTAGGGCCCTGAGATGTCGTTCACAAGAGCCCCATCGGAATTAATCGATGTTATTGGTCGCGCCGGGCGGTCGTCGGCGCGGAGCGCCAGCGGGGTGGCCCGAACCGGGCGAAACGGGTCGCCCGGCAACGAACGCGCATCGGGATCGCAACGACTCGGCATCGGTCCCCCGGGCTCCGCACCGATAATGTCGATCACTGCCTGAACCGCGGTCGGCCGGTGCGGCCCAGGCGCTACCTGCCAGGTAGGCTGGCTGCGCTCGCCCGTTGTGGGTCGGCACCCAACTGCGTACACAGTCAGGAGTGCCCAGTGCCTCGCGTCGTCGTCGACGTCATGCTCAAGCCCGAGATCCTCGATCCGCAGGGCCAGGCCGTCGCAAACGCGCTGCCCCGGCTCGGCGTCAGCGACGTCGCCTCGGTCCGGATCGGCAGGCGGATCGAGATCGAGTTCACCGGTGAACCGGACCTGGACCGGGCCCGGGAGATCGCCGACCAGCTGCTCGCCAACCCGGTCATCGAGGACTTCACCGTCCGCCTGGTCGAGGCCGACGAGACCGCGGGCGCGCGACCGTGACCGCGCGGGTCGGAGTGGTCACCTTCCCCGGCTCGCTCGACGACGGGGACGCGGCCCGGGCCGTCCGGATCGCCGGCGCCGAGCCGGTCCGCCTCTGGCACGGTGACCCGGAGCTGCACGGGGTGGACGCGGTCGTCCTGCCCGGCGGCTTCTCCTACGGCGACTACCTGCGCTGTGGCGCCATCGCCCGGTTCGCCCCGGTGATGGAGACGATCGTCGACGCGGCCCGAGGTGGCCTGCCGGTGCTCGGCATCTGCAACGGCTTCCAGATCCTCTGCGAGGCGCACCTGCTGCCGGGGGCGCTCACCCGCAACCAGCACCTGCACTTCCGCAACCGGGACCAGATCCTGCGCATCGAGTCGGTCGGCACCGCCTGGACCAACGCGTTCCAGCCCGGCCAGGAGGTGCTCATCCCGGTCAAGAACGGCGAGGGCTGCTACGTCGCCGACCCCGCGACGCTCGACCAGCTCGAAGCCGAGGGTCGGGTGGTCGCCCGCTACGTCGGCGGCAACCCGAACGGGTCGCAGCGCGACATCGCCGCGATCACCAGTTCCGCCGGCAACGTGGTCGGCATCATGCCGCATCCCGAGCACGCGGTGGAGGCGCTCACCGGCCCCTCCCTGGACGGCCTCGGCTTCTTCACCTCGGTGCTCAAGCACCTGGTGGGGGCGCCGGCGTGACCGTGCGCGGCGGCATCATCGGTCGGCTCACCCGCCCGACGGGCGGCTTTGAGCGCAGCGAGGAGAGGTCATGACCACCCACCCGGACGAGGTACGGGAGACCCCGGAGGCCGTCCCGGCCGCCCCGGCGCAGCCGGTGGAGCCGCGTCCGGCCGCCGTCGTGCCGCCGGCCGCGCCGGTCCGGCACGCCGACCCGGCGGCCGCCGACTGGGCCGACGGCGTGGACACCGTGCCGCGCGCCGGGGGCACCCCAGGTGAGCTGCAGCCGTACGCCGAGCTCGGGCTCCGCGACGACGAGTACGACCGGATCCGGCACATCCTCGGCCGGCGGCCCACCCAGGCCGAGCTGGCGATGTACTCGATCATGTGGAGCGAGCACTGCTCGTACAAGTCGAGCAAGGTGCACCTGCGCCAGTTCGGCGAGAAGGCCCCGCCGAGCGACCGGCTGCTTGCCGGCATCGGCGAGAACGCCGGCGTGGTACGCGTCTCCGACGAGCTGGCGGTCACCTTCAAGGTCGAGTCGCACAACCACCCGAGCTTCGTCGAGCCGTACCAGGGCGCGGCCACCGGCGTCGGCGGCATCGTCCGGGACATCCTGGCGATGGGCGCCCGCCCGGTCGCGGTGATGGACCCGCTGCGCTTCGGCGCCGCCGATCACCCCGACACCGCCCGGGTGCTGCCCGGGGTGGTTGCCGGCGTCGGCGGCTACGGCAACTGCCTCGGCCTGCCCAACATCGGCGGCGAGGTGGTCTTCGACCCCTGCTACCAGGGCAACCCGCTGGTCAACGCGCTCTGCCTCGGCGTGCTGCCGGTAGACCGCCTGCAGAACAAGGCCGCTGCCGGCCCGGGCAACGTCGTGGTGCTGATGGGCGCCAAGACCGGCCGTGACGGCATCGGCGGCGTGTCGGTGCTGGCCAGCGCCACCTTTGACGAGGGCAGCGAGCAGCGCCGCCCGTCGGTGCAGGTCGGCGATCCGTTCACCGAGAAGCTGCTGATCGAGGCGTGCCTGGAGCTCTACGACGGCCAGCTCGTCGTCGGCATCCAGGATCTCGGCGGCGCCGGGCTGACCTGCGCGCTCACCGAGACCGCCGCCGCGGCCGGCACCGGCATGCGGGTCTGGCTGGAGCGGGTGCCGCTGCGCGAGCCCTCGATGGAGCCGCACGAGATCCTGGCCAGCGAGTCGCAGGAGCGGATGCTGCTGGTCGTCGAGCCGGACAAGCTCGACGCGGTGCTCAAGACCGCCGAGAAGTGGGGCGTGCTCGCCACCGCCATCGGCGAGGTCACCCCGCCGGAGCCGGACGGCCGTCCGGGCCGGCTGCTGATCACCTGGCGCGATCAGCTGGTGGTCGACGTGCCGCCGGGCTCGCTCGTCGACGACGGGCCGGTCTACGCCCGCCCGATGCGCGAGCCGGCCGACCTGATCCTGCTCCAGGCCGACCGGGCCGAGACGCTGCCCCGGCCGGCCGACCCGGAGGCGCTGCGCGAGACCGTGCTGCGCATGATCGCCTCGCCGAACCTGGCCGACAAGACCTGGGTCACCGAGCAGTACGACCGGTACGTGCTGGGCAACACGGTGCTCGCCCAGCCGGAGGACGCCGGCGTGATCCGGATCGACGAGCGGACCGGCCTGGGCGTGGCGCTGTCGGTCGACGGCAATGGCCGGTACGCGCGCCTCGACCCGTACCACGGCACCAAGCTCGCGCTGGCCGAGGCGTACCGGAACGTGGCGGCGACCGGCGCGAAGCCGATCGCGGTCACCAACTGCCTCAACTTCGGCTCTCCGGAGGACCCGGGCGTGATGTGGCAGTTCGCCGAGGCCGTCCGCGGCCTGGCCGACGGCTGCGCCGAGCTGGGCATCCCGGTGACCGGCGGCAACGTCAGCTTCTACAACCAGACCGGGGCGGCGGCGATCCACCCGACGCCGGTGGTCGGCGTGCTCGGTGTGCTCGACGACGTGGCCGAACGGGTGCCGATGGGCTTCGTGCCGCGCTCCGGTGGCGACCACGACCAGCTGTACCTGCTGGGCGAGACGCACGTGGAACTCTCCGGCTCCGAGTGGGCCTGGGTCACCCACGAGCACCTCGGTGGCGTTCCCCCGCAGGTCGACCTGGCCGGCGAGAAGGCGCTGGGCGAGCTGATGGCGGAGGCCGCCCGGGTCGGGCACCTCAGCTCGGCGCACGACCTGTCCGACGGCGGTCTGGCGCAGACCCTGGTCGAGTCCTGCCTGCGGCGCGGCGTGGGCGCCCGGATCGCCGTGCCGGAGCGGTTCGCCGGCGGCTCCATGCCGTTCGTCTACCTGTTCAGCGAGTCCGCCGGGCGGGTGCTGGTCTCGGTGCCGCGCGGCCACGAGAAGGCGTTCGCCGCGCTGTGCGCCGAGCGCGGGGTGCCGTTCGAGCTGATCGGTGTGACCGATCCCGCGGGCGGCGCACTGGAGGTGCACGGCCAGTTCCGGATCGGCCTGGACGAGCTGCACGCCGCGCACAGCGCGACCCTGCCGCGTCTCTTCGGTGGTGCCGAGGTCGTCGACGTGCCGGCCCCGGCCGCCGGTGAGGCCGGCGCCGTCGAGGCGGTGCCGGTGGCGCAGGCGACCGGGGAGGCGGCGGCTCCCGCCGTGGCCACCGAGCCGCCTGCCCCCGCCAAGGTCACCTCCACCGCGTCGGCCGGGGCTGCCCGGCCGGATGCGTCCGGCGAGGCCGCCGGGCCCACCGGGTCGGGCGAGGCGTCCGACCGCGACTCCGGTGAAACCGGCCAGCCCGCCGCCTCCGATCAGCGCTGAGGCGTTGGCCGCCGCCGTTCATGCCCAGCCCGGCGCCGGCGCCCGGTTCGACTGGGGGCTGGCGGGGGCGGCCGAGCTCGGCCGGGTCTGCGCGGTGCTGGTGGTGGTGGACGTGCTGTCGTTCACCACCGCCGTGGAGGTCGCGGTGGCGCGCGGCATGCGGGTGCACCCGTTCCCGTGGGGCGAGCAGGCGGCCGACTACGCGCGGCGGGTCGGGGCGGTCGCCGCGGTGGGCCGTCGGCGGACCACCCCGGAACACCCGTGGTCGCTCTCCCCGGCGGCGCTGAGCTCCGCACCGGCTGTCGCCGACCTGGTGCTGCCCTCGCCGAACGGCTCGGCGATCAGCGCCGCCGCCAGCGCCACCGGGCTGCCGGTGGTCGCGGCCTGCCTGCGCAACGCCCGCGCCGTCGGGCGCTGGCTGCGCCTCCAGGGGTACGGCTCGACGGGCGCCCCGATCGGCGTGATCGCCTCCGGCGAGCGCTGGCCGGACGGGTCGCTGCGCCCGTCGGTGGAGGACCAGCTCGGGGCGGCCAGCGTCCTGGACGCCCTCTCCGGGGTGCCCGGCGGTCTCTCCGTCGAGGCGGCGGTGGCGCTCGCCGCCCTGGCCAGCACCCCGGACCTCCCGGCGGCGGTCCGGGGCAGCGTGTCCGGCCGGGAACTCGTCGAGGGCGGTTTCGCCGAGGACGTGGAGGTCGCCGTCCGGGTGGGCGTGTCGACCGTGGTCCCGGTGCTTCGTCAGGGCGTCTTCTCCGCCGCCTGACCGGAATCCTCGGTCCCGTCCCGCGCTGGGGTGACGGAGCGAACGTGTCCCACACACGCCGGTGTAGGTGGCGGGGTTGGACCGGGGCGTGCGCCCATGCGTGCCCGGGGCGGTCGGGGACACCCGCGGGATGTGGAAGCCGAGCCGATCGTGGCGTGGTCGGCGCGGGCAAGGCTACCGCGGGTAGCGGGCGGGCGCTGGGGCACGTCGGGCTCGTCGTCGGAGGAGGGCCACAGCGGCGCGGGGTTGTCCGGAATTACCGGACAACCCCGCACGTGGTCGCCGCAACGGGCCCGAGGCGGCGAGTGCGGCCCGGGCCGGTTCGTCAGTCGTCCAGCCAGTCCAGTCGGCGACCACCCCGGTCCTGCTGCGCCGGGCCGTCCGGCCGGCCGCGGCCGGCCTGCGCCGGGTCGCCGTAGCCGCCCTGCTGCCCGTAGCCGCCCTGGTCGTAGCCGCCGCGCTGCTGTGGGGGTTCCTGGCCGTAGCCGCCCTGCCCGTAGCCGCGGTCGTACCCGGCGGGCTGGTCGTAGCCACCGGGCTGGTCGTAGCCGCCCCGCTGCGGGGGTTCCTGGCCGTAGCCGCCCGGTTGCGGGGGTTCCTGCCCGTAACCGCCCCGCTGCGGGGGTTCCTGCCCGTAGCCGCCCGGTTGCGGAGGTTCCTGGCCGTAGCCGCCCTGCCCGTAGCCGCGGTCGTCGTACCCGGCGGGCTGGCCGTAGCCGCCCCGCCGGTCGTAGCCGCCGGTCGGCTCCCCACCCCGCCCGCCGTACGGTGCGGGTTCGCCCTGGCCGCCGTACGGTGCGGGTTCGCCCTGGCCGCCGTACGGTGCGGGTTCGCCCTGGCCGCCGTACGGTGCGGGTTCGCCCTGGCTGCCGTAGCCCTGTCCCTCGGGCTGGTAGACGCCGGTGGCGTAGGGGTCCGCCGGAGCCGGGTACTGGGTGGCGTCGCCGGTGTAGCGGCCGGTCGGCTCGTCGTACCGCTCGCCGTAGCCCGCGGCGCCCGCCGCACCGGCCGGCGCACCGTAGTCGTGGCTGCCGTAGCCGCCGCCGGAGGCCGGGGGGGTGCCGTAGCCGCCCGGCTCGTCGCCGTAGCCGTTGCCGGCCCAGCCCTGCTGCGCGCCGGGCGCGCCGTACGGCTGCGGCGGGGCGCCGTACGGATCCGGCGGCACGTCGTCGACCACCGGGCGGTGCATCATCGTCGGGGCATCGCTGAGCGCGGCACCCCCGACCATCGTCGGGGCCGGGCCGGCGCCGACCCGGTTGACCACCCGGGTCTGGTCGTCCGCGCCCCGGTACGCGCCCTGAGCCGGCACGGCACCAGCCGCCGCGGCGCCCGCCGGAGCGTCCTCGTCGGCCTCGTCGGCGCCCTCCTTGCGGCGCATCCAGAGCAGCACGATGGTGCCGACGCCCGCGGCGACGAGCAGACCGCCGAGCAGGATGACCAGCCAGGAGCCGAAGCCCCCGGAGTCCTCGTTGCTGGCGTTGGCCGCCGCGCCCGGCGTCGCCTCGCCGGTCTCCTCGGCGACCTCCTCGGTCGGTTCCTCGGTCGGCACGGCCTCCTCGCTGGCCGAGGGGGTGGGGCTCGGGGTGACCTCGGTCTTCAGCGCCAGGGCGAGCCGCTGGCCGGTGATGCTCTGCCCGGCGCTCGCGTCGAAGCCCTTGGTGGCCACCACGCCGTCGAAGCTGGCGCCGACGGTGAGCCGGCCCGGCGCGATCGGCTTGTCGCTGGTGCCGGTGAAGCGGTAGTTGCCGCTGCCGTCGCTGACCGTGTCGATCTTCTTGCCGGCGCCGTCCTGGAGGATGACCACGGCGTTCGGCACCGACTCACCGCTGGCCTGGACGACGACCTTGCCGGACACCGAGCGGACGGTCTGCGGGGCCGCCGGCTTCGCGACGAGCGTGACAGTCGTCTGGGCCTGCTTCTCGTCCCTCAGCACGCCGCCGTTCGAGTCGGCCGCCTTGACGGTGATGGTGGCCGAGCCGTTCGACGCGTCGGCGGCCAGCCGGAAGGTCGCCTGGAAGTTGCCGTCGGCGTTGACCCGGCTGCGGCTGCACCCGTCGACACAGCTCAGCTTCGAGTTGTTCGAGCTGACCGTGACGTCGGCGGGCTCGGCATCGTCTTCGAAGTCGAGCGAGTAGCTGACCGTGGTGGTCTTGCCCGCCTCGACGGAACTCGGCGAGGCCGAGACGTTGTTGACGCTCGGGGCGGCGAGGGCTGGTGTGGCGGGGACGGCGAGCAGGGCGCCGACAACCAGCGCCACGACCACACCGGCCCGCTGCTTCCAGGCACGTCGGTGTGTTGACACGTCCACCGCCTTCCGGACTGACTTCCCTCGGCCGGCGGGCGCCGGGCCGGGGATCATCACGGTACGAATACGCCGTCGGCAACTATGCCTTGTCTGACCGGATCAGCGCGACCCAGGGCCAGCGTGAGGCGCCGTGTGCTCGGGTCGTATCGTCCCGTCGTGTCCTCTCCGCACATTAAGTCCGCCGTGGTCACGGCGGCGTTGTCGGCGCTCGACGAGGGGCGTACGCCCGACCGACCGGTCCTCCGAGATGCGGTCCGTACCCTCTTGACCGCCCTCGCGGAGCGCGCCCCCGGCCGATCGGTGGAGGTGCGTGTCCCACCTTACGGTGCAGTTCAGTGCGTTCCTGGTCCCCGACACACCCGCGGTACGCCACCGAACGTGGTCGAGACGGATCCGGTGACCTGGTTGGCGGTGGCCACCGGGCGGCTCGACTGGGCGGAGGCGGTAACCGAGGGTCGCGTGCGGGTGAGCGGAGTCCGGGCGGATCTCGGTGAGTACCTGCCCCTCTAGCTGCGAGTACGCCGACCGATCAACTACATCTCGCAGCCGTATCGTGACTTTCTGTATCGACACTGATTCGCGTACACTGTCAGGCGACGACAGTGGTCCCGGTCGAGTGGTACGGATCGCCCCCGTGATCCGCCCGGCCGGTCCAGACCAGCATGAGGGAGCGGCAGGTGCCCCGAGGCGATGGCCGGCTGAGCCACGACCTTGATCCCCAACGACCCGGCCCCCAGGACGCCTGTGGCGTCTTCGGCGTCTGGGCTCCGGGGGAGGAGGTCGCCAATCTGACCTACTTCGGGCTTTACGCCCTACAGCACCGCGGCCAGGAGGCGGCGGGCATCGCGGTCAGCGACGGCTCCGGCGTGGTGGTCTACAAGGATCTCGGCCTGGTCGCCCAGGTCTTCGACGAGCCGACCCTGGCCAGCCTCCGCGGCCACGTCGCGATCGGGCACGCCCGCTACTCCACCACCGGCGGCTCGACCTGGGAGAATGCCCAGCCGACCATCCGGTCGACCAGCTCCGGCATTACCATCGCGCTGGCCCACAACGGCAACCTGGTCAACCCGGCGGAGCTCCAGCGCGAGGTCGTCGAGCGCGGGCTCGTCGCCGACGGCTCGACCAACGACACCTCCCTGGTGACCATGCTGCTGGCCAGTCGCCCCGACCTCTCCGTCGAGGCGGCCGCCCTGGAGGTGCTGCCGCGGCTGCGCGGTGCGTTCAGCTTCGTGTTCATGGACGAGTCGACGCTCTACGCGGCCCGCGACCCGCACGGGGTCCGTCCGCTGGTGCTGGGCCGGCTGGAGCGCGGCTGGGTGGTCGCGAGCGAGACCGCCGCGCTGGACATCGTCGGTGCGAGCGTGGTCCGCGAGGTGGAGCCCGGCGAGCTGATCGCCATCGACGAGGACGGGCTCCGGTCGACCCGCTTCGCGGTGCCGGAGCCGAAGGGCTGCCTCTTCGAGTACGTCTACATCGCCCGCCCGGACGCCACCATCGCCGGCCGTAACGTGCACGCCGCCCGGGTGCAGATCGGCCGGCAGTTGGCCAAGGAGCACCCGGTCGAGGCCGATCTGGTGATCCCGGTGCCCGAGTCGGGCACGCCCGCCGCGATCGGGTACGCCGCGGAGTCGGGGATCACCTACGGCGCGGGCCTGATGAAGAACCCGTACGTCGGGCGCACCTTTATCCAGCCGTCGCAGACCCTCCGCCAGCTCGGCATCCGGCTGAAGCTCAACCCGCTGCGGGAGAACGTCCGGGGCAAGCGGCTGGTGGTGGTCGACGACTCGATCGTGCGCGGCAACACCCAGCGGGCCATCGTCCGGATGCTGCGCGAGGCCGGCGCGCTGGAGGTGCACGTCCGCATCTCCTCCCCGCCGGTCAGGTGGCCGTGCTTCTACGGCATCGACTTCGCCACCCGCGCCGAGTTGCTGGCCAACGGGCTGGACAACGACGGCATCCGGCGTTCGATCGGCGCCGACACGCTGGGCTACGTCTCGCTGCCCGGCCTGATCGCCGCGACCGAGCAGCCGAAGACCCGGCTGTGCCGCGCGTGCTTCGATGGGGAGTACCCGATCGAGCTGCCTGCCGACAACCTGATCGGCAAGCACGTGCTCGAAGGGGTGGGACGACGGGTGGCCAACATGCCGCCCGCCACCCCGGACCGCACCGCCCTTCCGCTCGTCGCCACTCCGGGCGGCGCAACCTCACACCGCCCGTAGCACCGCCGGGCGCGGCCGGTCACCGCCGGTGCGGCGCCAGAACCACAAAGGGGAGAACCGTGACGCACGTGTCCGAGCGCAGCGGCGCAGGAAGCAGCCCGACCGGCGCTGGCGGCGACCGCCAGCCCTGGACGGCCGGCACCGGCCGTCCGGCGCGCAAACGCTCGGTCTCGTACGCGGACGCCGGCGTGTCGATTGAGGCGGGCGACCGCGCGGTCGAGCTGCTGAAGTCCAAGGTGCGCCAGACCCGGCGGCCGGAGGTGATGGGCGACCTGGGTGGCTTCGCCGGCCTGTTCCGGCTGGACACCGGGAAGTACCAGAACCCGATCCTCGCCTCCTCCACGGACGGCGTGGGCACCAAGCTGGTGATCGCCCAGCAGATGGACATCCACGACACGGTCGGCATCGACCTGGTCGCGATGGTCGTCGACGACCTGGTCGCCTGCGGCGCGGAGCCGCTGTTCCTGCTCGACTACATCGCCACCGGCGAGGTCGTGCCGGACAAGGTCGCCGAGATCGGCGCCGGCATCGCCGACGGCTGCCGGTACGCCGGCTGCGCGCTGCTCGGCGGGGAGACCGCGGAGCACCCGGGCGTGCTCCGACCGGACGAGTACGACATCTCCGCCACCGGCGTGGGCGTGGTGGAGGAGAGCGAGATCCTGAGCTCGGAGCGGGTCGAGGTGGGCGACGTGGTGATCGCCATGCGCTCCTCCGGCCTGCACTCCAACGGCTACTCCCTGGTCCGCCACGTGCTGCTGGGCGCCGGCCGGATGCGCCTGGACGTCGTCATCGACGACTTCGGCCGGCAGCGGACCCTCGGCGAGGAACTGCTCACCCCGACCAAGATCTACGCGCAGGACTGCCTCAAGCTGATCGCCGAGGCCGAGGTGCGGGCGCTGGCCCACGTCACCGGCGGCGGCATCCCCGGCAACCTGGTCCGGATTCTGCCCGAGCACGTCGACGCGGTGGTCAACCGTTCCACCTGGAAGCCGCAGCCGGTCTTCGACCTGATCCAGTCCAAGGGCCGGATCGAGGACGTGGAGATGGAGGCGACCTTCAACATGGGCGTCGGGATGTTCGCGATCGTGTCCGCGGAGGACGCCGACCGCGCGCTGGCGACCCTGACCGGGCGCGGCGTCGACGCCTGGCAGGCCGGCGAGATCATCGAGGGCTCCGGCAACGTGCAGATGATTGGCCAGCACACCCGGGGTTGATCACTCTCCGGTGATCGTACGGGCACCTGATCAGGGCTTCACCCGAGTGGCCGTCGCCGCCTAGCCTGAAGGGCACCCTCAGCGCTGCGGAGGAGGGCGATGGCTGCTCGGGGACAGCTGTTCAGCGGAATGCGTGGCTTGGCCACCGTTCCGTCGTACGTCGTCATGCAGCCCACCACCCTCTGCAACCTGGACTGCGCGTACTGCTACCTGCCGTTTCGCGCGGCCGACCGGCGGATGCCGGTGCCGGTGGCCGAGGCGGTGGCCGCCTCGGTGAACCGGTGGGCGGCGGCCGGCCGGTTTTCCGTGGTGTGGCATGGCGGCGAGCCCCTCGCGGCCGGCCGGGAGCACCTGGCCGCGCTGCTGGCGCCCTTCGGCCCCGAGGTCGAGCACCATGTGCAGACCAACGCCACGCTGATCGACGACGCCTGGTGCGCGTTCTTCGCCGAGCACGGAGTGCGGGTGAGCGTCAGCGTGGACGGGCCGCGGGAGCGCAACGGCGACCGGGTCACCAGGGCGGGCCGGCCGGCGTACGACCGCATCCTGCGCGGCGTCGCGGCGCTGCGCCGACACGGGCTGCCGTTCTCGGCCCTGGCGGTGGTGAGTTACCCGGAGCCGGGCCTGGCCACCGAGCTGTACGACTACTTCCTCGACCTTGGCTGCGACGTGCTCGGCATCAACATCGAGGAGACCGAGGGAGTCAACACCCGCGACAACTCGCACGACGCCCGGGCGGTGACCGCCTTCTGGGCGGAACTGGTGGCGGCCTGGCGCCGGGAGCCCCGGATCCACCTGCGCGAGGTCGAGTGGTCGCTGCGGTACGCCGGGGCGGTGCTGGAGGGTACCGCCGACGGCCTGCTGCCCCGGCGGCTGGACCCGATCCCGACCGTCGGCCACGACGGCTCGGTGACCGTGCTCTCGCCCGAGTTGGCCGGCTTCACCGACGTCCGGTACGGCGACTTCAGCAGCGGCAACGTGCTGGTCACCCCGCTGGCCGAGATCCTGGCCGGCGCGGAACGCACGCCGTGGGTCGGGGAGTTCCTCGCCGGCGTCGAGGCGTGCCGGGCCTCCTGCCCCTACTTCGGCTTCTGCGGCGGTGGCCACGCGGCCAACCGTTACTTCGAGCTGGGGCGTTTTGACGGTACGGAGACCGCGCACTGCCGCAACAGCAAGATCCACTTACTTGAGGGAGTGTTGGAGCATGCCCGAGACCACCAGTCACCGGCCGCCTGAGCGCGTGGCGGTCGCCGCCCCGGACGCGGTCGCCGATCGGGTGCGGGAGGCCGCCCCCGGGCTGACCGCGCTGCTCCGGGAGGCCGAGGACGCGCGCCGGCTGCGGGCGGAGGTGGTGGGAGGTGGTGACGGGGCCAGTGCGGTCTGCGCCTGGAACCACTTCGAGAACATCCCGACGTTCTACAACTGGAACAATCGGCCGCGCTGAGCGTCCGAGATCAAGGACCTGCCGGGGCCGCCGGAGGGTGTCCGGCGGGGCAGGTCCTTGATCGTCGGTCGGTGGGCCGCTCCCAGCCGGGCACATGCGTGAGCACGCGGGGCTTACCGCGTGCTCAGATGTGACCGGGGGTCAGCGGGTCGGACGGACCCAGGAATCCGGGTCATCGTCCGCGTGGTCCTCGTCATCGTCGTCGACATACTCTTTGTAGTCGTCGTCGAAGTCGCGGTCCGACTTGCCGCTGCCGCCGAGTTCTCGCTGCAAGGCGGCGAGGTCGGTGTTCGGGGAGTGGTACTTCAACTCCCGGGCCACCTTTGTCTGCTTGGCCTTAGCACGGCCGCGCCCCATGGCTCGACCCCCTCGCACAGAATGCGGGGCAGCCCGAAGGCGGGCCCCGATGACGTCAGGCATCTCTCGTGGCTCTTACGGTACATGGGGATGCCCTGGTTCGGCACCTCGGGTTACCGTGAACCGGCTCTGCGCGTCGCGGTGAGCCAGTCGTCACTCATTGTACCCCCGGTAAGGAGTGAACCCGGGTGTGCCCGTGACACCGGACAAAGCTCCACCAATCTGCCCCATCTCCAGCTTAACGGCGTACCGTGCGCCGGGTGGCCCGGGGGCGGAAGCGGCGGCTCCGCCCCCGGGGTGAGCTTCATCGCAGGTGGATCGCACGCAGCCGGCCGACCTCGGCCATCCGCCGCTCGGCCAGCCGGTCCGCCGCCACCGCCGGCGGCACTCCCTCGGCGTCGGCGAGCCGGAGGATCTCCCGGGTGGTGTCGTAGATTCGGGTGGCCCGAAGCTTGGCCCGCTCGAAGTTGAAGCCCTCGATCTCGTCCGCCACCTGGATCACCCCACCGGCATTCACCACGTAGTCGGGGGCGTAGAGGATGCCCCGGTCGGCGAGCAGCTTCTCGATGCCCGGGTGGGCGAGTTGGTTGTTGGCCGCGCCGGCCACCACCTTCGCGCGCAGCGCCGGCACGGTGTCGTCGTTCAGCGCGCCGCCCAGCGCGCAGGGGGCGTACACGTCGATGTCGGCGGCGACCAGCGCGGAGGCGTCGTCGACCAGCGCGATCTGCGGATGAGTGGTGCGCGCCCACTCCAGGGCCCGCGGGTTGACGTCGGTCGCGACCACCTCGGCGCCGTCGTCGAGCAGGTGGCCGACGAGGTACTTGCCGACCTTGCCCAGGCCGGCCACGCCGACCCGCTTCCCGTGCAGCGTCGGGACGCCCCAGACGTGCCCGGCGGCGGCCCGCATGCCCTGGTACACGCCCCAGGCGGTGAGGATCGAGGAGTCACCGGCGCCGCCGTGCTCGACGCTGCGGCCGGTGACGTACCGCGTCTCGCGGGCGACCACGTCCATGTCCGCGACGTAGGTGCCGACATCGCAGGCGGTGTAGTAGCGCCCGGCCAGCGACTCCACGAAGCGGCCGTAGGCGCGCAGCAGCGCC
The DNA here is from genome assembly GCF_003236335.1 of Micromonospora deserti. Taxonomy (GTDB): domain Bacteria; phylum Actinomycetota; class Actinomycetes; order Mycobacteriales; family Micromonosporaceae; genus Micromonospora; species Micromonospora deserti. Next base: position 14,741 of record NZ_POUB01000042.1, read on the forward strand.
TCGCTCTTGATCTGCTCGGGGTTACCCCAGATGACCGCCTTGCCGCCGCCGAGGTCCAGACCGGCCAGGGCGTTCTTGTACGCCATGCCGCGGGACAGGTCGAGCACGTCGGCGAGGGCCGCCTCCTCGCTCGCGTACGGGTAGAACCGGGTGCCACCGAGCGCCGGGCCGAGCGCGGTGGAGTAGATGCCGATGATCGCCTTCAGGCCGGTCTGCTTGTCCTGGCAGAACACGACCTGTTCATGACCGGTCGATTCCGGGTCGTCGGTGCTGGCGAATACGCCCATGACTTGCTCCTGTGTGGGGGTGCGTCCTTGTGGGACGTGGACCTGTGGGACGCCGGCGGGATGGTGCCGGTGCCGCTGAGCCTAGTATCGGCCCGCGCCGGCCGGTCGCCCACGGCGCGCGTGATCGCGGTGCCGGCGGCGGCCCGGCTCCCGTTCGTGGGAGGATCGCGCCGTGCCGTCGCTCTTCGCTTCATACCTGCGCGTGTACGAGCCGTTGACCGCCTTCGACCGGGACCGCCAGTCGTACTGGCGGCGCTACGTCGAGCAGGGACGCGCGGTGGCCCCGGTGGAGGGGCCCGGCCGGCAGCGGACGTCGGTGATCGAGGCGCTCGGCGCCGGCTGGACCCGGCTGCCCGACCTGCCGGACGAGGCGTACGTGCTGGAGACCGACGAGACGCTGTTGGTCTGCCCGTGGAACCTGCGCATCCGGGTGGCGGAGGCGGCGTTGAGCGCCCGCGACGGGGTGCCGCCGGTGCTGGCCGACGCGTTCGTCCCGCCGGTGCTCGCCGGGCAGGCCAAGGCGGTGGTGGAGGACTGGCGCAGCGGGGCACGGGTGCTGGAGCACGGCGTGCCCCGGCTGCACGAGCAGATCGCCACCTGGGGCGTGCCGCTGCGCTGGTTCGTCCTCTTCGACGCGGCGGAGCGGCACCACGTCACCCGGCCGGGACGGCGGGCGCTGCGCTACCGGACGGAGATCTCCAAGGCCCGGCGCCGCTCGTCGCGGGCCCTGGCGGTGCTGCGTAAGTCGGTCGGCGAGGCGCCGATCACCGAGGCGGTCGAAGAGGCGGCCCGCTGGCTGGAGGAGTTCCACCCGCGGTCGGTGGTGGAGCTGGACTACGGCGGCCTGGTCGAGCTGCTGTCGGACGAGACGTTGGCCGCGGACGACTCGCCCGAGCTGGTCGCGACCGGCCTGGCCGGGCTCTCCCGGGGCGAGGCCGAGGAGGCGTCGGCGGCGTACGACAAGCTGGTCGCGCGTTGGCGCGCGGTGCAGTTGCTGGAGCGGTGCAACTGACTCAAATCGCCCAGGGAGCGCTCCCAAGGCGAGGTTCCCTCGTAGTTAGCGCATCACGAACCGTGATCATGAGTCCGAATAAGGCGGTTTCTGCCACATAAAAGTCGCATAAATCGGGCATGGTTCATCCGTCCGTCTAGGGACGTTCGGCCGTTCGGCCCATGTCGGACATCGGGGACTAGCCGGACCATGGGAGACGCGTCGGCCGGCGGGACCCCGGCCGATGTCTATACATGTGGAGGAGTGACCGATGGCATCGCGAACGCACGAACCAGAGCCGCTACTCACGCCGGCCGAGGTGGCGTCGATGTTCCGTGTCGACCCGAAGACGGTGACCCGATGGGCCAAGGCGGGCAAGCTCAGCGCCATCCGTACCCTTGGCGGCCACCGTCGGTACCGCGAGTCGGAGGTTAGGGCCCTGCTGCAGGGACAGATCCCCCAGCAGCGCCAGGGGGACTGACCGGCCGAGAAGCGCCAGACGAACTGTGCGAAGGGCGGCGGACGTCGATCCGCCGCCCTTCGTCGTACCCGGGATCCGCCCGCCTCAGGCGAGCGTGACCCGGATACCGACGGTGCCGCCCTCGCCCCGGCGCAGCCGGCTGCCGAGCAGGCTGAGCCGGCCGATCAGCCGGTACTTCCGCTTGATCAGGTCGCGTACCCGGCGGGTGCCGGCGGGGTCGCAGAGCGTCGCGTGCGCCGGCACCGCCGGGCCGTGCGGCCGGCCCCGGACGTCGCACGGTGCCACCGTGACCTCCCCGCTGCGCCGGATCCGTTTCACCTTGCCGGAGTCCGCCGCCGACCACACCGCCAGCGCGTCGCCGTCGCGGACCGCCCAGACCGGCGTCGGCACCGCCCGACCGTCCCTGCGGAAGGTCGTCAGCAGGATGTACTTCTCCGCCGCCAGGCGGTCCAGCATGGCCACGCCGCCAGGATACGACCGGTGCGGCCGACTGACCGCCCGGATAGCGTGAAGGCCGTGACGGGACAGCCACAGATCGGTGACGTGTTCGGGGAGATGCTGCGCGACGCGTTCGCCGTGGCCACCGGGGTCGGCCCCCGGCCGCTGGCCGGCGGTCGGCTGCCCCGGCCGGTCATCGAGATCATCGAGCGGGACGACGGCCTGGTCAACGGCGCGCCGGCCGCGCACTACCTGGACGGGCCGGCGGACTGGCAGCCGTACGACCACCGGGCGGTGGACCGGGTGCGGGGGGCCACCCTGGACGTCGGCGTCGGGGCGGGCCGGATCGCGCTGCTGCTCCAGGACCGCGGCGTCCCGGTGACCGGGCTGGACACCTCGGCCGGGGCGCTGGCCGTCTGCCACCGCCGCGGGGTCCGCGACCTGGTGCACGGCACCGTGGACGGCCACGTCGCGGACGGGCGCCGCTACGACACCTTCCTGCTGCTCGGCAACAACCTCGGCCTGCTGGAAGGGCGGGAGCGGGCCCCCGCCCTGCTGGCCGCGCTCGCCGCACTGGCCCGGCCCGGCGCGCAGATCATCGCGCACGGCACCGACCCGTACGGAACCCGCGACCCGGTGCACACCGGCTACCACGAGCGCAACCGGCGCCAGGGCCGCCTCGGCGGGCAGCTGCGGCTCCGGCTGCGCTACCGGGACCTGGGCACCGAGTGGTTCGACTATCTGGTCTGCTCGCCGGACGAGCTGGCCGGGCTGATCCGGGGAACCGCCTGGCGACTGACGGACGTGGACGACCGGGACGCGCCGTACTACCTGGCCACGCTGCGACTGGCCGGGTGACCCGGGCGGCTTCCACCCTCGACACCAAACTGGACCTCGCCGCGGACCCGGTACGGCCGGCGGCGGTCGGGGTCGCGATGGACGGACTCAGACCTGAAGACCCGATCCGCTCCGCCCCCACGCACGGCCGGGAGATCGTCGCTGCATAGGGTCGGCCCATGAGCGAGTGGAGCGGGCGGAGGGGCACGGGACAACCCCGTGGCGCCGCCGCAGGCAGGGAGGCGTCATGAGCGACCGCTTTGTCGTCGTCGGGGCCGGCACGATGGGACTCGGCATCGCCTACGTGGCGGCCGGAGCGGACCACGCCGTGGAGCTGGTCGAGGTGGATCCGGCGCGCGGCGCGGCGGCCGTGGACCGGCTGGCCGAGCTGTGGGACACGGCGGTGCGGCGCGGGAAGCTGACCGCCGACCAGGCCGCGGCGAACCGGGCACGGGTGACGCTGCGGACCGCGCTCGCCGAGGTCGCCGAGGAGCCGGACGTGGTGGTGGAGGCCGTACCCGAGCGGTTGGGTCTCAAGCGGGCGGTGCTGCGCGACGCCGAGACGCTGCGGCCCGCACTGCTGGCCAGCAACACCTCCAGCATCCCCATCGCCGAGCTGGCCGAGGGGCTGGCGCATCCGGAGCGCTTCCTCGGGCTGCACTTCTTCAACCCGGTCTGGGCGATGGCGTTGCTGGAGGTCGTGGTCGGCCCGGCCACCGCCGGGGAGACCACCGCCGCGGCCGTCGCGCTCGCCGGCCGGCTGGGCAAGGACCCGGTGGTCGTACGCGACATGCCCGGCTTCGCCACCTCCCGGCTCGGGGTCACCCTCGGACTGGAGGCGATCCGGATGGTGGCCGACGGGGTGGCCGGGCCGGCCGACATCGACAAGGCGATGGTGCTCGGCTATCGGCACCCGGTCGGCCCGCTGGAGCTGACCGACCTGGTGGGTTTGGACGTGCGGCTGGACATCGCCCGCACCCTTCAGGCCGCGTACGGGGATCGGTTCGCGCCGCCGCGGCTGCTGGAGGATCTGGTGGCCGCCGGGCGGCTGGGCCGGAAGTCCGGGCAGGGCTTCTACCGCTGGGCGGACGGCGTGCGGGTCGGCGAGGCCGACGTCACCGAGCTGACTGGCGGGGGGAGCCGGTGAGCGGGCTGCGCGTCGAGGAGCACCCGGACCGCCTGGTGGTCACCCTGGACCGGCCGGAGAAGCGCAACGCCATCGACGCCGACCTGATCGCGGAGCTGCACCGGGTCTGCGCCGAGCTGGAGGCGCGCCCCCGGCTGCTGCTGCTCACCGGCGGGACCGACGGCATCTTCGCGGGCGGGGCAGACATCGGCCAGTTGCGGGAACGGGGCCGGCTGGACGCCCTCGCGGCGATCAACTCGGCGGCCTTCGCCCGGATCCGGGCGCTGCCGATGCCCACCGTCGCGGCGTTGGACGGTCCGGCGCTAGGCGGGGGCGCCGAGTTGGCGTACGCCTGTGACCTGCGGGTCTGCACGGACCGGGCGGTCTTCGGCCAGCCGGAGGTGCGGCTCGGCATCCTGGCCGGGGCCGGCGCCACCCATCGGTTGCCGGCGCTGGTCGGCGAGGCGCGGGCCAAGGAACTGCTCTTCACCGGCCGCCGGGTGAACGCCGCGGAGGCGCTGCGGATCGGCCTGGTCAACCGGGTGGTGGCCGAGCCCGGCGAACTGCTGGCGGCGGCCCACGGCCTGCTGGACGAGATGGCGAAGGGCTCCGCCCTGGCGCTGCGGCTGACCAAGCTCGCCGTCGACGCGCCGGCCGCCGCCCACCCGCACCTCGACCTGGTCAGCCAGGCCGTGCTCTTCGAGGACGAGGAGAAGCACCGGCGGATGACCGAGTTCCTCCAGCGGCGCCGCCCTGGCTCCTGAACGGCGACGGCCGCACCGGATCCGCCGGTGCGGCCGTTCTGCTCGGGTCAGCGACTCAGTGCCGGATCTCCATGCCGGCGTCCGCCAGCGCCCGGATCACCTGCGCCGACTCCGCGAAGCCGATGATCAGTACGGCGTCCGCGTCGAAGTCCTTGATCTCCTTGGCGCCAGCGGTGAAGTCCACCGGGTTGGCCTTGGCGTCCTCCGGCGGCTCGTAGGTGAGCAGCTTCACCCGGTCCCCGCCGAAGCCGGCCCGCTCCAGTTCGGTGCGGACGTAGCCCTGCAGGCCCTCGCCGTAGGAGTCCTTCCGGGCGACCAGCGCGATCTTGCGGGGCCCGTCGCGGAGGATCACGTCGGCCAGCGCCCGCCCCTGCAGGCTGTCCGGCGGCGCGGTGCGGAAGTAGAGGCCGTTGTCCTCCACCGCGCTGAGGCCGGCGTCGGTGTTCGACGGGGAGAACAGCACCCGGCCCGCGCTGACCACGTCGGGCAGCACCGCCCGGGAGATGCCGGACGCGCCGGCGCCGATGATGACGTGCACGCCCGCCTCGACGTGCTTCGCCACGGTGGCCTTGGCGACCGCCGGGTTGGTGCCGTCGTCGCCGGGGTTCCAGACCACCGCCTCGCCGAGCACCCCACCGGCGGCGTTGATCTCCCGGATCGCGAGCGCGGCGCCGGCCGACATCGGCGGGTACGCCAGGGCCAGGTCGCCGGTCTGCGGCAGCAGGCCGCCCAGGACCAGCGGGGCGTCGGGGGCGGACCGGCCCGGGCGCTGCTTCTTCGGCTTCGGTGGCGTCTTGGTGCTCGCCGCCGACTCGTCGCCGGCACCGACGAACTCCGTCTTGCCGTCGTTGAGCTGCTGCCCGTCGAAGTGCAGGGTGGCGTAGCTGGCGGTGGCGGGCTCGCCGGCGTCGGTGAACCCCGCCCGGGTCAGCGACACGCTGCGGTACTCCACGTCCTGCCCGTCGCGGGCCAGTGCCAGGCAGGCCGCCGCGGTCTCGCAGCGCTGGCCGTTGTTGGTCACACCGACGATCTGCTTGGCGATCGCGGCCGGGTCCGTGCTGCCGGCCAACTGCGCGGCGATCGCGCTGATCACGACCGCGTCGTACGTCTCGGCGGAGTAGAGGTAGTCGGTCAGCTTCGGGTCGACGGACCGTAGCCGGCTCTTGAAGTCCTCAGGCAGGGGTGTCAGCGGCGTGGTGCCCTTCATGCCGTCGACCAGGGCGGCGCGCTCCTTCAACTCGGCAGGGTACGAGTTGAACATGTTGCCGTCGGTACCGTACAGGCGCACCTGGTGGGTGGTCGCCTCTTCGGGCTGGTCGGTCCCGCAGGCGCTGGTGGCGAGCAGGAACGTCGCGCAGGCGGCCAGGGTGGCTGCCCGCGAGGCGCGTGATATGAGCATTGTCGTCCTTCCTCCGGCGAAGGTCCGCTGCGCACATTAGCGTGCCGACGCCGACGGCGGGACCACGGAGGCGGGTCAATCCGCAGGCCACCCACCCTGTTTACGGAGAGTGACGACCGACGGCCCGCTTGACCCGCCTGCCTACCGTGCGGTGGGTGACCGAATCACCACAGCAGACGCTCGACGACGCTGCCGCCGTGCTCCGCTCGGCGCTGGCCGGGGACGGTGACGCGGTGGTGGGGACCTTCGACGCGGTCGTCGACCGGTCCGGCCTGGCCGGGGCGTACGGGGTGGCGTGGTGCCTGGCCGCGACGATGGTGGGCGAACCGGTGCCCGCCGGGGTGTGCGCCCTCGACTTCCCGGGAATCGACGAGGCCGGCTACGACACCCGCTGGGTGGCGCGGTTCGTCAGCGCGTACGCCAACGCCGACGCGGACACCGGCGAGGCGCTCTTCGGCGCGGCGGCGGCCGACGGCCTCCTGCCGGACTGCCTGCTCACGCTGGCCGGTTCGACGGTGGCCACGCTGCGCCGCCGGGCCGCCTGAGCGCGGCGCCCGCCGGGGAACGGGCGCCGCGCGACGGTCAGAAGGCGTGGTACGACACCAGCGGCTCGTACTCGTAGCGGAGGTTCTCGAAGCGGACCCGGAAGTTGACACCGTCGCGAACGTTGGTGGCCACCACGGTCCAGCCGGATCTCGCGGGCAGGTAGGTCCAGTAGTTGCACCGGTCCGTCCGGTCGACGAAGATCACGCACGCCTCGGTGCCGAATTCGCTGGCGTTGCGGACGTTGATGTCGCGGCAGCGGCTGGAGGTGCGGTAGGTGCCGGCCTCGCCGCCCCAGCCGCCGGTGGCGAAGTAGGCGCGCTTGGCGCCGCCGTAGCAGGTGGCGAGGGAGCCGGACAGGTTGGCCTCGGGGGCGGCCTGGGCGGGTGACCCGACGGCGAGCACGACCAGTGCCGTCGTCGTGGCCAGCGCCCGCAGGGGCGGAGCTGACATCCGTTCCTCCATCGATTGGCTGACCGTCCGTATCGGACGGTGTTGCGGGTCGTGAGGATGATACGGATCGATCCGTGTGACGGCTGCCCGGATCGGCCCGCCCGGCATGACAGGCTTGGGGCATGTCCGAGGCCATGCTGAGCAAGGTGCGCAAGCTGCTCGCCCAGGCCGAGGATCCGGCCTGCACCCCGGCAGAGTCCGCCGCCTTCACCGCCAAGGCGACCGAGCTCATCGCCCGCTACGGGGTCGACCGGGCGCTGCTGGCGGCCCGGGACCCGGCCACCGACCCGGTCGGCGACCGGGTGGTCGAGGTCGTCGCCCCGTACGCCCGGGACAAGGCCGGCCTGCTGGCGGCGGTCGCCGAGCCGCTGCGCTGCCGGTGCGTACGCCGTCGGCACGGCAGCGGCTTCGCCCTGCACCTGTTCGGCTTCGCCAGCGACCTGGAACGGGTCGACCTGCTCTTCACCTCGCTGCTGGTGCAGGCGGCGCACGGGCTGGCCGGCGCGCCGGTGCCGGCCGGGGCGCATCCGGCCGCGTTCCGGCGTTCCTGGCTGGCCGGCTTCGCCCAGGTGGTCGCTGGCCGGCTGCGGGCGGCCGAGGCAGTGGCCGCCGCCGACCCGGGCACACCTTCGGTCGCGCTGGTGCTGGCCGACCGGTCGGACCGGGTGCGGCGCCGGCTCGCCGAGGCCTATCCCCGGCTGCGCACCGCACCGCCGCGCCGGCTGGCTGGCACCGGGTTCGGATCCGGCGCGGAGGCCGGCCGCCGGGCCGATCTGGGGGGCCGAGGCGTCAGCACCGGCCCCGGCTCCCGGCCCGGCATCGGTCACTGACCGGCGGGGCCGACCCGCGGCGAGCGCGGCCAACGCGCGCCGGACGTTGGCCAGCGAGACAGGCGAGCACCCGCACCCGAACCTGGCCTGTCCAGCAGGCGCGGTCCGCCCGCCGGCGCGGGTCAGCCGGCGCCGTTGCGCACCGTGGTGGCGTAGCGGGAGAGCAGCTCGTGCCAGCCGGCGGTGAGCGCCTGCCGGTAGCCCTCCGCGGCCTCGCCGTGCCGGTCGAAGTGCCGGTGCTCGACCTCCACCCGCGTCCGGGTCGGCCCGTCCGGCTGGAAGAGCGCCTCGACCTCGCTCGCCCGCGCCGGATCCGGCACCGGGGCCCGGTCGGGGCCGATCTGCCAGGTGAAGACCAGCCGGCGGGGTGGATCCCAGGTCAACACCCGGCCCCAGTCGGCACGGAAGCCGTACGGGCCGATCTCGTAGAGCATGCCACCGGCGCGGGGCTCCATGCCCAGCTCGACCAGGTGCTCCGGCCCCGACCAGGTGTACTCCGTCACCCACCAGTCGGTCAGGGCCCGGGTGAACACCGCGAACGCCTGTTCCGCGGGGGCGGGAACCAGGAGGCTGCTACGCAACGAGAACCGTCGCAGAGCCTGGCGGATGTCGGCCGGATCAGCCATCTCCTGTCCCATGGGCCCGGACCATACCGGCTGATGCCCCGATGTGCAGCTTCGTGCGGTGCCCGGTTCCGGACAACGGGAGCGCGGGTGGTGAGGGCCTCGCCCGCCGGCCCACGACTCGGGTGGGAGGGACGGCGCTCCGGCGAGCGGGTACGCGGCGAGGCCGGCCCGGCGAGGCCGGGCCGGGCCGGCCGGGTGGACCACCGCGGGTTATGCGGCGGGCGGCTGGACCACGCGGAAAAGGTTGCCGAACGGGTCCCGCGCGCCGAAGTCGATGCCGTACGACTGCTCGGTTGGCCCGTCCGTCATCTCGACGCCCTTGGCCCTGAGATCGTCGTACGTCTTGCGGGCGTCGTCGGTGGTGAAGCCGATCGAGAACCCGCTCGCGCCCTTGGTGATCAGCTCGCGGACCTGCTCGGCGGTCTTCTCGTCCGTCGCCGGCGGGCCAGGCTTCTCCAGCAGGATGACACGTTCGGGGTCGTCACCCGGCACCCGCACGGTCAGCCAGCGCATGTGGCCCAGGTCCACGTCGTCGGCCACCTCCAGGCCCAGCTTGCCGACGTAGAAGTCGAGCGCCTCGTCCTGGTCGAAAACAAAGATATGGGAAATGCGGATCTTATTGAGCATGCGATCACGTTAGCGGGCGGCGGCGTCCCGGTGCTTCTCCAAAACTGACGCGGGGCGCGAGTAGGCCATCGTGAAGCAGCCCGGCGCGGCGGCCGGGGGCAGCATCCGCTTCCGGTACGCCGTCGGGGACTCGCCGATGATGTCGCGGAACGTCCGACTGAACGTGCCCAGGCTGGTGAAGCCGACCGCCAGGCAGACATCGGTCACGCTCCGGTCCGTCTCCCGCAGCAGGAACATCGCCCGCTCCACCCGCCGCCGTTGCAGGTACCGGTGCGGCGTCTCGGCGAACGTGGCCCGGAACGTGCGGATGAAGTGCGCCGGGGAGACGTGCGCGATCCGGGCCAGCGCCGGGATGTCCAGCGGTTCGGCGTACGCGCGGTCCATCGCGTCGCGGGCGCGCAGCATCCGGCGATTGGACTCCTCGACGGCGCGGCTCACGCCGCCATTACACCAGGCCACCGGCAGAATTCGAACCTCCCGACCCGGAGTAGAAGATCATGGATGGCTGGCCTGGGCATTGCGGCCCTGGTCGGCTTGCCTGTCCGGATCGGGCGTTCTCGATGTCGGGGTGTGGTCATGACGGTACGAATGGCGGTAGCGGCGCTGACAGACCACCGCTACAGTTTTGATCATGGAGGCGTCGATCGCAGCCGTTCTTTTCTACGTGCTGAGCCTGTTGGTCCTCTACTGGGTGATCCGTCTGGCGGTTCGGCACGCCATCGAGGACGCCGACAAGCGCAGATCACGGAGTGTCCACCGGTCCTGACAATTTCTCAACCGCTCGGCGGCCCGAAGGGCCAGCGGTCACGAGCGGGCACGAGAGGCAACCGGAGCCAACGCCGGCCGCAGGCATTTCAGGCATCACGACCGGTTGAGCACGCCCTTCCAGTCTGAGGCTCCCGAGAGTCGTGCGGCCCGAGGGCGCTGTCGGCTGTTAGGTGTGATGCCGGCCGCGCCGAGGCGCTCCACGCGTAGCAGCTCCGTCCTGCGGCCTTGACCGGCGATGCTGGCGGTAATCATTGGGCCGGGGGTGACACAAGCCAGGGTGAGAGTTCCTCAACCAGGCAGGGGTTTGGATGGGTCCACCGGCGAAACGCGATGAGGATTGGTTCACCAGGGTCTACACGGCCGAATACGGACACGTTGTGAAGTACGGCCAGCGTCGGCTTGCCGATCCGGATGCAGCGGCTGAGCTTGCTCAGGAAGTGTTTGTCATCGCCTGGCGGCGTCGCCGCGAGGTCCCGGACTGCAGCCTGCCCTGGCTATACGGGGTGGCCCGGCGTCTGCTTGCGAACCAATGGCGGGCTCGCAGGGCCGCGCCGGATGTACTGCCGATCACCGACGCCGGCCACATGCAAGAGCCGGGTTCATCCGGCGCCGACGCGACCGTGGGCGTCGCCGATATCCAGGCCGCCCTAGCCACCCTCACCGACCTCGACCAGGAAATCCTCCGGTTGGTCGGTTGGGAGGAGTTGACGGTTTCCGAGGCCGCCCAGGTCCTTGGCTGTACCCGCACCACCGCCGCAGTTCGCTTACACCGCGCCCGTAGACGCCTCAACGACGCGATGTCGTACCGATCTGGATCGCCGGCGCGGCAGCCGGCGCTGGCTAGTCCTCGAAAGGTTATGTGATGTTCGGAGAAGAGCGAACGCGCACCCTCCTCAAGCCGATTGACCCGGCCCGGCACAGCACCATCGCACCGCCCCGGCTGTCGGCACACGACCTGATCAACCGCGCGGAGGCTATCGCCGAGCCGGTCGCCCATCGCCGTCAGGCACGCCCGACCCGCAGGCTGGTTCTGACGGCCGGGGCGCTGGCCATAGCGGTCGGCGCCGCAGCAATCGCCCAAACGTTCGGCCCGTCCGACCCGGACACCTCGGAGATCGTCAGTCCGCCCGGGGCGGATCCGGGGGTGGTGCTCGTGCCGGTGGCGTACGGCTCTGGTGCCCGTGATGCTGGGAGCCAGCTGCGCGCGTTGGCGAACAGGCTCGTCGACGCGGAGTACGACAACCGCACCGGCCGGTACATGTACCACCACACGAAGACGTGGGGCGACCCAGTGATGACGTCTGCCGACGGTCGCCACCAGGTCGCCTTCGCGGACGAGACCAAGGTCTGGCAGGCGGCCGACGGGACCGGTAAGCAGGTCACGACTCAACTTGAGCCCCAGTATCCGGACCAGGAGTCCCGCGACTACTGGCAGCGCAACCTCAAGCCCAAGGCTGCCGCCTCCGCCACCCCCGCGCCCGACAACGTTCCGCTGCCACCGATGGACCTCGCGCCGCTGCCGTCGGGTCGAGCACAGCTGAACGACCTGCTCAAGATCAGGTTCGGCGCCGGCGCCGTCAGCAAGGAAGTCAGCACCGTGTACGGGCGGTACGTCGTCCCGCGTCACACGCGCGCTGAGATCTTGCGCGTCCTTGCCGACGTGCCCGGGTTCCTGTGGCGGGGTCAGGTGACCGATCGGGCGGGCCGGAAGGGTGTAGCCATCACCTTCGACGACCGCGAGCACAACCAGCAGTCCCTCCTGATCTTCGACCCCAACACCGGAGAACTGCTCGCCCACGAGCTGCTGACCCTCTCGCCGGTACGGATCAGCGCGTACCAGGTGATCCTCGGCACTGCCTGGACCGATCGACTCAACTGAATTGCCGGCGCCGGGGCCACTCCTGCGGGGGTGGCCCCGGTTCGCATTTCACCTTCAAGTCGGCACCCATCGGGGAACCGGGGGCGACGTAGCGACCGTCGGGGGCCACAGGATCCGCGCCAATGCGATGCGTGCGTCAGCCAGGGTCGCGCCGGTCTGCGCGGCGAGGGTCTGACCGGTGTTGAGTAAGGTGTCGGATCGCGTCGACGTACCGGTCCGTCACGTACTCCTGCGCCATGCGGGTCAACGGCCCGCCGGCCCTGGCAAGGAGCGAAGCCGGGCGGCTGAAAGCGCGAATACGGATACGCACGTCACCCGTGCCGATCATGACAACCATGAAAGCTTCTTCGCCCTGCTCCGGATGACCGGGCAGCGTCCCGTAAGCGAAACCCCGGCGATCGGCCTCCTCAACCGTGTACACCACGCGGCACGGGATCGTGAGCTGCGCTGGTCCCCAACCGGCCCGGAGGATTACGACCGCTCCGGGAGTTGCCTTCGCGTCGGAACTGGCTACTGCAAGTCCGGCCACCCGGTGCATTTGCCAGCAGAAGAGCCCGTCTACCGCCCGCTTGAAAGCTGCCCGCCCGGTTCCCACGGAGACATCACGGTGTACGTGGCCGTAGCCGGTGGGCAAGGGCCCGCCGCGCGTGGCTCCCACATCTCGGTACGTCACCTCGGTAGCTGCCAACTCGGAGAAGGTCTTCCTCACATCCCACCGCACCCGATCACGTCGACGAGGAAATCCGCCAACACTGACTGGTGTGTGCTATTGCCAGCGCATATCAGGAGTCCTCGCCCATAGGTCTTGCCGGTCAAATCATGCGGGCGCACGCACTTCCTGTCGCTTGGCGCGTCGTCTGGTGGCGGTGTTGGCAATGATCAGCAAACCGGGGACTGCGCCGAGGAACCAGATCGCGACCAGCGGCCAGTGGACCAGCTCGCCAACCGTTCCGCGGATATCGGGAGTCTCCCAAACGATGTAGGACGCCTGATCGTCAGAGGAACGGCAGGCCAGCGAGTAGGTACCGGGATCGGGAACGTTGAACGAGGCGACCCAGGCGTAAGAGGCGGCGTCGGTGCCGTAGTCGCCGGGTGCGATCGTGACCAACTCCGCCGACCGACCGGCCAGGCCGACGCCGGTGACCCGGCAGTCAGGATCCTGCGGCGCGAAGCCCACCGCCAAGATTGCATACCGGCCCGCCGCTGGCAGGATCACAACCCCGGGGTTACTGGCCGCCGCAGTGTACGGCCCTACGCCGCCGTAGCCGATCACGTCGTATCGGCTGGTGCTGTCTTCGGCGCCCAGCTGCACCGTCACCTGTGCAAGGAGGACACCCACCACGGTGACCATCCCGCCGATGAGGTAGCCATGCCGATCCGACAGCCGACTGCGGCGCACGTTGCCTAGGCCGATCATGTAACCGATGGCCGCACCGGCGGCCGCTAGCAGAGCCCCGCTGGACAAGACGCTCCACCATCCGGCCGCACCTTGCAGCGGGATGCCCCACCGGTAGACAGCCATGGAGGCTCCCAGGAACACTGCGCTGATCAGCGTGGCCACGACGACGGCCGCCAGGAAGGCCGAGCTGGTGCGACGCTGGCCGGTGTACCGGGTCCACCTCGCTGCCACCACGGCGGCGAGCACCGGCAGTGCTCCCAAGGTCCACCAAAGCGCCGTCGACACGTCCTGGTGTTCTTCCCACCGGTGGGTTCCCTCGAAGAACACCAGTGGAGCTGGCAGGGTCACCGCGATCCACGCCGCCAGTCCCACCGGGCCAGGAAACGTCCGCCCCACCGTTCGCCAGGTCGCCGCATCCATGGACCGATCATGCCCTGGGCTATTGATGGGCCAGTAGCCGCAAGGCCGAGCGGGCACCAGATGGCAATGAGCTGGCGCTCGCGAGCAGGCGTTTGGGGCATCACGCCCGATTGAGCGCGCTCTTCCAAACTGAGGCTCCCGAGCGGTGCACGCGGTCACGTCCGACAGGGCCTAGTCGTCACACCGCGTCACCGGATACCGGGTTGCCTGCTCGCCACGCCTGCGGAACCCTCTCCGCATGATCGACACACGTGTGCTCGGCGAGGGCGATTGGAAGATGTGGCGGGAACTTCGGCTCGCTGCGCTGGCGGAGGCCGGGTACGCCTTCGGTGCCCAGCTGGCGGACTGGCAGGGCGACGGCGATCGCGAGGAACGCTGGCGCGGGCGACTGGCCATCCCCGGCTCGTACAACATCTTGGCGATGCTCGACGGGCAAGCCGTCGGGATGGCCAGCGGGGTGCCCACCGACCACGACGGGGTCGTCGAGCTGATCTCGATGTACGTGGCACCTGTGGGACGTGGCCAAGGTGTGGGCGATCACCTCGTGCGGGCGGTGGAGCAGTGGGCCTGGCTGGTGGGCGCGCGGACGCTGCGCTTGGCCGTTGTAGAGGGCAACAAGAACGCCTGGGCCCTCTACCAGCGGAACGGCTTTCGTGACACGGGTGAACTCGGCGACCTCATGCCCGACGGCGTGCGCCGCGAGCATGTCATGACCAAGAGTCTCGTAGGTTAGCGGTCGGCCGTCGGTCGGGGCCTCTGACCAGGTCGCACAGTCAGTAGTCAGCGAACCGGCTATCGCGTCCGTACCAGGCGGAAGGTCGTGGTGCGTCGCGGTGTGAAGCCGATGGCCTCGTAGAGGCGGATCGCGGCGGTGTTGCTTGCCGCCGCGTGCAGATAGACGGTCTCGCCGCGCGCGTGGATGCCGGCGGCGACCGCGCGGATCAGCCGGGTGGCCAGTCCCTGGCCGCGGTGAGCGGCGTCCGTGCAGACGGCACTAATCTCGGTCCAGCCGGGTGGCCGCACGCGCTCGCCGGCCATGGCGACGAGCCGGCCGTCGCGGCGGATGCCGAGGTGCGTGCCGAGCTCGATGGCCCGGGCGCCGAATAGGCCGATCCCGGTGCGGGCGGCCAAGTCGAGCATCTCGGGGACGTCGGCTGGGCTGAGTCGCACCGCCTCGGGGTCGGTCGAAGCGCGCAGGGAGGTGCCGGCGAGTTGCACGCCCGGGACCGTGTCGACGATCTCCCAGTGCGGCGGCGGAGTGGCGGTGACGCCCGCCAGCCCGACCACGTCACCCGACGCGGCGATGGCGGTCAGATCAGCCCACGCGCGCTCGTCCGGGTCGCAACGGAGAGCCGCGAGCGGCGTGACGTCCGGGTGGTAGCGGGCCGCCTGGCCGTTTACCTCGACGAGGTGGGTGTGGGCGCCGGTCGCCGCCGCCCACACCGGGTTGTCCAGGACGTGCGCCCGTTCGATCGCAGTCAGCACCAACTTGTGGAGGTCAGCGCGGGCGGTGGGCCTCGACGGCGGCGGCGCTACGGGCGTCGCCCTGGTGGCGCAGCCCGTCAATGACGGCGTCGATGTCAGCGGCGGGGCGATTCTGGCTGAGTTTGAACTTCGCCTCCACGCGGGTGATCAGGACCTCCACGCCGACGATCGCGCGCAAATTTCCGGCGACGTAAACCGCCGGGGCGTCGTCGACCAACCACGGCGTGACGCGCCCGGACTCGTGCCGTGCAGTCAGCCGCCGTACCTGCGCCTCTACCCAGGCCGGATCGTCGTGCACGTGAAACTCGCCGTAGACGTGAGCGGTGATGTAGTTCCAAGTCGGCACGACCCGAGGATTCTTGGCCTTCGTCGGGTACCACGACGGGCTGATGTAAGCATCCGGTCCCCGCACGATGACCAGTGCGTCACCATGCGCTGGCAGGCGCCACTGGTCGTTGTTGCGCGCGACATGTCCCAGAAGCGTCCCACGTGCGCCGGTATCGGGGTCGTAGACCCACGGCAACGTGCTGGCACGTAGACCCTCGGGGGTAGCGGTGATCAAATCGGCGACGCCGACGCCTTGCAGCAGCTGCTGCACCGAATGCTCGTCGCCAGCGAAATGCGCCGGAACATACATGGTGATTCTCCCGTCACGATGCTCGGCTCCCAATGTGCCAGCCGGTCCGGCGACCCTGTTATGACCTGAGACGCATTCGCGATGACGGCTTCTCCTGAGCCATCCACGGGCCAGTAGCCGGTTCATCCATCGGTCGCCATAGGGCATCACGGGGCAGCACGACAGCCACCGCCAGCAGGCACTCCTGGCGTCGTGGACAGTGAATCACGCTCTTCCAAACGTGTAGCCAGCTCCGTCCGTGCGATCCCCGTGCGATAAGGGTCGGCCATCAGCGGGATTCCGGGGTCAACGAGGGTCAGACCGGACAGGCGGGCTTCCAGGGCGAAAAGCAGAGCGCCGACCGGCGTTTCCGCTGGTCGGCGCTCCTGTAGCCCGGCGAAAGGCTATGTGGCCAGGGGCGGGGTCGAACCGCCGACCTTCCGATTTTCAGTCGGACGCTCGTACCAACTGAGCTACCTGGCCGTGCCACTCGGATCATGTTACCCGGACGACGGGGTCTCCGCCGAAAGGGTCGCACGCTCCGATACGCAGAACGCCGCGCGTGGTAGGCGCGGCGTCAGCGCTGGCGGTCCTGACGGGACTTGAACCCGCGACCTCCGCCTTGACAGGGCGGCGAGCACTCCGACTGCTCCACAGGACCTGGTCATGTGTGTCCGGCCGAAGCCGGACCGTGCCCCCAACGGGATTCGAACCCGTGCTACCGCCTTGAAAGGGCGGCGTCCTGGGCCGCTAGACGATGAGGGCGGCCCCGCCATCATTGCACATTCGCAACTTCAAGCGGACTTGCTCCCATCCGGCCCCGCCGGAGGCTTGGAAAGCATACGTGATGCCCCGGCGGTCGACCAAACCGGTATGGCCCCAGCCGCAGCGTCTCCCAGAAACGCAGGTCGGGGCGGGTCTAGCGGAGCTTGGTGATGCCGTACCGGTGCTTCAAGTCGGTGATCATGCCCGGGCAGGCCGTGAGGGTGGCACCCCGGTCACCACCCCCGTCGTGCAGCAGCACCACCGCGCCGGGGCGGGCGGCGACGTACACCCGCTCGGTGATCTTCGCGGCGGTCGGCTTGCCCCAGTCCTGCGGGTCGACGGTCCAGTGCAGCGAGCGCATGCCGAGCTGCTCGGCGACCGCCACCACCTCGGGCGTCCACCGGCCGCCGGGCTGCCGGTAGAACGGCACCTTGGCGCCGGGCGCCGCCGCCTGGATCGCCTTGTTGGTGCGGACCAGGTCGGCCCGGATCTGGCCGACCGGTCGGCGGCCCAGGTCCATGTCGTGGTGCCAGCTGTGGTTACAGAGCTGGTGCCCCTCGCGCACGATCCGCCGCACCAGCTGCGGGTGGCGTCGCACCTGGGTACCGACCACGCAGAAGGTGGCCGGGACCCCGGCCGCCCGCAGCCGGTCGAGCACCTTCGGCGTCCAGACGGGGTCGGGCCCGTCGTCGAAGGTCAGCGCCACCGCCCGTACGCCGGTGGTGCGGTGCAGCCCGGCCGGCAGAGTGGTCGGCAACGGCCGGACCGGCCGTTCCGGGGCGGTGCTGCGGGTCGGTCGGGGTGCCGGG
>NZ_POUB01000430.1 GCF_003236335.1 Micromonospora deserti
GCTTACCACCCCCTGCACCCAATCACCACCCACCACAACCAGCCCCAGCCCCTACTACGCCAGCCCGGGTTGTGGTCATGGTCGGCGAAAGACCGAGGCTAGTTCCTCAAACGACCCCAAAGACCGATTCTTCGTGCTTAGTGTGGTGTAATGGACAACGGGAAGCGATACGGGGCCGAGCTACTCGGTACGTTCCTGCTAGTTTTCTTCGGCGCCGGGACCGCTGTCGCCGCTCTAAACACGGGTGGCGTCGTCGTGGTGGCACTCGCGTTCGGGCTAGTCCTCCTCGCTCTGGTCTATGTCTTCGGGCCGGTCTCCGGCTGCCATGTCAATCCGGCGGTCACCCTAGGCGCACTCCTCACCGGCCGGATCTCCCTGCCTGGCGCGATCGGCTACTGGATCGCCCAGGTACTCGGTGGCATCGCCGCCGGTTTCCTGATCTTCGCGTTGTCGAACTGGGGCGATGTTCCCGACCAGACCGGCCAGCTCGGCGCCAACGAATACGGCGCCACCATCAACCTGGGTGGCACCCTCGTGTTGGAGATCGTGCTCACCTTCTTCTTGGTGCTGGTCGTGCTCGTGGTCACCAGCCGCACCGAGCAGGTCGGCGTGACCGGTCTCGCGATCGGACTCGCCCTCGGCACCTGCCACCTGGTCGCGGTCACCCTCGACGGCACCTCGGTCAACCCCGCCCGGTCGATCGGGCCGGCCTTGTTCAACGGTGGTACGCCCCTGTCGCAACTCTGGGTCTTCATCGTCGCCCCGCTGATCGGCGGCGCCCTCGCCGCTGCGGCCTCCCCGCTGGCGCTCCGCGCGGCCAGGCCCAGCGGCCCGCGTCGCCAGGCCGGGGCCGACACCCCGTAGTGCCTGACAGTGACCGGTAGCAAGCTGTCCTCGTTCCCGCACCACATCGAGCCGCAGCTCAGCCAAGGTCAACATCCCGGCTGGAGTACTAACCGACCACCCACCGCACCCAGCCCCACCACGCCGAGCGCCCACCGGCCGGAGCGGACCAGCACCACGGAAGGAGGGCTCAGCCCGGGGAGGGCTGGACACGGGCGCGGACCTTGGCGGCGCACCCGTCGAGCACCGTGCGCGCGTCCAGGCCCAGGCTCTCGATGGCGACGAGCGCGGTGAAGGCGACATCGGCCAGTTCCGCCGCCACGTCCTCCCGGCTGTGGGTGACGCCCTTGCGCGGGTTCTGGCCGAGCAACCCGATCCAGGCGCCCGCCGCCTCCCCCGCCTCCTCGGTCAGTTTGAGGATGCGGCAGGTCAGCTCCGTCTGCCCGGTGCCGTTGGCGGCATCCAGCCAGCCTCGCGAGGCCCGGACCGTGTTCCAGATCGACTCGTCCACGCGATCAAGTGAACCGGACGGCGTGGGCGAGACGTACTCGGGGACGGTTGGCGGATCGCGCCGACGCGGTGGCGGCAGTGGGGCCGCCAGCAGGATCGAAGGGACGTGTCGGTGATGCCGGAGACCGTCGAGACGGTGTTCGCCAGTGTGGTCACCCGGAACCCGGGTGAGCCGGAGTTCCATCAGGCGGTGCGGGAGGTGCTGGAGAGCATCGGCCCCGCGCTGGCCCGGCACCCGGAGTACGCCGAGGCACGGATCATCGAGCGGATCTGCGAGCCGGAGCGGCAGGTCATCTTCCGGGTGCCGTGGGAGGACGACCACGGCCGGGTGCGGGTGAACCGGGGTTTCCGGGTGGAGTTCAACAGCGCACTCGGGCCGTTCAAGGGCGGCCTGCGCTTCCACCCGTCGGTCTACCTGGGGATCGTGAAGTTCCTCGGCTTCGAGCAGATCTTCAAGAACGCGCTGACCGGGCTGCCGATCGGCGGCGGCAAGGGCGGGGCGGACTTCGACCCGAAGGGACGCTCGGACCGAGAGGTGATGCGCTTCTGCCAGAGTTTCATGACCGAGCTGTACCGGCACATCGGCGCGCAGACCGACGTACCGGCCGGTGACATCGGGGTGGGCAGCCGGGAGATCGGCTACCTGTTCGGCCAGTACAAGCGGATCACCAACAGGTACGAGTCGGGTGTCCTCACCGGCAAGGGCCTGTCGTACGGGGGTGCGCAGGCGCGGCGGGAGGCGACCGGGTACGGGGCGGTGTTCTTCGCCGAGGAGATGCTCAAGCAGACCGGGGACAGCCTGGACGGCAAGCGGGTGGTGGTCTCCGGCTCCGGGAACGTGGCGATCTACGCGATCGAGAAGGTGCACCAACTCGGCGGGACGGTGGTGGCCTGCTCGGACTCGACCGGCTACGTGCTGGACGAGAAGGGCATCGACCTGGAGTTGCTGCGGGAGCTGAAGGAGCAGCGCCGGGCCCGGCTGGACGACTACGTACGTCATGTGCCGCACGCGGTCGCGGTCTCCGGCCGTACCGTCTGGGAGGTGCCCTGCGACCTGGCCCTGCCGTGCGCGACGCAGAACGAGATCGGCGGCGCGGAGGCGGCGGCGCTGGTGGCCGGTGGCTGCGTCGCGGTGGTCGAGGGGGCCAACATGCCGACCACGCCCGAGGCGGTGCGGATCCTCGGCCGGGCCGGGGTGCGGTTCGCGCCGGGCAAGGCGGCCAACGCCGGCGGGGTCGCGGTGAGCGCGCTGGAGATGCAGCAGAACGCCAGCCGGGACTCGTGGACGTTCGCCCAGTCGGAGCGGCGGTTGCAGGAAACCATGCGGGACATCCACGCCCGGTGCTGGGCCACCGCCGAGGAGTACGGGCTGCCCGGCGACTACGTGGCCGGCGCGAACATCAACGGGTTCCGCCGGGTGGCGGAGGCGATGCTGGCACACGGGGTGGTGTGAGCGGACGGTCGGCGCCGTCCGGCAGGGCGTGCACCGGCACTCCGGCTACATCATCGAGGTACCCGCGAAGTGGAACGGCGACCTGGTGATGTGGGCGCACGGCTACCGCGGCCAGGAGAAGGTGCTCGCTCCGGAGACGCCCGGTTTCGGGCTGCGGCAGCATATGCAGGAAGCTCCCGCCCCATGGTGGGGAGGGAGCTTCCTTTGGTCGTCCAGGTCAGCTGTTCCAGTGCTGGGTGACGAGGTCGGCGGCCTGCTGTTCCCACTGTGCGTAGTGGTCCGGGTAGGCCGAGACCTGCACGGTCTGGGCGGCCCGGGTCAGCGGCATGTCCTGCCACCCGT
>NZ_POUB01000431.1 GCF_003236335.1 Micromonospora deserti
GGGTGACGTTAACCGCGCGGAGGGCGGGTCGGGGGCGGGTCGAGGGTGACGGTGGGTAGGCTGTCTGCACATGAGCACGCCTCGCCCTGTCCTCGTGGTGGACTTCGGAGCCCAGTACGCCCAGCTCATCGCGCGCCGGGTGCGCGAGGCGAAGGTCTACTCCGAGATCGTGCCGCACTCCATGCCGGTCGCCGAGATGCTGGCGAAGAACCCCGCCGCGATCATCCTGTCCGGCGGCCCGGCCAGTGTCTACGCCCCGGACGCCCCGCAGGTCGACGCCGGGATGTTCGACGCCGGGGTGCCGGTCTTCGGCATCTGCTACGGCTTCCAGGCGATGGCCCGGGCGCTCGGTGGCACGGTCGCCCGCACCGGCAGCCGCGAGTACGGTGGCACCCCGCTGCGCGCCCGACCGGACGCCGGGGTGCTGCTCCGCGAACTGCCGGACGACCTGCCGGTCTGGATGAGTCACGGTGACTGCGTCACGGAGGCGCCCGTGGGTTTCACGGTGACCGCCGAGTCCGCCGGCGCCCCGGTTGCCGCCTTCGAGGACCTGGCCGGGCGGCGGGCCGGCGTGCAGTTCCACCCCGAGGTCGGGCACACCGCGCACGGCCAGGAGATGCTCCGGCGCTTCCTCTACGACGTCGCCGGCATCGAGCCGACCTGGACGGCCGAGAACATCATCGACGAGCAGGTCGCCCGGATCCGGGAGCAGGTCGGTGACAAGGAGGTTATCTGCGCCCTGAGCGGCGGGGTCGACTCCGCGGTCGCCGCCGCGTTGGTGCACCGGGCCGTCGGCGACCAGCTCACCTGCGTCTTCGTCGACCACGGCCTGCTGCGGGCCGGCGAGGCCGAGCAGGTCGAGAAGGACTACGTCGCCGCCACCGGCATCAAACTGAAGGTGGTCGACGCCCAGGACCAGTTCCTCGGCGCGCTGGCCGGGGTCACCGACCCGGAGCGGAAGCGCAAGATCATCGGCCGGGAGTTCATCCGGGTCTTCGAGGCCGCCGCCCGGGAGATCGCCTCCCACGGTGACGTCGAGTTCCTGGTGCAGGGCACCCTCTACCCCGATGTGGTGGAGTCCGGCGGCGGCACCGGCACGGCCAACATCAAGAGCCACCACAACGTCGGCGGCCTCCCGGAGGACCTCAAGTTCGCCCTGGTCGAGCCGCTGCGCACGCTCTTCAAGGACGAGGTCCGGGCGCTTGGCCTCCAGCTCGGCCTGCCCGAGGCGATGGTCTGGCGGCACCCGTTCCCGGGCCCCGGCCTGGCCATCCGGATCATCGGCGCGGTGGACCGGGAGCGGCTGGAGGTGCTGCGCCTGGCCGACCTGATCGCCCGCGAGGAGCTGACCGCCGCCGGCCTGGACCGGGGCGTCTGGCAGTTCCCGGTGGTGCTCCTGGCCGACGTGCGCAGCGTCGGTGTGCAGGGCGACGGGCGCAGCTACGGGCATCCCGTGGTGCTGCGCCCGGTCTCCAGCGAGGACGCGATGACCGCCGACTGGTCGCGGCTGCCCTACGAGGTGGTGGCCCGGATCTCCACCCGGATCACCAACGAGGTGGCCGAGGTCAACCGGGTGGTGCTGGACGTGACCAGCAAGCCGCCGGGCACCATCGAGTGGGAGTGATCCCGGATCACGCCGCGGGCGGCGTGGCCGGCGGCTGAGGCTGCGGCGGGGGCGTGGGCTCCGCCGCCGCGGCGGCGGCCGGCCAGGTGGTCGCCGCGGGCCGCGCCGCGGCGACCGTCGGGTGCGGCCAGGCGGGCGCGTCCGCCGGCTCCTCCGGCATCAGGAACCACATGATCGGGTACGCGAGCAGCGCGAGCCCGCCGGTGAGCAGGCCGGTGACCGCGAAGAGCACCCGGACGAGGGTGGGGTCGACGGCGAAGTAGCGGCCGAGGCCGCTGGCCACCCCGGCGACCATCCGGTCGGTGGTGGGGCGGCGGAGCTGCTTGTACGGGGCCTGGGGAGAGGTCGTGGAAGGCATGACTCCACGGTCCGCCCTGGCCGCCGGGCCGGCCTCAGTGACCGCCCGGATCCCTACCCTGACCCGCCCCTGATCCGGGAGCCTTCAGTCAGGAATCTGACTCTTTTCGATGCCGGTAACGCGTTCCGGGGAGAATTTGGCCCCGTGACCACTTCGCTGGAGCCGCTCCGCAGGATCGCGGCATACGCAGTTTGTGCTGATTCAGACGGCCGAGTGTTGCTGGTCCGCGCCTCGGAGCGCTCCGGCACCCCCGGCACGTGGTCGCTGCCCGGAGGGGCCGTCGACCACGGCGAGGATCCCCATCACACCGTCGTGCGGGAGACCGCGGCCGAGACCGGCCTGTCGGTCACGGTCGCCGGCCTGCACGACGTCCTGGCGGACATGCGGGCGCTGCCGGAGCGGGGCATCACCATCCACACCGACCGCCTGATCTACCGGGTCTCGGTCCGCGGCGGGACGCTCGCCGACCGGGTCGACCGGCCGACCGACCTGGCCCGTTGGTTCACCCTCGACGAGGCCCGCGAGCTGCCGCTGCGCTCGTTCGCCGCGCGGGCCCTGGGCTTGCCCGCCTCCTCCGCTGACATCGTCCCCGACGAGCCCCCGGAGTTCCCCTCCTTCTACGCGGTGCCCGGTCCGGACGGGCTGCACCGCGCCCAGCGCTTCGCCGCGTACGCGGTGGTCACCGACCCGGACGGCCGGGTGCTGCTGACCCGGGTCTCCGACGGCTACCCGGGCGCGGGCTGCTGGCACCTGCCCGGCGGCGGCACCGACTACGGCGAGCAGCCCGGCGCGGCGCTGATCCGCGAACTGGTGGAGGAGACCGGGCAGACCGGCCGCCTGGTGGAGCTGCTCGGGGTGGCCAGCCACCGGGACGCCGCGTCGCTCGGCCCGGAGGGCTACCCGATCGACTGGCACGGCGTCCGCGCCTTCTACCGGGTGGTCGTCGACCAGCCGGCCCCGCCCACTGTGGCCGACGTCGGCGGTTCCACCTGCGAGGCCCGCTGGTTCGCCCGGGAGGAACTCGGTGCCCTCCCCACCGACCGCCTCACCGAGGTCACCGCCGAAGCCGTCCAAGCCGCCCGCCTTGCCTAGCCCCTGTCTCTTATAAACATCTCCGAGCCCACGAGACTAGCGCTCCTCTCGTATTCCGTCTTCTGCTTGAAAA
>NZ_POUB01000432.1 GCF_003236335.1 Micromonospora deserti
GTGGTGGTGGTGGTCCTGAGCACGACCAGATCCCGGAACGTCGGAAGGTGACGGCCGGCGAGCAGACGCCGCCCGTCGTTGGCCTCGTCGGGGTGTTCCGGGGCGGTGCGTGGCTCGTGCTCGGGCAGCGGGACGAGGACAGCGGGGATGTGCTGGTGGTAGAAGAACCCGGCGGCGCGGGCGGCGGCGATGACCGTGGCGCGGTGGCTGACCTCGCCCGACTGAGGCTGCGAGGCGGTGAGTCCGACCAGCAGGAAACCGCCGGGGCGTAGCAGAGGCCGCCAAGTGCTCATTGCTGTGGCGATGCCGTCTCGGGGGAGGCCCTGTGCGCCGTGCGGCAGGGTCGCCAGGATGAGGTCGACACGTGGGCCGGGACGTCGCATGGCGTGGCGAGTCCGGCGTTCGGGGGCCGACGTTAGGAGCCGCACGTGTAGACCGTGACGACTGTTGAACAGTCGGGCCGGTACCCGGTCCAGGTAGGCGGTCGCAGCGACAGCGGCGGGGTGCGCGTCGAGGTCGAGCACCACGTCACCGAAATCGGTGTAGCGGCGGATGAGGTAGGCGAGGTGGCCCGGGGAGAGTCCGTGCCAGTGCGGCACCCTCGTTCGAGGCGTGCGCGGGACGCGGGTGCGGGGCAGGAGCAGCCCGACTGGTGCCGGCTGAGGCTGGTCACTGGGGGTGGTGGAGCTGGGCTTCGGCATGGGCGTGTGGGCCACGTCCGCCGACAGGCGCTGACACTAGGGGATTACAAATCCGGGCCTCGGATTGGAAACCGCGCCCGCTGCCGAGCCGGATACTTCGCTCCACGCCGCCCGGTTGAACAAGATCCTCAACGGGTTGAACACGCAGGTCAGAGCCGTTGATACACCGCCTGTCGACATCACGCGGGCCGCTCGGATTGCCGACGCGATCGGTGACTGGTTGAACAAGATCCGTGCTGGCTTGAACAAGATCGTCTTCTGCTTGAACACGAGCCGGCTACCCGCCTCGGGACCTTGAACACGATCGCGATGGAGCGTGAGCGCGCCCCGGCGAGTGCCGCCCGTGGCCGTCCCGCTTCGCCTCGTGGGCGGCGCGTGTTCAAGGGTGCCGTTGCTACGCGGCTGCGGCCGGCGCGCAGGGCCTTGAACAATCTGACCACGGGTTGCACCCCCCGGCTCGGGGTGCCCGCCGACTGACGTCGAGACGCATTGACGGGGACCGGCGACGGCCGGGATGAACACCTGTCGAGACACCTTGAACAAGATCAGCGGTGTTCATGATCTGTCCAAAGGCCCTGGTGGCGTGGTGGCACAGCGCCGACCGGCACTCCCGCCGGACGGCACACGGTCATCACGAGGGAGCACCACCATGGACCGTTCTACCCCCGCTACCGAACCTGCTGTCTCCCGGCGCGGTGAGACGTTGCTCAACGACATCGAGTACCGGTTCCGGCTGATGATGGGGCAGGGACCGAGCCCGCTGTCGGTGGACGGCCGCAGCCTCGGTCACGGCCTGCCCCGCCGGGCCATCGCCCTGCCCGAGCTGTCGGCGATCCTGATGCACCCGTCCTGCGGCTACGCCGCCCGGGACGCGGCGTGGCGGCTGCTCGTGCAGCGCGCCCGTACGGGAGACCCGGCGTGGAGGGCCGGTGCGGTTGGTGTCGCGCTGCCGGGCTTGCGGTTCAAGGCGTACCTGTTGGCCAAGTTGTTCACCGGCGACGTGCAGGCCGCCATCGTCGAGCACTTCCTCCGCGCTCTCGGCGCGGTCGACGTGGCCAGGCCGGGCGTGGTCGGCAACCTGCTGTCCGCCGCGTTCTCTAAGGCCCGCGCCGAGCTGCGCGAGCAGGAGCCCGCCTCGTCCGGGGTACCGAACCACGCCCCGTGCGCGGTGGTGCCACCGGCCCCGTACGGCCACCCGGATCTCATCCTCGCCCGCGCGGTCACCGCCGGGGCAATCACCGTTTAGGAGGCCGAGCTGATCGGCGCGACGTACCTGGAAGAGGTCAGCCTCACCGCGTACGCCGAGCGCACCGGCCAGCCTCGCTGGAACCTCTACAAGCGGCGCACGGCTGCCGTCGCCCGGTTGAAGGCCGCGATCGAGTCCGGTGCGCTGTCCGATCCGTACGCCGGGGTGATCAACGAGGCCACGGCGACGGTGGTCCTCGACGCGCCAACCGCCCAGAAGCGTCCGTAAGCAGCGTGCCTGAGCTGCGGGTTTCCAATCCGGGGCTCGGATTTGTAATCCCCTAGTGCGGGACTCTTCCGCGCAGGTGACCCCGTTTCGACCGGACCGCTGACGGCGCTGACACCCCGCATGGTCCCCGGCCCACCCGCCGCTTCTGGTGAGGAGGACGGCCGCGCCGGTCGGCACGACAGGTCACCCACGAGCGCACCGCCCGGTCCCGCCTTCGTCACCCACTCGCGCACCCACGCCCCGCTGTGGGCTGCGTCGGCGTGCGCACCGGAGGTGCCCAACCCCATGAATTACCACCCCTACCCGCGCCCCGAGGCGGCGGACCGCCGCCTCGGGGCCGGCAAGTGCGGACGCCCTTCCGTCCGCCGTCCGCTCCGATACCGTCCTCGGACTGTCCGCGCCGCGCTGCTACTACTCCTCAACGCCGCCGCGCTGACGGCAGCGCTCGTTGCCGTGCCGACCGTGGCGTGGGTGTCCGAGCCCGCTGCGATGGTGCTGGCCGCCGAGTCGATCCAGCAGGTCGCCAACAACATCCGCACCTGGCTCGTCGGCATCCTCGTCGCCGTCGCCACGCTGTTCCTGACCGTCGGTGGCCTGCGTTACCTGGCTTCCAACGGCGATCCGGGCGAGGTCGAGAAGGCCAAGCTCGCGCTGCGGTCCGCCGCGATCGGCTATGCCCTCGCGCTGCTCGCCCCGCTGTTCGTGACCATCGTCGGCGCGTGGGTGGCCTGATGACTGCCCTCGCGATCCGATCCCGCCGCCCGGTCCGACCGGTGTCGTTGCTGCTGCTCGGCGTGGTGATCCTCGCCGGCCTTGCCCTGACCTGGGCCGGGCCGGCGCACGCCGAGCCGGGCCCGGCCCCCGGCCCGCCCGCTACCGCACCAGGCACGCCGCCATCGCCCGGCGTGCCTGACCCTGGCGTCCGCCCGCCGCGAGTGGAACCGACTCCCTCCACGCCGGCACCCATGCCC
>NZ_POUB01000433.1 GCF_003236335.1 Micromonospora deserti
GTCCGGGGCCGTCCGCCCCGCCCCCCGATCGTAGGCAGCACTGCGCCGCCGCCACCCGGAAACCTGAACCCCGGCCAACCGTCGGGCGCACCCACCCGACGGCCGGACCGGGTGGGGTCGCCGGACCGGGTGGAGCCGGGTGGAGTCAGAAGAACCGGCGCTGCTTCGCCTTCTGCGGGCGCAGCAGGTCCGCGCCCTTGTTGAGCAGGCGGCTCACCCTGGACGGGCCACGGCGGGCCTCCAGCGCGTGGCTGAGCCGCCGCGCCCCGGCCGCCGCCAGCGGCACCGCGATGGCCATCGCCGCCCACCGGGCAATACTCTTCTGGATCATGTGGGTTCACCTCCGTCAGGTTCGCTGACCGAGGTGGTACCCGGCGTGACCGGCCGGTAAGCGCACGACCGGCGGGCGGGCGGACTCAGGCCGGCGGGGCGACGGGGTTGGGCAGCGCCCCGCCGAACCGCCGGTCGCGCTGCGCGTACAGCTCACAGGCGTACCAGAGGTGCCGCCGGTCGAAGTCGGGCCAGAGCGTGTCGAGGAAGACCAGCTCGGCGTACGCGGTCTGCCAGAGCAGGAAGTTGGAGGTCCGCTGCTCGCCGGAGGGGCGCAGGAAGAGGTCCACCTCGGGGATCTCCGGGTGGTAGAGGTACTTCGCCACCGTCTTCTCGGTGACCTTCGCCGGGTCGAGCCGGCCGGCGGCAACGTCCCGGGCGATCGCGGCGGCCGCGTCGGCGATCTCGGCCTGCCCGCCGTAGTTCACACAGAACTGCAGGGTCAGTGTCGTGTTGCCCCGGGACATCTCCTCGGCGGTGCGCAGCTCGGAGATCACGCTCTTCCACAGCCGCCCGGCCCGGCCGGACCAGACCACCCGGACGCCCAGGTCCACCAGCTGGTCGCGGCGGCGGCGGATGACGTCCCGGTTGAAGCCCATCAGGAACCGGACCTCGTCGGGTGAGCGCCGCCAGTTCTCCGTCGAGAAGGCGTACGCCGACAGGTAGGGGATGCCCAGCTCGATCGCGCCCTCAATGGTGTCGAACAGGGAGAACTCCCCCGCCTCGTGGCCCTTGGTGCGGGGCAGCCCGCGCTCCTTGGCCCACCGGCCGTTGCCGTCCATCACCACGGCCACGTGCCGGGGCAACGCGTCGACGGGCAGTGCCGGCGGCCGGGCGCCCGACGGGTGCGGTGTCGGCGGCACCGGCTCGCGCCGGCCGGACCTCATCGTTCGGATCACTCGGTCATCTCCCTGCTCGCACCGTCCGCCACGGCCCCGGCGACCGGTGGCGGGACCGGACCGGCCGCGCCGCCGCCCGACGGCGGGACCGCACCGGCCGCCGGGGCACCCCGGTCGACCAGCGGCAGCGAGCGTAGCGCGCGCTCCAGGTGCCACTGCAGGTGCGCCGCGACCAGGCCGCTGCACTCCCGGCGTACCCCCGACTCGGCGGCGTCGGCGACCCGCCAGTCGCCGGTAGCCAGCGCGGACATCAGGTCGATGGTGGCCGGCGCGGGATGGGCCGCGCCGGGCGGCCGGCAGTCCGGGCAGACCGCACCCCCGGCCGGTACGGAGAACGCCCGGTGCCGCCCGGGCGTGCCGCAGACCGCGCAGGCGGTCAGGGCCGGCGCCCACCCGGCCAGCGCCATCCCGCGCAGCAGGTACGCGTCGAGCACCAGGGTGGTGGCGTGGCCGCCGTCGGCCAGCGCCCGCAGCGCGCCGAGGGTGAGCTGGAACAGCCGCAGCGACGGCTCCCGCTCCACCGGGGTGAGCCGCTCGGCGGTCTCGGCGATCGCGCTGGCCGCGGTGTAGCGCGGGTAGTCGCCGAGGAACCGCTTGCCGTACAGGTCGATGCCCTCGACCTGGCTCACGGTGTGCAGCGAGCTGCCCTGGTTGCCCTTCGGGTCGCCGGCGAGTTGGAGGTCGACGTGGCCGAACGGCTCCAGCCGGGCGCCGAACTTCGAGGTGGTCCGGCGGATCCCCCGGGCCACCGCGCGGAGCCGGCCGTGCCGGCGGGTGAGCAGTGTGATGATCCGGTCGGACTCGCCGAGCTTCTGCACGCGCAGGACCACCGCGTCGTCACGGTAGAGCTGTCGGCGGTACCCGGCCATCGGGCCATTCTCCCTCGGGGTGGGAAATCAGGGTCGGTTCGGGGTGCGCGGGCGCGACGACCCCGATGTGCGGCCCCTACCCCGCGCCGTAGCGTGCTCGCCATGGCTCTGCACCGGACCACCACCGCGCTCGCCGCGGCCGCCGCGCTGATCGTCCTCGCCGGGTGCGACAACCTCTCCTTCCGCCGGCTCGACTACGACAACACCGAGGCGGTCCGGATCACCACCATCCGGGTGCTCCCGGGCGCGGGGGACGTCGTGGTCCGGGGCGTCGGCACCGCGAACGAGGTCCGCATCAAGCGGGTGGTGCGCTACCAGGGCGCCCAGCCCGACGCGCGGTACGAGATCGAGGGCGCCGAGCTGGTGCTGGACACCCACTGCGGTCCCCGGTGCAGCGTCTCCTACGAGGTGACCGCCCCGCAGGGGGTCACCGTCCAGGGCGAGACCGGCTCGGGGGACGTCGACCTGAGCCGGGTCGGCCCGGTCGAGCTACGGCTCGGCTCCGGCAACATCCGGGTGGCCGGCGCAGGCGGCCCGGTCCGCGCCGAGACCGGGTCGGGCAACATCGAGGTGAACGACGTGGCCGCTGCGGTCACCCTGCGCGCTTCCTCCGGCGATATCACCGCCCGCCGCCTCGGCGGCGAGGTGGACGCCGAGGCGAACTCGGGCAACGTCACCCTGGAGCTGGCCAAGGCCGCCTCGGCCCGGGCGCACGCTTCCAGCGGGGATGTCAACCTGATCGTGCCCGCCGGCCCGTACCGGGTCCGCTCCAGCGCCGGCTCGGGCGACGTGCACGTCGCCGTCACCGACGACCCGAGCGCACAGCTGGTGCTCGACGTGGGCACCGGCAGCGGCGACATCAGGGTGGCCCAGCGCTGATCTCCACGGTCTCCGGTTCGCCGGCGCCGCGCGGCGCCGGCACGGTGGCCTGGCCGGTGGCCGCGTCGGGGACGTCCGCCCCGGGGGCGGGCGACGCGGCGCCGGCGGGCGGCGGGCTGGACG
>NZ_POUB01000434.1 GCF_003236335.1 Micromonospora deserti
CCCCTGCCGCGCGGGGCGGGCTGGGGGCCCTGCCGTGGCTCGGTCAGCCGTTGGCGGCGACGTCCTCGACGAGGTGGACCAGGGTGCGGACCGGGACGCCGGTGCCGCCCTTGGTCCAGTAGCCGGTCGGCTCACCCGAGTGGTAGCCCGGGCCGGCGATGTCGATGTGCGCCCAGGCGACGTCCTCGGTGACGAACTCGCGCAGGAAGACACCGCCCTGGAGCATGTGCCCGGCCCGGTCCATGCCGGCGTTGACCTGGGAGATGTCGGCGACGTCGGAATCCATGCCCTTGCGCACGTCGTCGGGCAGCGGCATCGGCCAGGCGGGCTCGCCCACCGCGTCCCCGGCGGTGCGGACCCGCTCGCACAGGTCCGGGGTGCCCATCACGCCGGCGATCTTCTTGCCCAGCGCGATGACCTGCCCGCCGGTGAGCGTGGAGGTCTCGAAGAGGTAGTCGCAGCCGTCCGCGCAGGCCCGCGCCATCGCGTCGGCGAGGATCATCCGGCCCTCGGCGTCGGTGTTGAGCACCTCCACCTTCTTGCCGTTGAACATGCTGATCACGTCGCCCGGCCGGTACGAGGTGCCGGACGGCATGTTCTCCGCCATCGGCAGGTACGCGGTCACCGCCACCGACGGCTTGAGGGCGGCGACCGCCAGCATGGCCGCGCCGACCGCCGCTGCGCCCGCCATGTCGGACTTCATCTCCCACATGCCCTGCGCCGGCTTGATCGAGATACCGCCGGTGTCGAAGGTGATGCCCTTACCGACCAGCGCGACCCGCTTGCCGTTGCCGCCGCCGGCCGGTGTGTAGCTCAGCCGGACCAGGCGGGGCGGCGCCTCCGAGCCCTGCCCGACCGCGACGATGCCGCCGTATCCGCCGTCCGCCAGGGCCGCCTCGTCGAGCACCTCGACGTCCAGCCCGGCCTCCCGAGCGGCTTCGGCCACCGCGTCGGCGAAGGCGGGCGGGCGCAGCTCGTTCGGGGCGGTGTTGACCCAGTCCCGGCTGCGTCGCACCGCGCCGGCGACCGCCTGCGCCCGGCTGATCTCCGCCTGCGCGCCGGCGTCACCGGCGTCCGGCACGGCCACCAGCACCTCGGCCACCGGCTCCCGGCGGGTCGGCTGGGGCCGGGTCTTGTATCCGGCGAACCGGTAGCCGCCGAGCAGTGCCCCCTCGGCGACCGCGCGCAGCGCGGCGGGCGCGTCGGCGTCGTCCGGCAGCGGCAGGGCGAGCGCCACCCGTGGCGCGCCGGCGAGGGCGCGGATCGCCGCGCCGGCGGCCCGGCGCAGGGTCTCCGGGGCGGGGGCGGCGCCGGCCGGCTCCGGGCCGAGCCCGACGGCGGCGATCACCGGCGCGGTCACCGTGCCCAGCGTGGCCAGCTTGACCACCTCGCCTGGGCCGCCGGTCGCGCCGAGCAGGGCCAGCGTCTCGGTCAGCTTGCCGTCGAAGGCGGCGGCGATGCTCTCCGCGCCGGTGGCGAGCAGCAGGGTCCCGGCGAGGCCGCTCGTGGCGTCCTGCTCTCCGGTCTGGCTGTGCACGCCGACGACGATCGCGTCGACGGCGAGCTCGGCGGGGTCGGTGTCGACCAGGCTGAGGGTGGTGCTGGGCGATGTCACTGAAGCTACTCCGGGCGGGCCGGGCCGGCCGCATCGTCGCGTACCGGCGGTGAAGGTCTCCGGCGGACCGTACCTGCCGGAGGCCAGGGCTGTCCCGCCGACGGCATCGGCGGGTCCCGCCGATGCTAACCAGCCGGTCAGGTCCGGGTAAGTTGCCACCCATGACCGACGTGACCTCCGGCGCCGCCGCGACCCGGCTGCGCCGTTCCCCGCTGCACGAGCGGCACACCGCTCTCGGCGCCAAGTTCGCCCCGTTCGGTGGCTGGGAGATGCCGCTGGAGTACGCCGGGGGCGGCGTGCTCAGGGAGCACACCGCGGTCCGCGCCGGGGTTGGCGTCTTCGACGTCTCCCACCTGGGCAAGGCGCGGGTGACCGGGCCGGGCGCGGCGCAGTTCGTCAACGCCTGCCTCAGCAACGACCTGGGCCGGATCGGTCCGGGCCGGGCGCAGTACACGCTCTGCTGCGACGAGGCGACCGGCGGCGTGGTGGACGACATCATCGCGTACCTGCACGGCGGCGACCACGTCTTCCTGATCCCGAACGCCGCGAACACCGCCGAGGTGGTGCGCCGGCTCCGCGCCGCCGCGCCGCCGTCGGTCACGGTCACCGACGAGCACGAGGCGTACGCCGTCCTCGCGGTGCAGGGGCCGCGCTCGGCCGAGCTGCTCGGCGCGCTGGGCCTGCCCACCGGGCACGACTACATGAGTTTCTCGACGGCCTCGCTCGACGGCGTCGAGCTGACCGTATGCCGCACCGGCTACACCGGTGAGCTGGGCTACGAGCTGGTGGTGCCCGCCGGGCACGCCGTCGCGGTGTGGGACGGGCTCTTCGCCGCCGGCGAGGCGTTCGAGTTGCGCGCCTGCGGGCTGGGCGCCCGGGACACGCTGCGCACCGAGATGGGGTACCCGCTGCACGGGCAGGACCTGTCGCTGGAGATCACCCCGGTGCAGGCCCGCTCCGGCTGGGCGGTGGGCTGGGACAAGCCGGCCTTCTGGGGCCGGGACGTGCTGCTCGCTGAGAAGGCCGCCGGCCCGCGCCGTACGCTGCGTGGCCTGGAGGCCGTCGACCGGGCCATCCCGCGCCCTGGCATGGCGGTGTACGCCGGCGACGAGCGGGTCGGCACGATCACCAGCGGCACCTTCTCGCCGACGAGGAAGCAGGGCATCGCCCTCGCCCTGCTGAGCACCGACCCGAAGCTCACCGACGGCGACGTCGTCGAGGTGGACATCCGTGGCCGCCGCGCCCGGATGCGGGTCACCCGACCCCCCTTCGTCCAGCCCTCGGTCAAGTAGGCCCCGGGCACCTCGTTGATCATGAGGTTGGCGGCGAATTCTGAGATCAACACCGCCGCCAACCTCATGATCAACGAGGTGCCCGGGGCCTACTTGACCGAGGGCTGGACGAAGG
>NZ_POUB01000435.1 GCF_003236335.1 Micromonospora deserti
GGGCGGGGTCGCTGCCGAGCACCGACACCTCGCCCGCGTCGCGCCGCCGGTAGCCCTCCAGGATCTCCACCGTGGTGGTCTTGCCCGCGCCGTTCGGGCCGAGCAGGGCGAACACCTCGCCCCGGCGCACGTCGAGGTCCACGCCCGCCACCGCGACGGTGTCGCCGTACGCCTTGCGCAGCCCCCGGACGGAGATCGCGAGCTCGTCATCCATGCCGTCAAGTGTGCGGCGCGGGCGCGACCGGGCGGCGCCCGGGGTGTGGTGGTTGCGGACATGTCAGGCGGGGTGCGGCGCGGTGTCCCCGACATGGAGCTGTGTGGTTTTCCACAACCCGTTTTACTGAACGGTAACTTAGACTCCCGCCATGGATGAGAAGGCTGTCCAGGGTCGGCTGCCCGAACGCGACCGCCCGTGGGTGATGCGCACGTACGCCGGGCACTCCTCGGCCGCCGCGACCAACACGCTCTTCCGCCGCAACCTGGCCAAGGGGCAGACCGGGCTCTCGGTCGCCTTCGACCTTCCGACGCAGACCGGCTACGACCCCGACCACGAGCTCGCCGCCGGCGAGGTCGGTCGGGTGGGCGTGCCGGTCGCCCACCTCGGCGACATGCGGGCCCTCTTCGACGGCATCCCGCTGGCCGAGATGAACACCTCGATGACCATCAACGCGCCGGCGATGTGGCTGCTCGCCCTCTATGGCACGGTCGGCGTCGAGCAGGGCGCCGAACTGGCCCGCTGCGCCGGCACCACGCAGAACGACATCATCAAGGAGTACCTCTCCCGCGGGACGTACATCTTCCCGCCGGCGGCGTCGCTGCGGCTCACCGCCGACATCATCGCGTACACGCTGCGCGAGATGCCGAGGTGGAACCCGGTCAACATCTGCTCGTACCACCTTCAGGAGGCCGGCGCCACGCCGGTGCAGGAGGTCGGCTTCGCGCTCTCCACCGCTGTCGCGGTGCTCGACGCGGTCCGCGACTCGGGCCAGGTGCCCGCCGAGCGGATGGGCGACGTGGTGCAGCGGATCTCGTTCTTCGTCAACGCCGGGGTGCGCTTCGTCGAGGAGATCGCCAAGATGCGCGCGTTCGGCGCGCTCTGGGACGAGATCACCCGGGAGCGCTACGGCGTGCGGGACCCGAAGCAGCGCCGGTTCCGCTACGGCGTCCAGGTCAACTCGCTGGGGCTGACCGAGGCGCAGCCGGAGAACAACGTCCAGCGCATCGTGCTGGAGATGCTCGGCGTGACGCTCTCCCGGGACGCCCGCGCCCGCGCCGTGCAGCTGCCCGCCTGGAACGAGGCGCTCGGCCTGCCCCGCCCATGGGACCAGCAGTGGTCACTGCGGATGCAGCAGGTACTCGCGTACGAGTCGGACCTGCTGGAGTACCCGGACCTGTTTGCCGGCTCGCACGTGATGACCGCACTGGTCGACGAGATCGTCACCGGGGCCCGGGTCGAGCTGGCGAAGGTGCTGGAGATGGGCGGCGTGGTCGCCGCGGTGGAGACCGGCTACCTGAAGAGCGCACTGGTCGCCTCGCTGGCCGAGCGCCGGCGCCGGATGGAGGCCGGCACCGACGTGGTGGTCGGCGTCAACCGGTTCACCGAGACCGAGGCGTCCCCGCTCACCGCGGCCGGCGCCGAGGCGGTCGAGCAGGTCGACCCGGCGGTGGAGCAGGCCGCCGTGGCCTCCGTACGCGAGTGGCGGGCCGGCCGGGACGCGGCGGCGGTGGACGCGGCCCTGGCCCGGCTGCGCGCGGACGCCGCGACCACCGCCAACCTGATGCCGGCGACGCTCGAGTGCGTGCGGGCCGGGGTGACCACCGGCGAGTGGGCCGGCGCGCTGCGCCAGGTCTTCGGCGAGTACCGCGCGCCGACCGGCCTGACCGGCGCCGCCGGGGCTGGCGGCGACGCGACGCTGGCCGGCGTGCGGGAGCGGGTCGCCGCCACCGCCCGCGAGCTGGGCAGTGGCCGGCTGCGGCTGCTCGTCGGCAAGCCCGGCCTCGACGGGCACTCCAACGGCGCCGAGCAGATCGCGGTACGCGCCCGCGACGCCGGCTTCGAGGTGGTCTACCAGGGCATCCGGCTGACCGCGGGGCAGATCGTCGCCGCCGCCGTCGAGGAGGACGTCGACCTGGTCGGGCTGTCGGTGCTCTCCGGCTCGCACCTGGCGGCGGTACCCGCGGTGCTGGACGGGCTGCGGGCCGCCGGCCGCGCCGACCTGCCCGTGGTGGTCGGCGGGATCATCCCGGCCGGCGACGCCGAGCAGCTCCGCGCCGCCGGCGTGGCCCGGGTCTTCACCCCGAAGGACTTTGCCCTCACCGGGATCATCGACGAGCTGGTCAGCGTGGTCCGGGAAGCGAACGGCCTGCCCTGACCCGCGTCGCGCCCGCCCCCACCGGCCGGGCGACGGCGCTGGCCCGCGGGGGCTTGCCGCCGTGTGGGCTGGACGGCGTGTTGGGTGCCGCCACGATCGGCGACGTCAGCGTCCGGCGTAGGTCATGCAGTCGGCCATGTCGTTGTCCGGGCCGACCTTGATGGCCGGTGCGTGGCACTCCAGCTGGTCGTTGTGCCGGCAGTCGGCACGCTGGCAGGCGCCGACCTGCGCGATCAGCCCGTCCACCCCGCCGCGCACCGCAGGCATCTCCACGAAGGTGTGGCAGTGCGCGTGGTCCATGCTGCCGATCGTGATGGCGAAGGCGTGGCAGTCGCGAGCGTGGTTGTACGCGCACACCGTGACCACGCACTCCTGGACGCGGGGCATCTCCATCGCTGCGGTCATCCCAAACCCCCTCTAGAGTGTTGTCCCATTTTATGCTTATGAGAGGTTTCGGGACTCCGGTTCGACGGGAGTCGAGCGGGTGCTGGTGAGGCGTCCAGCCCGCGCTCCGGCGCGCCGCCGGGTTCCTTCCCCTCGCGGCCAGCTCCAAGATTCGGACAACTTCGTGAAGGTGCTGCCTCGGTGGCTGGGGAGACGGCAGTTCCCCTGACGTTGTGCGGGGTGGGTGGGTGGTGTGTGGT
>NZ_POUB01000436.1 GCF_003236335.1 Micromonospora deserti
CAACAGTCACCCCACCCCGCGCTACGACGTCCATACCGTGACCACAAAGGATGCCAAGCCGCCAGGCACGAGGAAAACGAAGACCACGAATCCCCGCCCCCGCCGCACAGGTTAAAGATCAAGCTAGTAGGGCAGCCGCACTTCAGTTGATCATATTGTGAGGGTTCGGCATCGTAGTCGGGTGCGGTGGTGGTACCAGCGGGCGCGGGCTTGGTGGCGGCATCTCCACCACGTCCATCGCAGGTGGTGTGCCGCGTCGTGGACGGTGCGGGTGAAAGGTTGAACAGGCGTTTGACCTCGGCAACGGTCAACGGGATCAGACCGGGGTCCGGTGGCGGCGCCTCGGTAGGGCGGGTCGGTGGCGGGGGCAGAGTGCTCGTGACCGGACGCATGGCGGCGGCGGTGACCGCACAGATCGCCAGGGCGGCGGCGGTCAGGGTGAGGTGGCGTAGCAGGGCGGTGTAGAGCCGGACTTGGCTGTGGTCGAGTCCGAAGTGGTCTTTGCCGGTGCGAAAGTCTTCCTCGACCGGCCAACGCCTCCCCGCGGCCCGCACCAGGGTGGCCAGAGTGGCCGGCGGCCGGCCCGGTGGACTGTAGCAGTAGAAGTAGGCCAGGTCGGTGGGATCTTTGATGTTGCGGCGCACCAGCAGGTGATGCTGCCCGCTAAGCCGTGTCCTGTGGATCATGAGGGTCGGTCGGGTCGGGCTCGGAGCCAGTCGAGTGTCTCGGCGAGGTCCAGAACGCCTGGTAGCTGTCAGCGAGCTTGTCGTACCTGGTCGCGACGCCGCGCCGAGTCCGGACGCTTACGGGGTCGGCCGAACCCGCCGGGACGGATCACGGCGACCTTGTCCAGCAGTGGCACCAGTTCGCGGGTGTCGGAGGCGTTGCCCGGGGTGATCCGCGTGGCGAGGGCGCGTCCCCGCCCGTCGGCCATAGTGTGCACCTTCGTGGTCAGCCCTCCCCGGGAACGACCCAGACCTTGACGTGCCTGCGAATCCGCCGTGTCGAGCCCCCTTTACGGGCACCCGCCGCGTGTTGGTGGGCGCGGGCGATGGTGGAGTCGGCCTGGGCGTTCCAGTCGACGTCACCATCGGTCTCGGCCACCGCGATCACGTGTTGCTTGAGCCGCGCCCAGGTCCCGTCGTCGGCCCACCGGCGCAGCCGTTCGTGGCAGGTCTTCCACGGCCCGTACCGCTCAGGCATGTCCCGCCAGGGCGAGCCGGTACGTTTCACCCAGCAGATCCCGTTGATGACCTGCCGGTGATCACGCCACTGGCCACCGCGTCCGGGCTGCTCAGGCAGCAACGGCTCCAAGATCGCCCACTCGTCATTCGTCAAATCGAAACGCGCCACGACCAGTACAACGAACCACGTCCATGATCCGCAGGACACGGCCTAGGCCGTGACTCGAGCCCTGATACGCGCGTTGAAACGTTCGGTGTTGATGACGGCGCGACGGTGGATGCCGCGGCAGATGGTGGCGGCGTCGTCGTGGGCGTGGACGGTGAAGGTGAGCTGCCTACCCTCGACGGCGCTGAGTTCGGCATGGACAGTGAGGGTGCTACCAGGAGGTGTGGGTGCCTGGTGGCTGAGATCGATGTGTACTCCCAAGGTCTGCTCACCCACTTGGAGATGTCCGTCGATGGCGCGCATGCAGGCCCATTCCACGATGGCGACCAGGTAGCCGGTGGCCAGGACTGTGGGCAGGGCTGCGAAATGCTCGGATTCCGGTAGCAGGTACGGGACAGTGCGTTCGTCTGGGACCACATAGTCCAGTCGTGCGGCAAGGCCCGGCCGGAGTGAGGCGTTCACGATCTTCCTCCCGATGTGTGGCAGGTGCGGCGGGGCAGGCAATCGCCGGTGGCGATGACGCCAGCCTTCTCGATCATCAGGACAGTGGTACGTACTGGGACGACCGGCCGATGCAGCATCCCCGCCGGGACGGTGAACGCCTGCCGGGGACCCAGTTCGACGGCATCGGCGTTCTCCAGCTCGATGCGGAAAAGTCCATCCAGCACGAAGAAGAACTCATCCTGCTCATCGTACTTGTGCCAGTGGAACTCCCCCTGCATGACCCCCAGCCGCACCCACACGTCCCCGATCTGGGTTGTACCACGGCTCGTCGACCTGGTCGATCAACGCTTGGACGTCCATCGTCTGCAGGGCGGTGAACAGCGGCTGGTAGTGAATGGCGTAGTCCGGCATTCGGTCTCCTTCTTGTCGGGCAGGCGCGGGCGGCTGCCGCCCTCTCGTAAGGTGACCCGAGGTCACACTGCGGTGGTGATGGCGGCGATGCGAGGAACCGCCAGGCGCAGGTAGTCGTCGGTGGCCAGGGCGATCGACCG
Source organism: Micromonospora deserti (assembly GCF_003236335.1). GTDB lineage: Bacteria > Actinomycetota > Actinomycetes > Mycobacteriales > Micromonosporaceae > Micromonospora > Micromonospora deserti. The sequence goes on from NZ_POUB01000436.1 coordinate 2,346, forward strand.
GTCCAGCCGGGCGGCGTTGAAGAACAACTCCGGCACTCGTAGCAGCGTCGGATCGGCGATGAGCTCCAGGTCAGGGTGGTAGCTGAAGGGCAGCACGGTGCGACCAGCGGGCGACAGGTCTGCGGTATCTGCGTGGGCTGATGCTGGACGGCCGGCGCCAAGAGGCCACCGCGGCCGAAGCCAGCGCCGCGGCCGGTGACCGCGTCGCAGCGGCTACGCAGCCGTAGTCGGCGGACAAGCACCGGTCGGTCGTCGCGCGGCTGCTGCCACACAGCCGGCCGTCCCTTCCCTTTGCGGGGGCCCGTGTCCCGGGCCCCCGCAACCCTTCCGGTCAGTAGACCTCCATGCCGTACCACGCCAGCGCCTCGTTGACGGGCTGGTGGTAGCTGCGGCACGGGGTGGCGTAGTCGGGGGTGCCGCCGGACAGGAGGCCGAGCGCGGCACCGTTGTGGTGCAGCGAACCGCCGCTGTCTCCGCCAAGCGTGCAGATGTCGGTCTTGATCGCGCCCTCTAAGGGACGTCTCGTAACTCGGTCGGGCGTCCATGGTGGATCATGTCAGGGTGCAGGTGATCTCGGCGGCTCGCCCGGAGTGGATCTTCCCGTTCACCGGGCTGCAGCCCGCCCAGTTCCGCAGGC
>NZ_POUB01000437.1 GCF_003236335.1 Micromonospora deserti
CACCCGCCCCCCGCGCCCAGGACGAGGGCTGGCGGCCGGCGCTGGCCCGCTGGGCGGCGGCGAACGTGGCCACCATCCACCGCCACCCGTGGACCCGGCACGTCCCCGTCGGCGGCCCCCCGATGGGCCCGAACCAGGTGCGCTGGATGGAGCACGGGCTGGCCGCGCTGCGCGGCACCGGCCTGCGCGGCACCGAACGGCTCTCCACCGTCCTGCTGGTCAGCGGGTACGCCCGCAACTGGGGCACGCTCACCGCCGACATAATCGAGGCGGCGGCCCGGGCGGGGCTGAGCCCGGACCAGGTCGGCGTGCGCTACTGGCAGCAACTGGCCCGGCTGACCCGGCACGGCCCCTACCCGGAGATCCGGCAGCTGCTGGCCGAGGACATCGCCGAGGACGACGAGGAGTTCGACGCGGAGTGGCGCTTCGGCCTCGACCGGGTGCTCGACGGCATCGAGGCCCTGATCCGGGCCCGCGCGAACGGTTGAGCACCCGGCAATCGGCACCGCCGGCGGGTTACCGGGCTGCGGAGATGGCCCCTCCTCGTCGACAATGGGGCCGCGCACCAACCGGGAGGTGGTGATGACGGCGCTGCGCCCGGAGATCCTGGACACCACCGGCCTGCCGGCCGCCGACCGGTGGCCGTACTTCCTGGACCTGGCGGCCCGGGCCGCCGCGCCGATCGCCCTGGTCAGCGAGCACGTCGCCGACTTCCGGGCCGGTTCCCGCATCGTCGACCTCGGCGGCGTCACGCTCACCGGGTTCCGCTACCAGTCGCTGACCGGCCACCGCACGCCCCGGCTGATCCGCCAGTCGGATCCGGAGCTCTACCAGATCGCGCTGACGCTCAGCGGGGCAAGCGCGATCAGTGCCCGGCGGCGGGAAACCGAGCTCGGCGGCGGGGACATCACCCTGCTCGACTGGGGCCGGCCACACCGGCTGGCCCACCACAGCATCCGGGGCGGGCAGGAGCAGGCCACCTCGGTCACCGTCACCATTCCCCGGTCGCTGCTGCCGGTGCACCCGGACCGGGTCGACCGGCTGACCGCGACCAGGATGTCAGGAACGGAAGGACCTGGCGCCCTGCTGGCGCAGCACCTCACTCGGATCACCCGCCACCCGGAACAGTTCCGCGCCACGGACGCGCCCCGCCTGGCCGACCTCACCCTCAGCCTGGTGGCGACGCTGCTCGCCCACCACCTCGACGCCGAGGACGACCTCCCGGTCGACGTCCGGCAACAGGCCACGCTGGCCCGGATCCGCGCCTTCATCGACCAGCACCTGGGCGACCCGGCCCTGTCCCCGCGGGCCGTCGCCGAGGCGCACCACCTGTCGCTGCGTACGCTGCACCGGCTCTTCACGGCCGAGCGGGAGACGGTCGCCGCCACCATCCGGCGGCGACGCCTCGCCGGGTGCCGGCGTGACCTGGCCGACCCGCTGATGCGGCACCTGCCGGTGCACCGGATCGCCCGGCGCTGGGGCTTCACCGACCCCGCCCACTTCAGTCGGGTGTTCCGGGCGGCGCACGGGGTGGGCCCGCAGGCGTGGCGCGCCGATCAGGCGGAGCAGGCACGGATCGACAACTGCTCGGCCTCCACGGTCAACCCGGAGCGGGCAGACTGAGATCCAACGCGGTCGACCCCCGTCCGAGCCATCCCGGCCGGCCCGGGTCGGGCCGCCAACGGGGGCCGCGGCGAGGCGCCCGCCGTCCGCGAGTGACGGCGGGCGGTCGCCCGGTGACCACCGGACATCCTGGACCCCGGCTCCGTCGCGCTTTCCCCCAGGATCAACGGCGGGGCCGGTCAGGCCTCCTCGATCAGCTCCAGCACCGCCCGTTCGGTCTCCTCGCGCGGCGCCTTCGGGTCCACCGGCACGACCACGCCGTCGTGGTAGAGGTCGACCACCCGCGGGTCTACATAGGACGTACGCGCCACGGTCGGGGTGTTGCCGAGCAGTTCCGCGACCTCGCGCATCACCGCCGCCACCGTCCTCTTCCGCGCCGTGGCCGACCGCTGCGACCCGACCGTCGCCAGTTCGGTGGCCGCCAGCACCGTCGCGTGCCAGGTCCGGAAGTCCTTCGCGGTCATCTCCCCGCCGCTTGCGTCGCGTAGGTAGTCGTTGACCTCGTCGCTGCGCACGTCGCGCCAGGCCCGGCCGTCCCAGTACCCGAAGAGCCGGTCCGCGCCCCGCCGCCGGCGACGCAGGTTGGTCAGCACCTGGCACAGCTCCGGGTCCTCGATCCGGCGTACCTGCTCGATGCCGCCCTTGGCGGGGAACTCGAAGACCACGCAGCCCCGCCGCGACCGGGCGTGCTCGGGGCGCAGGGTGGACACGCCGAAGGTGGGATCGTCCCCGGCGGCGTACTGGTCGCTGCCGACCCGGAACGTGCCCATGTCCAGCAGCCGGGTGACCGTCGCCAGCACCCGGTCCCGGTTCAGGCCCCGGCCGGTCAGGTCCTGCCCGACCCGTTCGCGCAGCACCGGGAGCCGGCGGGCCACCTCCAGGACGTGGTCGAACTTCGCCTCGTCCCGCTTCTGCCGCCACAGCGGGTGGTAGAGGTACTGCTTGCGGCCGGCCGCGTCGATGCCGGTGGCCTGGATGTGCCCGTTCGGGTAGGGCGAGATCCACACGTCCTGCCACGCGGGCGGGATCACCAGGCCCCGGAGCCGGGCCAAGTCGTCCGGGTCGCGGACCGGCTCGCCGGCCGGGTCGAGGAAGAGCCAGCGCGTGCCGCGCCGGCGGCGTCCGTACCCCGGCCTGCCCGGATCACTACGCCGCAACCGCACCGGAGACCCGCACCACCCGTTCCACCTCGTCCACCGCGGCCAGCACCTCGTCGACCCCGACGGCCGCCAACGCCGGGTGCGTTCCTACCCCGTTCCACCTGGGCCAATCCCGCTCGCCGGCCCACAGGGCCCGGTGCCAGGGGCGGTCGGGGGGTGGGCCCCATCGGGTCGGTGACTCGGGGCCGAACAGGAC
>NZ_POUB01000438.1 GCF_003236335.1 Micromonospora deserti
ACCCTGCTCCCCCCGCCGGCGGTGCTGCCGGCCGGCGGGGGGAGCAGGGTGGAGCCGATGCCCTCGGCGGCGAGGGCGGTGCGCAGCCGTTGCAGGTCGGTGCCGAAGCGCACCAGGTCATCCGGGCCGCCCGGGGTGGCGGGAGAGCCGAGCACGAGGGCGGTCGCCGCCGCCGGCCAGCCGGGCACCGCGGCGACCAGTCCGGCGCGTACGCCCTCGTCGGTGACGTGGGTGAAGACCGTGCCGGGGGCGACCACCTCGGCCACCGCGGCCATCGCCCGGGCGACGGCCTCGGGCGACGGCGGCGTCGGGCCGGGGCCGTCCGGCAGGGTGGCGGCGGCGGCCAGCCCCGCCGCCTTCGCCTCGGCGGTGCCCAGGGAGAAGAGGTCCATCGCGGCATCCCGCACCAGCGCCGCCGCGCCGGCACCGTCGTCCGGCCCGGTCACGCCGAGATAGCCGCGCACCACCGCCACCGGCACCTGGTCACACTTGCCCTTGATCAGCTCGCCCGCGCCGGCCAACTCGTCGACCACGGCCATCTGGGTCAGCTGGAGCTCGTTGCCGTACGGGTCGACCTCGCCCCGGTGGTCGCGGATGGCCGGCATCCCCGCGACGCCGAGCGCCACATCGGTGAGCCCGTTGCGCCACGGCCGGCCCATCGTGTCACTGATGATGACGGCCACGTCGAGGTCGTAGCGCTCCCGCAGCGCCGCGCGCAGCCCCCGCGCCGACGCGTCCGGGTCCTTCGGGAGCAGCACCAGCCGGGTCTTGTCGACGTTGGACGCGTCGATGCCGGCCGAGGCCAGCACGAAGCCGTGGTGGGTCTGCACGATCCGCGTCGCGCCCCGGGTCGCCACCACCCGCGCGGTCTCCGCGGCCAGCACCTCGTCCCGAGCGGCGAGCCGTTCCGGCCCGTCCGCCGGAACGTCGACCAGCCGCCCCTCCGCCTTCGAGACGATCTTGCTGGTCACCACCAGCACGTCGCCGTTGCGCAGCCAGGGCGCCGCGGTCGCGATCAGCGCCGCCAGATCGTCGCCCTCCGACACGGGGCCGATGCCGGGCACCGGCAGGATCTCCAGCCTCACGTCAGCTCCACCGCGGCGCGGACCATGGCCGCCGTCGCCGCCTCGTCGGTCATCCGCAGCGGCACCGCGCGGACCGTCACCTCCGGCACCACGGTGCCCTCGTCCTCCTCGGCGACCAGCCAGCCGTCGAGCAGCCCGCCCGCCGACCGGGCGCCGTAGAGCCCGCCGACGCCGGCCGCGCTGCACTCCACGCCGAGCACCTCGAGGCAGCGGTCGGCCATCCCCCGCACCGGGGCGCCGCCGATGACCGGCGACACGCCGACGACCGGGGCGGGGCCGTCGACGACCGCCTCGCGCAGCCCGGGCACGGCCAGGACCGGCGCCACGCTCACCACCGGATTGCTCGGCGCGACCAGCACCACGTCCGCCCCGGCGATTGCCTCCGCCACGCCGGGCGCCGGCTTGGCGGTCTCCGCGCCGACGAAGACGAACCGGTGGGTGGGCACGTTCCCCCGGTAGCGCACCCACCACTCCTGGAAGTGGATCGCACGCTGGCCGCCGTCGAGGTCGGCGCTGCTCGCGGGCTCGTTCGGCCCGCTCACGACCACGTGCGTCTCCAGCCGGTCGTCGGTCGCCGGCAGCAGGCGTACGCCGGGCTGCCAGCGGGTGGCCAGCGCCTCGGTCACCGCCGACAGCGGGTAGCCGGCGCTGACCATGGTGGTGCGGACCAGGTGGGTGGCGATGTCCTTGTCGCCGAGGCCGAACCAGGTCGGCTCCGCCCCGTACCCGGCCAGCTCCTCCTTGACCGTCCAGCTCTCCCCGGCGCGTCCCCAACCCCGCTCCGGGTCGGCCCCGCCGCCCAGGGTGTACATGACGCTGTCCAGGTCGGGGCAGACCTTCAACCCGTGCAGGTAGAGGTCGTCACCGACGTTGACCACGGCGGTCACCTCGGCGCCGACCTCGCGGGCGTACGCCCGGACGCCGAGCAGGAACCGGGCACCCCCGATGCCGCCCGTCAGAACCACGATGCGCATGCCGACCATCCTCGCGTACGGGCCGCCTCCGGGCCGCCGGTGCCCGGGGAGACTAGGCTCACGTCGGCAACTGTCCGTTTTCGCCTCCCGAGGGGGATCCTCGTGACCAGCCCCGCCGAGCCCGCGTCGACCGACGCGACGCAGGCCAGCCAGCTGACCAAGCCACTGCGCGAACCCGCCGCGCTCGTCCTCCTCGGCGCGAACGCCGTGTTCCTCTTCGTCGGCCTGATCCGGCTGCTGACCCCGACCCCGTACGGCACCGTCACCGGCCGGGCGGGCAGCGCCTTCTTCGCGTTCGTCGGCATGGAGGCGGTTCTCCTGCCGGCGCTGGCCGTGCTGCTCGCCACCCACCTGCGGCCGGTGGTGCCGAGGGCGAAACTGATCACACAGGTGGCGCTCGGCGAGTACGCGGCCAGCGCCCTGCTCGGCGGGCTGACCCTGCTGATCTGGACGGTGGGCCGGCTGGCCGAGGCGGAGGTCCTCGACGCCTTCCTGGGCCTGCTCACCCGGCTCGGCTGGCTGGCGGTCTTCGCGGTGGCGGCGTACCTGGTGTACAAGGTCTGGCGCACCCTCTACCACGTCCCGAAGCCCAAGCCCCAGCCCGGCGTGTACGGCCAGCCCCGGCCTGGATGGCCCCAGCAGGGCGGTCCCGTCCCCGGCCAGCCGGGCGGCTACCCGCCAGCAGCAGGACACCCGGGCGGCTGGCCCGCCCCCCAGTACGGCGCGCCCTACGGCCAGCAGACCCCGCCGTTCACCCCGCAGTCGGCGCCGCCCGTCAACCCGGTTCCGCAGTCGGCGCCGCCCGTCAACCCGGTTCCGCAGTCGGCGCCGCCGGCCAACGCCGCGCCGCCGTTCGGACCGCCGGCCAGCCCGGCCCCGCCGTCCCCGCCGGCCAAC
>NZ_POUB01000439.1 GCF_003236335.1 Micromonospora deserti
GCCCGACCCGCGGCGCACCCCCGACCGCGGCACGGTGCGGGTCACCCTGCGCACCAACCAGGGGCCGATCGGGCTCACCCTGGACCGGGCCGCCGCGCCGTGCACCGTGCAGAGCTTCCTGCACCTGGTACGGCACCGCTTCTACGACCGGACCTCCTGCCACCGGCTGACCGCGTACCCGACACTGAAGGTGTTGCAGTGCGGTGACCCGTCCGGCACCGGTTCCGGTGGCCCCGGCTACCGTTACCGCGACGAGCTGCCCACCGACCTGCCACCGGCGCCGACCGATCCCACCGGCGTACGCCGGCTCTACGCCCGTGGCACCCTCGCCATGGCCAACGCCGGCCCGGACACCAACGGCAGTCAGTTCTTCCTGGTGCAGGCCGACTCGGCGCTGCGCCCCCACTACACGATCTTCGGCTCGGTCGACGCCCCCGGTCTGGCCACGCTGGACCGGATCGCCGCCGGCGGGATCGCCCCCACCGCCGAGGACCCGGCGCCGGTCGACGGCGCACCCGCGCTGCCGGTGCAGGTCTGCCGGGCCGCCCGCCACCAGCGCTGAGCACGGGGCCGGCGGCGGTCGGCCGGTGCCCAGCAGGGCGCGGGCCGGCCGGTCGGGCCCGCAGCGGTCCGGCGGTTGCGGCCGCGCAGCACCGAAACTTCGGTCAGCGTGCCGGCCCGCTCCGGCGGGCAGCCGGCCACCTACCTGGCCGCGCGGCTCGGGCAGGCCACCGACGTCTCCAACGCCGACCCGACCCCGGCGTACGGCTTCGGGCACGGGCTCAGCTACACCACGTTCGACTGGACGGGGCTGGGTGGTCGACGCGGCGGAGGGGGCCACCGACGGGGAACTGCGGCTGCACTTCACGCTGCACAACACCGGCAGCCGGTGGGGCAGCGAGGCGGTGCAGCTGTACGCGCACGACCCGGTGGCGTCGGTGGTCCAACCGGTGCGGCGGCTGATCGGCTACCTGCGGGTGCCACTGGAGGCGGGCCGCCCGGTACGTCGACCACACCCGGAGGCTGCACTCCCGGTTCACGGTAACCCCGACGGTCGGCTGAGGGATGTTCACCGATCTGCCCGAGGAGGAGCTGCGGGCGTACCGCAGTGGTGTGCGGGAGCCGGCCGCCTTCGACCGGTTCTGGGCCGATACCCTCGCCCGGGCCCGGGCCCGGGCCCGGACCCGGGCGTACGTCGACGGGGTGAACTTCGCCCGGCGCTGCCGGCTGCCGGCCCGTTTCTCGGTGGCGCTGATGGATGAGATCGTGCCGCCGTCGACCGTCTTCGCGGCCGTCAACGCCTACCGGGGGCCGACGGAGCTGTCGGTCTGGCGGTACAACGGTCACGAGGCGGGCGGTGCGGACGACGCCGCCGCCGAACTGCGCTTCCTGCAGGCCCGGCTGGCGCCCGGCGGGACGCCCGGCGGGGCGCATCCTGATAGACAGGAGGCGTGTCCAGGCCAGGCCGGGCCCGTGCCCGTACCGCCCAGCGGGTCCGCGGCGTCGCCGCCGCCTTCCTGATCGCGGCGCTGGCGCCCGGGTGCGACCGGCCGGCACCGCCGCCGCCGGGCCCGACCGCGCCGGCGCCGGGCCCGACGCCGCGCCTGCCGGGCTTCGTGGTGCTCACCGACGTCGACCCCCGCATCCGCACCGACATCCGGTACGCCACCGCGCACAACTTCGTGGGCCGGCCGGTCGCCGGCTACCCCGAACCGCTCTGCCTGCTCACCCGGCAGGCCGCCGAGGCGCTGCGCCGCGTGCAGGACGCCGCGCTGGCCCGGGGCCGCAGCCTCAAGGTGTACGACTGCTACCGACCCGAACCGGCGGTGGACGACTTCGTGGCCTGGGCGAAGCAACCCGACGAGCAGCAGATGAAGGCCGAGTTCTATCCCCGGGTGGCCAAGTCGGAACTCTTCGACCAGGGCTACCTCGGCGCGCCCACGTCGCACAGCCGGGGTAGCACGGTCGACCTCACCCTGGTCGACGTGCCGACGCCCGACCAACCCGGGTACGTACCGGGTCAGCCGCTGGCCCCCTGCACCGCCGACCGGCGGGAGCGGTTCCCGGACAACAGCGTGGACATGGGCACCGGCTTCGACTGCTTCGACCCGCTGGCGCACACCGAATCGCCCCGGGTCGCCGGCCCCGCCCGGGACAACCGGCGGCTGCTCCGGCAGCTGATGAGCGAGGGCGGATTCGTCAACTACGGCCGGGAGTGGTGGCACTACCGCTACCTCGACGAGCCCTGGCCGGACCGGTACTTCGACGCGCCGGTGGCCCGTTCGTCGCTCGGGTGACCGCCCGACGGGCCGGAGGCGGTTGCGCCGGCCGACCGCACCTGCGGCATGATCACCTGCGGAGGGGTTCGGCGGGACCCACGCGAGCCGTCGACCGGGAGGACGAACCAGTGACCACCGAGCGGATCGGCCCACCGTTGACCGGCGACGAGCGTGAGACGCTGCGCGCTTTCCTCGACTACCACCGGGCCACCCTCGCCATGAAGTGCGACGGCCTCACCGACGAGGAGTTGCGCCGCCAGTCGATGCCCCCGTCCACCCTGTCGCTGCTCGGCCTGGTGCGGCACATGGCCGAGGTGGAACGTACCTGGTTCCGCCGGGTGGTCAACGGCGAGGACATCCCGCTGGTCTGGTCGGACTCCGGCGACTACCAGCAGGCGTACGACGCCCGCACCGCCAGCCGGGCGGAGGCGTTCGACGCCTGGCAGCGGGAGGTCGAGCACTCCCGCCGCATCGAGCGGGAGGCGGAGTCGCTGGACGTGACCGCGTACAACGCCCGCTGGGGCGAGAGCGTGTCGCTGCGGCTGGTGATGCTGCACCTGATCCACGAGTACGCCCGGCACAACGGCCACGCCGACTTCCTACGCGAAGCCATCGACGGCACCGTCGGCGCCTAACCCCCCCGCCCCGCTC
>NZ_POUB01000043.1 GCF_003236335.1 Micromonospora deserti
AAGCGGACGGGCGGGCGAAAAGGGGACGGGGGCCGGCGGCAACCGCCGCGGCCCCCGTCATCGCCTGCGCTCTCAGTGCTTGTCCTGCTCCGGGTGGGCGAAGTTCAGATGCTCCGGGGGCAGCGGGAAGGTCACGTCGTCGCCGAACGGCGAGGGCGCCGCCGCGCGGTCGAAGGTGAGCTCCGTCAGCGGCAGCTTGCCGCGGTCGTCGACCGCCGGGGCGGTCGGCTTCGGCACCTCGCGGTGCCAGTTGACCCCACGCTGCGCCTGCACCTCGGCCCGCGGGTCGTGCGAGCCGCCCGCGTGCGAGTGCACACCGCTGTGGGTGGCGCTGGCGTGCACGGCACCGCTGGTGTGCCCGCTGGTCACGCTGGTCTGAGGCACCTGACCCCTCCGGAAGATCTTGCTACCAAGCCACACGAGGGGATCGTACCTGCGGTCGACGACCCGCTCCTTCATGGGGATGATCCCGTTGTCGGTGATCTTGATGTGCTCCGGGCACACCTCGGTGCAGCACTTGGTGATGTTGCAGAAGCCCAGGCCCTGCTCCGCCTGCGCGTACTCCTTGCGGTCGGTCTTGGTGTCCAGCGGGTGCATGTCCAACTCGGCGGCCCGGATGAAGTACCGGGGCCCGGCGAACGCCTGCTTGTTCTCCTCGTGGTCGCGGATCACGTGGCAGACCGTCTGGCACAGGAAGCATTCGATGCACTTGCGGAACTCCTGCGAGCGCTCGACGTCGACCTGCTGCATCCGGTAGTCGCCCGGCGCCACGTCCGTGGGGGGCGCGAAGGCCGGCGTCTCCCGCGCCTTCTCGTAGTTGAACGACACGTCGGTGACCAGGTCCCGGATGACCGGGAAGGTGCGCAGCGGGGTGACCGTGACCGTCTCGTCCTCCTCGAAGGTCGACATCCGGGTCATGCAGCTCAGCCGCGGCTTGCCGTTGATCTCCATGGAGCAGGAGCCGCACTTGCCGGCCTTGCAGTTCCACCGGCAGGCCAGGTCCGGCGCGTCGGTGGCCTGAAGCCGGTGGATGACGTCGAGGACCACCTCGCCCTCGTTCACCTCGACCTGGTAGTCCTGCAGGTCGCCGCCGTCCTCGTCGCCCCGCCAGATGCGGAACTGGCGCTTGGTACCCATCAGCGGTTCTCCTTCTCGGCCTCGACGTCGGCGGAGACGAGGGCGTCGAACTCGGCGAGCTCCTCGTCGGTGAGGTACTTGGCCAGCTCCGCCCGGTCGAAGAGGCCGATCAGCTCCGCGCGTATCTTCGGCAGCGGCTTGCGCTCCAGCCGGACCGTGTCGCCGTCCAGCGAGCAGACCAGGTTGACCTGGCGCCACGTCGGGTCCATCGTCGGGAAGTCCTCCCGGGTGTGCCCGCCGCGGGACTCCCGCCGCTCCAGCGCCGCCTTCGCGGTGCACTCCGAGACCACCAGCATGTTGCGCAGGTCGAGCGCGAGGTGCCAGCCCGGGTTGTAGCGGCGGCCGCCGGCCGCGCTCACCTTCGCCACCCGCTCGCGCAGCTCCGCCAGCCGGCTCAGCGCGTCGACCAGCTCACCCTCGCGCCGGATGATGCCGACCAGGTCGCCCATCACCGCCTGGAGGTCCTGCTGCAAGGTGTACGGGCTCTCGCCGGTGTCCCGCTGCAGCGGCGCCAGCGCCGTCTCCACCGCGGCCTCCACCGCGGCGACGGCCACCCTCGGGCGGGCGGCCAGCCCGTCGGTGTACGTGGCGGCGTGCCCGCCCGCCCGCTTGCCGAAGACCAGCAGGTCGGACAGGGAGTTGCCGCCGAGCCGGTTGGAGCCGTGCATCCCGCCGGAGACCTCGCCGGCGGCGAACAGCCCGCGTACGGTACCGAACGCGGCGGCGCTGTCCGGGTCGACCTCGACCCCGCCCATCACGTAGTGGCAGGTCGGGCCGACCTCCATCGGCTCCTTGGTGATGTCGACGTCGGCCAGCTCCTTGAACTGGTGGTACATCGACGGCAGGCGGCGGCGGATCTCCTCGGCCGGCAGCCGGGAGGCGATGTCCAGGTAGACGCCCCCGGCGGGGGTGCCCCGACCGGCCTTGACCTCGCTGTTGATCGCCCGGGCCACTTCGTCGCGGGGGAGCAGCTCCGGCGGGCGCCGGTTGTTGTCCGGGTCGGTGTACCAGCGGTCCGCCTCCTCCTCGGTCTCCGCGTACTGCTTTCGGAAGACGTCGGGGACGTAGTCGAACATGAACCGCGTGCCGTCGGAGTTCTTCAGTACGCCGCCGTCGCCGCGGACCGACTCGGTGACCAGGATGCCCTTCACCGAGGGCGGCCAGACCATGCCGGTCGGGTGGAACTGGAGGAACTCCATGTTGATCAGAGTCGCGCCGGCGCGCAGGGCCAGCGCGTGGCCGTCCCCGGTGTACTCCCACGAGTTCGAGGTGACCTTGTAGGAGCGGCCGACCCCGCCGGTGGCCAGCACCACCGCCGGCGCTTCGAAGAGGACGAACTCGCCGGACTCCCGGTAGTAGCCGAACGCGCCGGCGATCCGGTCGCCGTCGAGCAGCAACTCGGTGATGGTGGTCTCGGAGAAGACCCGGATCCGGGCGTCGTACGAGCCGTGCTCGCGCTGGTCCTCCTGCTGGAGCGAGACGATCTTCTGCTGGAGGGTGCGGATCAGCTCCAGGCCGGTGCGGTCGCCGACGTGCGCCAGTCGCGGGTACTCGTGGCCGCCGAAGTTGCGCTGGGAGATCTTCCCGTCCTTGGTGCGGTCGAAGAGCACCCCGTACGTCTCCAGCTCCCAGATCCGCTGTGGCGACTCCTTCGCGTGTAGCTCGGCCATCCGGAAGTTGTTGAGGAACTTGCCGCCGCGCATGGTGTCGCGGAAGTGCACCTGCCAGTTGTCCCGGCTGTTGACGTTCCCCATCGCGGCGGCGGCGCCGCCCTCGGCCATCACCGTGTGCGCCTTGCCGAACAGCGACTTCGAGATGATCGCGGTCTTCTTGCCGGCCAGCCGGGCCTCGATCGCCGCGCGCAGGCCGGCGCCGCCGGCCCCGATGACGACGACGTCGTAGTGGTGTCGTTCGATTCGCGTGGTGGTGGTCATGTCAATGGCCCTCTAGTTGATGAACCGCAGGTCGGGGAACCACTCGGCCGCCACCGCCATGACGTAGAAGTCGGTCAGCGCCAGGGTGCCGAGGGTGATCCAGGCCAGCTGCATGTGCCGCACGTTCAGCCAGGAGGTGAAGGTCCAGGCCCGGTAGCGCACCGGGTGCTTGGAGAAGTGCTTGAGCCGCCCGCCGATGATGTGCCGGCAGGAGTGGCAGGAGATCGTGTAGCCCCAGAGCATGGTCACGTTGGCGAGCAGGATGATGTTGCCCAGCCCGAACCCGAAGCCCTCCGGGGAGTGGAAGGCCAGGATCGCGTCCCAGGTGTTGATCAGCGAGATGACCACGGCGAAGTAGAAGAAGTAGCGGTGCAGGTTCTGGCCGAGCAGCGGGAAGCGGGTCTCACCGCTGTACGCCTTGTGCCCGTCCGGCACGGCGCAGGCCGGCGGCGAGAGCCAGAACGACCGGTAGTACGCCTTGCGGTAGTAGTAGCAGGTGAGCCGGAACAGCAGCAGGAACGGCAGGGCGAACGCCGCCTCCGGGATGAGCCACCAGCCGGGCAGGTACTGCCCGAAGTGCGACGCGTCCGTCAGGCACCGGTCCGTGACGCACGGCGAGTAGAACGGGGTCAGGTAGTGGTAGTCGTCCACCCAGTACCACTTGTGCATGAAGACCCGGACCGTCGCGTACGTCACCCAGGCGGTGAGGCCGATGACGGTGATCAGTGGGGCGAACCACCAGCGGTCCGTACGCAACGTCTTCGCCACGATGGCGGCGCGCGCCCGCGCACCCCGCGGCCTCGTTGCCGTTGATGTCATTCGAGTCGTCTCCCTGACGGGCCCTCGCGGGCGCCGGATCACGTTCCCTTCGGTCAGCGGACCGGCGAGACCGCGTCCACTGCCACGTCTTGCGCACACCAACGACCGCGCCGGGCGATACGGCGCAGCTAAGTGACACACGTTACGCCGATCTTCGCGGGCCGTCCGCGCAAGGCAGTGTCCCGTGTGTCCCGGCTGGGGGAAAGCCCCGATCGATGATCGATGTCCGGATGTTAGGAAGCGTGGCCGGGTACCGGGCCGGGGCGCCGCCGGAGCCGGTTCGGCCGGCGCCGGAAGCCGACCGCGCCGCTGCCCGACCGCCCGGCGGCTGCCAGGGGAGCGGGCGGTCCGGCAGCACGGATCAGCCGGAGGCGCCGCCGGTGAAGTGCCAGGAGGCGAGCCGCACCGGGGGCGCCTCCCACCAGACGCCGTCCACCCGGTCCGGTTGGCGTACCGCGTGTCGCCCGAGCCCGAGCACCGTGCCTGGGCCGAGGGCCCGCGGGTACGACTCGGTGAAGCGCAGGTCCCGGACCGCCCGGGTCACCACCCCGTCCTCGATCAGCCAGAGCCCGTTACGGGTCAGGCCCGTGACCACCAGACTCTTCGGGTCGAGTACCCGGGTGTACCAGAGGTCGCTGACCAGCAGCCCGCGCCGCACCCCGGCGACCAGCGCCGCCGTGTCCGCGTCGGCCACCGCCCCGGCCGCACCGGCCGCCGTCGGCCCGCGACCGTCGGGCGCGCCGGCGTCGGTCGCGCCGCCACCCACGGGGCCGCCGCCGGCGGCGGACCGGGTGAGCAGGCGGAGGTTTCGGGGGACCGGGCCGAAGGTCGCCGCGCCGAGCATGGCGTGACCGGTGGAGCTGGCGCCGACCTCGGCGCCGCTGCGCCGGTCGTGCGCCACCGCCCGGGTGACCCCGCCGTCGACCAGGCTCAGCTCCCGCCGTGCCGTGCCCTCCAGGTCGTACGGCAGGTTGGAGCCGTGCAACGGGTCGTCGACCAGCGACACCGACGGGTCGAACTGGGCCGCGCCCGGCTCGGCGAAGGACTGCCGCTCGGCGTAGCGCTTGCCGTTGAAGCCGAACCAGGAGAGGTTCTGCAGCAGGTCGGCGACGGCGGCCGGTTCGAGCACCACCTCGTAGCGCCCCGGCGGCAGCTCGACCGGATCGGCCGCGGCGCGCGCCTTGGCCGCGGCCCGGCCGCCGAGGGCGGCGCCGTCGAGGTCGGCGAGCCGGTCCGCGCAGCGCCGGGCCACCCCGTCCGAGCCGCCGGCCCGGGCGATCCCGTCCATCGCGGCCTCCGCCGAGCGCCCCCGGGCGGAGTGGCCGGCGGAGTTGGCGAACGCCCCGGAGCGGTACGACGTGCGGCAGTATCCGGCTGCTCCGAGGCCGCCCACCGCGTCCACGAAGGCCCGCACCCGGGCCGCCCGCTCGCCCGGCTCCGCGTGGATGGTGGCCTCGTCGACGGCGGGGCCGGCCGACACCGGTGACGGCGGGGTGAGCCCTGGCCAGGCCGGGTCGGGCGGGCAGAGCCGCGCCGCGGCGAGGGTGCGTTCCACCAGCGCGCGCAGCCCCTCCGGGCTGACCACGCTGCCGCCGCCGGCGGCGGTGCGCCCGTCGACGTGCAGCCGCAACCGCACCCCGACGGTCGACTCGGCGACGTTCTGGTGGATGAAGGAGTTGGCGAACCGGGTCAGCGCCAGGTCGGCCCGGGTCACCACCGCCTCGGCCTGCGCGCCGGGCCCGCCGAGCCGGCGGACCAGCTCGACGACGTGCCCGGCGAGTTCCAGCTCGTCGGTGCTCATGCCCGTACCCCCACCCGGACGTTGCGGAACCGGGCCGGCGCGGCCGGGTGGCCGGTGTGCCCGACCTGGCCCGGCTGGCCCTTTCCGCAGTTGGGCGTGCCCCAGGCGACCGTTTCGGACGAGAGCATGTCCATGGAGCGCCAGAAGAGCGGACCGATGCCGGTGTAGGTCGGGTTGCGCAGCATCCGGCCCCGCCGGCCGTTCTTGACCTCCCAGCCGATCTCGCAGCCGAACTGGAAGTTGAGCCGTTTGTCGTCGATGGACCAGGAGCGGTTGAGGTCCATCAGCACCCCGTCGTCGGTAGCGGCGATGATCTCATCCAGAGTGTGCGGGCCCGGCTCCAGGCCGACGTTCGTCATCCGCACCATCGGCAGCCGGGCCCACCCGTCGGCCCGTACGCTCCCGCCGTAGTCCAGGCCGGCGACGGCGGCCGAGTCCCGCCCGGCGAGCACGCCCACCCAGCGCCCCTCGCGCACCGCGTCCCGCTTGACCGCCGGGGAGCCCTCGTCGTCGTAGCCGAAGCTGCCCAGCGCGCCCGGGATGGTCGGGTCGATGGTGATCGTCATCAGTTCGGAGCCGTAGCGCAGCGCACCGAGCTGGGCGAGGTCCAGCCAGGACGTGCCGGCGAAGGCGGCCTCCCAGCCGAGGATGCGGTCCAGCTCGATGGCGTGCCCCACCGACTCGTGGATCTGCAGGGCGAGCTGTTCGCCGCCGAGGATCAGGTCGGTCTCGCCGGCCGGGCAGAGCGGCGCGGTGAGCAGCGCCCGCGACTCCTCGGCGATCCGGGCCGCGTGCGCCGCCAGGTCGAGCGACTCGACCAGCTCCCAGCCGGTGGTGCCGTACTGGCCGCGGTAGCTCGGGTAGGAGCGGCGCTGGGTCTCGCCGTCGCCGATGGAGGTGGCGGAGATGCCACCGCCGCACTCGCGGATGCGCTGGTCGATCCGGTGCCCCTCGCTGGAGACGAACCACTTCGCCGTGTCCCAGATCTGGTAGAGCCCCTCGGCCACGTCGGCGCCGTGCTCGGCCATCGCCCGGGTCGCCCCGACCAGCAGGTCGCCCTTTTCGGACAGCGGCACGCCGAGCGGGTCCCTCGTGCACGGTGCGGCCCAGCTCGCCACGGCCGCTCGGGTCGGCACCAGGTCGATCGGCGGGCCGGGGACCCGCGCGCTCGCGGCGGCGATCCGCGCGGCGCGCCGGCCGGCGTCGCGGGCGGCGGCGTCGGACAGCTCCGGTACGGCGTGGAAGCCCCAGCCCGACCCGACCAGGGCGCGGACGCCCAGCCCGACGCTCTCGTCCTGGGTCAGCTCCTCGATGTCGCCGTTGCGCGCCGACATGGACTCGTAGCGGCGGTGCATCACCCGGGCGTCGGCGTACCGGGCTCCCGCGTCGAGCGCGGCCTGCACGGCGGCGGTCGCCGCGTCGAACTCGGTCATGCGCCCGACCCTAGGCGAGCGCACCGACACCCGTCAGGGAAGCAACTCCTCCGGACGGATGGTGGCCCGCACCGCCCGGCGGGCATCCTCTCCCGATCGCCGCGTCCATGGTCGCACCGACGTGCGATCACCGCGTGAACACCCGTGGATGTGCTGCTGAGGGGTGTTCGGGGGCGTTGTCGAGTCGTTACCCTGGGGGCCGCTGACAGCCTCCGGCCTTGTAGCTTATTTTCACCCTCTGGCATCTGCTGTAGGTTCTCTTCGTCACCAGAGGGAGGCGGTCGTGGACAGGCCGGAGTCGGCGCCGTCCGGGGAACCGGACCGCCCAGCAGTGCCGGAGCAGCGCGCCGGCGACCCGTACCTGCGGGTGAGCGACCTGCGGGTCCGCTTCGACACCGCCGACGGCGTGGTGCGCGCGGTCGACGGGGTGTCGTTCGCGGTGGAGCGCGGGCGCACCCTCGGCATCGTCGGCGAGTCCGGCTCGGGCAAGAGCGTCACCTCACTGGCCGTCCTCGGCCTGCACGACCCGAAGCGCACCACCATCACCGGGGAGATCTCCGTCGGCGGTCGCCAGCTGGTCGGCCAGCCCGACGAGGAGGTACGCCGGCTGCGCGGCCGGGACATGGCGATGATCTTCCAGGACCCGCTGTCGGCGCTGCACCCGTACTACACGGTGGGCAGGCAGATCGCCGAGGCGTACCGGGTGCACCACCCCAGGGTGAGCCGGCGGGAGGCCCGGCGGCGCGCGGTGGACATGCTCGGCCGGGTCGGCATCCCGCAGCCGGGCCGCCGCTTCGACCAGTACCCGCACGAGTTCTCCGGCGGCATGCGGCAGCGGGTGGTGATCGCGATGGCGCTGGTCAACGATCCGGACCTGCTGATCGCCGACGAGCCGACCACCGCGCTGGACGTCACCGTGCAGGCGCAGATCCTGGACCTGCTGGCCGACCTCCAGGCCGAGTTCCACTCCGCGATCATCATGATCACCCACGACCTGGGCGTGGTCAGCCAGGTCGCCGACGAGGTGCTGGTGATGTACGGCGGCCGGGCCGTCGAGCACGGCAGCGTCGAGCAGGTGCTCCGCCGCCCGCAGCACCCGTACACCTGGGGGTTGCTCTCCAGCGTGCCGTCGCTGCACGGCGACGCCGACGCGGATTTGGTACCCATCCGGGGCAACCCGCCCAGCCTGATCAACCTGCCGGCCGGTTGCGCCTTCCACCCGCGCTGCCGGTACGCCGACCGCAACGGCGACCGCTCCCGCGCCCAGGTGCCGGAGCTGCGCCCGGCGGGCGCGCCCGGGCACCTGGTCGCCTGCCACCTCTCGGCCGACGACCGGACCCGGCTGTACGCGGAGGACATCGCACACGTGGGGGTGGCCCGGTGAGTGTCGGGGACGAGCCGCTGCTGCGGGTGCGCGGGCTGGGGAAGCACTTCCCGGTGCGCAGCGGCCCGCGCGGCAGGGGTCTGGTCCGGGCGGTGGACGGGCTGGACTTCGACGTGCGCGCGGGCGAGACGCTCGGCCTGGTGGGGGAGTCCGGCTGCGGCAAGACCACCACCGGCCGGATGCTGGTCCGGCTGCTGGAGCCGACCGCGGGCAGCATCGAGTTCGCGGGCCGGGACATCACCCACGCCGGCCGGCGGGAGCTGCGCCCGCTGCGGCAGGACCTCCAGATCATCTTCCAGGACCCGTACGCCTCGCTGAACCCGCGGCACACCGTGGGCCGGATCATCGCGATGCCGTTGCTGGTCAACGGGATCGACCCGCCCGGCGGGGTCAAGGCCCGGGTGCGGGAGCTGCTGGAGCTGGTCGGGCTCAACCCGGAGCACTACAACCGGTACCCGCACGAGTTCTCCGGCGGCCAGCGCCAGCGCATCGGCATCGCCCGGGCCCTGGCGCTGCGGCCGAAGCTGATCGTCGCCGACGAGCCGGTCTCCGCCCTGGACGTCTCGATCCAGGCGCAGGTGGTCAACCTGCTGCGCGACCTGCAACGCGACCTCGGCCTGGCGTTCGTCTTCATCGCCCACGACCTGGCCGTGGTCCGGCACTTCTGCCAGCGCGTCGCGGTGATGTACCTGGGCCGGATCGTCGAGATCGGCGACCGGGACGACATCTACGAGCGCCCGCAGCACCCGTACACCCGGGCGTTGCTCTCGGCGGTCCCGGACGTCACCACGCTCGGCCCGGCCGGCCGGATCCGGCTCGCCGGTGACGTGCCCACCCCGCTCAACCCGCCTTCGGGTTGCCGGTTCCGCACCCGCTGCTGGAAGGCGCGGGACATCTGCGCGGCCGAGGAGCCGCCGCTGGTGCCCCGCGACGGTGGCAACCAGGCCACCGCGTGCCACTTCCCGGAGTCCGGCCCGGCTGGCGCGGGGAGCGGCCCGGCCGGCGCGGCCCCCGCGGCGGCGGGCACGGGCGCGAGCGTCGAGGAGGTGTCGAGGTGAGTATGTCCCCGGTGGAGGGCGTGGCGCTGGCCGAGGTCGAGTCGGGCGGCGACGCCGACGCGCCGAAGGAGGAGAAGGGCTTCGTCGGCCGCTCGCCCGGCCAGCTCGCCTGGCTCCGGCTGCGCGGGGACCGGACGGCGATGGTCAGCGGGGCCTTGCTGGTCTTCTTCGTCCTGGTGGCGCTCTCCGCGCCGCTGATCGAGCTGCTCTACGGGATCGGCCCGAGCGACCAGTTCCAGCACAAGCTGGACCGCTTCGGCATGCCCCTCGGCTACGCCGGCGGGGTGTCAGGCGACCACTTCTTCGGGCTGGAACCCGGACTGGGCCGGGACATCTTCATCCGGCTCGTCTACGGTCTGCGTACCTCGCTGCTCATCGCCTTTGCGGCGGCGGTGATCACGGCGGTGCTCGGCATCGCGCTGGGCGCGCTTGCCGGTTACCTTGGCGGCTGGCTCGACGCGGTGATCAACTGGGTCACCGACCTGGTGCTGGCCATGCCGTTCCTGATCATCGCGCTGGCCCTGACCCCGACCCTGACGCTGCGCTTCTACGGCGAGCGGGACGCGGTCTCCCCGGCCTTCGGGGTCGGGGTGCTGATCGCCGTCTTCGCGATCTTCGGCTGGACCAGCACCGCTCGGCTGGTCCGGGGCCAGGTGATCGCGCTGCGCGAGCGGGAGTTCGTGGAGGCGGCCAAGGCCAGCGGTGCCGGGCTGGGGCACATGCTCTTCCGGCAGCTGCTGCCGAACATCTGGGCGCCGATCCTGGTGTCGTTCTCGCTCGCGGTGCCGCAGTTCATCACCAGCGAGGCCGCGCTGTCGTTCATCGGCGTCGGCCTGACCGAGGAGACCCCGAGCTTCGGCCGGATGATCTACCAGAGCCTGGTCTACCTGCAGACCGATCCGGCGTTCGTGTTCTTTCCCGGCGTCGCGATCTTCGCGCTCGTGTTCGCGTTCAACCTCTTCGGGGACGCGCTGCGCGACGCGCTCGACCCGAAGTCGTCCCGGTAGGGGTGTGCTGATGGCGCGATTCCTGATCAAGCGGATCTTCTCCGCGGTGCTCACCCTGTTCGCGGTGAGCGTGCTGACCTTCCTGATGTTCTTCGCGCTGCCCCGCGACCCGGTCAGCGGCATGTGCCCGAAGAACTGCAACCCCGAGCGGCTGGAGCGGGTGCGCCAGGAGCTGGGCCTGCGCGATCCACTGGTCACCCAGTACGCCGGCTACATGAAGGGCATCTTCACCGGGCGCGACCTGGGCAGCGCCCAGGGCGGCCGGTGCGACGCGCCCTGCCTCGGCTGGTCGTACGTCAACAACGAGGCGGTGCTGGACACCATCGCCCGGGTGCTGCCGGTGACGCTGAGCATCGTGATCCCGGCGGCGATCCTCTGGCTGCTGCTCGGGGTCGGTCTGGGCATGGTCTCCGCGCTGCGCCGGGGCACCTGGCTGGACCGGGCCGCGATCGGCTTCTCGCTGACCGGCGCCTCGCTCCAGCTCTACTTCGTCGGGGCGGTGCTGCTGCTGGTCTTCGTCTACAACCTGCGCTGGCTGCCGGTGCCCAGCTACACCTCGATCTTCGACAACCCGGTGAAGTGGGCAAGCGGCCTGGTGCTCGCCTGGGTCGCGCTGGCCTTCCTCTTCTCCGCGATCTACGCCCGGCTGTCCCGGGCGCAGATGCTGGAGACGCTCTCGGAGGACTTCGTCCGCACCGCGCGGGCCAAGGGACTGGCGAAACGCACCGTGTACGGGCGGCACGCGCTGCGGGCGGCGATCACCCCGGTGGTGACCATCGCCGGCCTGGACGTCGGCGCGGCGCTGGGCGGCACGGTGATCACCGAGACCACCTTTGGCATCCAGGGGCTGGGGCGGACGGCCGTCGAGGCGGTCCGCGCCGGTGACCTGCCCACCATCATGGCCACCGTGCTGATCTCGGCGGTCTTCGTGGTGCTGGCGAACGTGCTGGTGGATCTCCTCTACGCCGCCATCGACCCGCGCGTCCGGCTGGGCTGACGGCCCGTTCCGGCGGGTGGGGCGCCGGGCGGGCCTGGCAACGACCGCCGGAGCCCAGCCGGTCGGCCGGCGGTGAAATTTATCGACAACTGTTACACAACTTGTAGGTTTTCTTCTTTACGATCCTCGGGACGTCGGCGGTCACCGCCCGGCGGACCGCACACATTGGTGGAGGAGGTACGACATGCGACCACGCGTGGCGGCCGCCGCAGGCGGCGCGATCGCACTGGTTGTGGCACTGGGTGCGTGCTCGAAGAACACTGGCGAGGGCACCACGGTGGACACGAACCGACAGCAGACCGGGGTCATCGCCACCGACCCGAAGGACTCCATGGGCCCGGCCGCCGAGGTGGCCGGCGCCCAGAAGGGCGGCACCTTCACCATCATCCGGGAGACCCCCATCTCCCACCTCGACCCGCAGCGGACGTACTCGTTCGCCGGTCTGATGGCGTCGCCGCTCTTCTCCCGCTACCTGACCACCTGGAAGGACGACGGCAAGGGCGGCCTGGTCCTCGTCGGCGACCTGGCCGAGACGCCGGGCACCAACGTCAACAACGACTGCAAGGTCTGGGAATTCAAGATCAAGGACGGCGTGAAGTTCGAGGACGGCCGGCCGATCACCTCCAAGGAGATCGCGTACGGCATCGCCCGCTCCTTCGACCCGGACCTCACCGGCGGCCCCACCTACCTTCAGGAGTGGCTGGCCGACGACCCGCAGTACGACACCAGGTGGGACTTCAAGGCCAACAAGACCTCGCTCCCGCCGGGCCTGACCACCCCCGACCCGAAGACGCTCCGCTTCGAGTTCGCCAAGCCCCGCTGTGACCTGCCGTTCGCGGTCTCGCTGCCGACCACCGCACCGCTGCCGCCGGACAAGGACACCGGCGTCAACCTGGACAATGCGCCGTTCTCGTCCGGCCCGTACAAGATCGTGAAGAACCAGGTCGGCGTGCAGCTGACCCTGGACCGCAACCCGCACTGGGACCCGAACACCGACCCGGTACGGCACCAGTACCCGGACCAGTTCGTCTGGAGCTTCGGCCCGACCGCCGACGCCGCCAACAACCGGGTGATCGCCGACAATGGCGCCGACCAGAGCGCCATCGCCTGGAACTACGTGCCGGCCTCGCTGGTCGCCAGGGTCGCGAACGACCCGGCGCTGAAGTCGCGGAGCATCCTGTCCCCGACGCCGAGCGCGAACCAGTTGGTCATCAACAACCAGCGGGTCAAGGACCTGAAGATCCGCCAGGCGCTCAACTATGCCATCGACCGGGAGGGCCTGATCAAGGCGCTCGGCGGGCAGACCGTCGCCTCGCCGCTGACCACGCTGATGCCGCCGGCCACCATCGGCTACCAGGCGTACGACGCGTACCCGGCGGGCGCCAACGGCAACATCGACAAGGCCAAGGAACTGCTCGGCGGCCAGACCCCGGAGCTGGTCCTCGGCGTCGCCGACAACACCACCGAGCAGCAGATGGGAGCGCAGCTCAAGGGCAACCTGGAGCGGGCCGGCTTCAAGATCACGGTCCGGAACATCCCGGACGACGCGAAGCTCGACGAAATCAAGAAGAAGGACAACCCCTGGGACCTGTACGTCGGTAACTGGGCGGCGGACTGGCCGAGCGGCGCCTCGATCCTGCCGGTGCTCTACGACGGGCGCAGCATCAAGGCCGAGGGCAACAGCAACCAGTCCTACTTCAACGACCCGGCGATCAACGCCGAGTTCGACCGGATCCTGGCCCTGCCCCCCGCCGAGCAGGGGGCGGAGTGGGCCAAGCTCGACGAGCGGATCATGAAGGAGCACGCCCCGGTGGTGCCACTCTTCGTCGACGTGGCCTACATGGTGCACGGCTCCAAGGCCGGTGGGGTCTTCATCTCCAGCGTCTTCGGCTACCCGGCCTTCGTGAACGCGTACGTCAAGCAGTAACCGCACCACGGACGGGCCCCCGGTCGACAGCGCCGTCGGCCGGGGGCCGCCGTGTCTCCCGGCCGGGCGGGCCCGGCTCCCGCGCGGGCGGCGGGTAACCGGGCGGGCCGCCCCGCCTCCGGCCGCTCAGAGGTGGGTACGGAGGAAGTCGAGTTCCAGCGTGAGCAGGCGCTCGGCGGTGCCGCCGGCGGCCATGTGGGTCGCCCCGGTCAGCGGCAGCACGCTGTGTGGCCGGCCCGTGGCCAGCAGCGCCGCCGACAGGCGCAGGGTGTGCGCGGCCACCACGTTGTCGTCGGCCAGCCCGTGCACCAGCAGCAGCGGCCGGGCCGCCGCCCGGTCGTGCACCGGCTCGGCGGCCAGCTCCACCAGCGAGTGGTGCCCGTACACGTCAATCCCATCGTCCGGCAGGCCGAGGTAACGCTCCGCGTAGGCGGTGTCGTAGAGGGCCCAGTCCGTCACCGGCGCCCCGGCGATGCCGCACCGGAACAGCTCCGGGTGGCGCAGCACCGCCAGCCCGGCCAGCCAGCCCCCGAACGACCAGCCACGCACCGCCACCCGGCCCAGATCCAGGTCGGGGTGCTTGTCGGCGAGTGCGGTGAGCGCGTCCACCTGGTCGGCCAGGATCACGTCGGCGACCCGCCGGTGGATCGCCTTCTCGAAGGACGGGGCCACCCCGGGCGTACCGCGGTTGTCGACCACCACCACGGCGAAGCCGGCGTCGGCCCACCACTGCCGCTCCAGCCAGGCCGCCCGGGCGGCGATGACCTCCTGGTGCCCCGGGCCGCCGTAGACGTCCAGCAGCACCGGCAGCCGGCGGCCCGTGACGTAGTTGTCGGGATAGAGCACCGCCGTCGGCAGCCGCCGGTCGGTCACCCGCTCCAGCAGCGGCAGCGGCGAGTACGGCGGGTTGGCGGCGAACGAGCGCAGCGCCGCCACCTCGCGGTCACCGCGCCACACCCGCCACCGGGTGCCCGGGTGGTCCAGCGAGGCGCTGCCGACCGCCAGCACGTCGCCGCCGACCGCAGCGGTGTGCCAGCCCGGGTCGGTGGTGATCCGGCGGGCGTCGACACCACCGCCGATGGTGGTGCGCACCCGGAACAGGTGCCGCTCGCTCGGCTCGCCGTCGCTCGCCTCCACCAGCAGGTCGGCCGGGCCGGCGCCGCCGCACAGCCGGCCCACCACCCGCCGCACGTACAGCGACGGCGGAGTGAGCAGGGTCCCGTCGGCGAAGAGGCAGCGCGCGTCGTACCCGTCGTGGGCGAGTTCGCCGCCGACCAGCACCCGGCCGTCCGGCAGGTGCGCCGGGGTGCCGGGGATCGGCTCCACCCAGCGCGGGTCGGCCAGCTCCGCGTGCACCTGGGTCTCGCCGGTGCGCGGGTCGACCGCGAGCACCAGGCCGTGCTGCTGGGACCGGCGCAGCACGGTGATCAGCGGACCGCCCTCGGCCCAGTGCACCGCTGTCAGGTACGGGTAGGTCTCCCGGTCCCAGTGCACGTCGACCCAGCCGCCGTCGAGGTCGAGCAGGTGCAGGCTGACCTCGGCGTTCGGGCCTCCCGCCGCCGGGTACGCGACGGTGGTGGGCGGGCTCGCCGGGTCGGCCGGGTCGTGCAGGTGCCAGCGGTCGAGGCGGGACTCGTCCACCCGGGCGGCCAGCACCGAGCGGCCGTCCGGCGCCCACCAGTAGCCGCGGAACCGGCCGAACTCCTCGGCCGCGATGTGCTCGGCCAGCCCCCAGGTCACCCCCGAGTCCTCGCCGGCCAGCAGGATGTCGGTGCCGTCCGGCTCGATCACCCGCAGCTGCCCCCGGCGGACCCCCTCGGCGGCGTCGGTCACGTACGCCAGCCGCTGCCCGGTCGGGTCGGGCCGGGGATCGAGCACCGGGCCGACGGCGGTCACCTCGACCACGTCACCGTGCACCAGGTCGGCCCGGAACAGCCGCCCGGCGAGCGGGAAGACGGCCACCCGGCCGGCGCTGTCCAGGGCGTACGAGCCGATGCCGGAGGCGCTCAGCCGCAACCGTTCGCGCAGCGCGCGCTCGCCCGGGCCGAGCACCTCGGTGTCGGCGTCCGCGCCCAGCAGCGCCGCCGGCTCGGCGACCAGCCGCTCCTCCCCGGTGGCCACATCCAGGAGCCAGAGCGCCTCGGCCGGGTCCTCCGGGCCGGCGGAGCGCAGGAAGACCACCCGGGAGCCGTCGCCGGCCACGGAGACCGCGCGCGGCGCTCCGCGGCTGAACCGGCGGGTACGGGCGGCCAGCTCGGGAAAGTCCACAGGCCAGATCGTAGAGCGGCCCCGGAGGTGATGTGGCCGACCTGCGTGGACGCGTCGGGGGCGCCGGGGGAGAACCGCCGGTTAGAGTGACGGTCGTGACGACGCTGCCCGACCGCCGCCTGCTGCTGGTCCACGCGCATCCCGACGACGAGGCCATCGGCACCGGCTCGACGATGGCCCACTACGCGGCCGCCGGTGCCCACGTCACGCTGGTGACCTGCACCCTCGGTGAGGAGGGTGAGATCCACGTGCCGGAGCTGGCCCAGCTCGCCGCGGCCGAGGCCGACCAGCTCGGCGGCTACCGGATCGCCGAGCTGGCCGCCGCCTGTGCCGCGCTCGGCGTCACCGACCACCGCTTCCTCGGTGGCGCCGGCCGCTACCGCGACTCGGGGATGATGGGGCTGCCGACCAACGAGCACCCCCGGGCCTTCTGGCAGGCCGACCTCGACGAGGCCGCCAGGCACCTGGTGGAGATCATGCGGGAGGTACGCCCGCAGGTCATGATCACGTACGACGGCAACGGCTTCTACGGCCACCCCGACCACATCCAGGCGCACCGGGTGGCGATGCGCGCCGTCGAGCTGGCCCGCCCGGAGGGCTTCGCCCCGACGAAGGTCTACTGGACGGCGATGCCGCAGAGCGTGCTGGAGGCCGGGCTGACCCACTTCGCCGGGTCGTCGGACAACCCCTTCGCCGGCATCGAAAAGGCGACCGAGCTGCCGTTCTGCACGCCGGACGCGCAGATCGCGGCCCGGATCGACGCCACCGAGCAGCACGCCGCCAAGGAGGCGGCGATGCGGGCGCACGCCACCCAGATCCCGGCGACCTCCTGGCTCTACTCCATCGCCGGCAACTTCGGTGCCGAGTTCATGGGCGTTGAATACTTCACGCTCGCGGTGGGGGAGAAGGGCCCCGGCTCCGGCCCGTACGGCTGGGAGGACGACCTCTTCGCCGGGCTGCCCGCCGCCGACGACCCGGACCGGTCCCCGGTCGGGGTGGTTGGTCACCGGTGACCCTGCCCGCCGCTCCGATGTCGGTCGTCCCGGAGGAGAGCGTCCCGCCGCCGCCGGGGCCGGCCGGGCGGCTGCTGGATCTCGCCCTACGGGTGGCGGGCGGGCTGATCGCCGTCTTCGGCGGGGTGCTGAGCGCGGTGCTGGAGCTACTGCTCGCCACGGTCCGGGTCGGCGGCCAGCTGGTCGGCGTCTCGGTGCTCGTGGCGGTCGGCGCGAACGTCGCGCTGAGCTGGTTCGCCAACCGGACGGTGGAGCGCCGCTGGGCGGTGGCGCTGCCCGCGCTGCCCTGGTTCGTGCTGATGGCGGTCGCCGCGGTCCGGACCGCCGAGGGGGACCTGCTGCTCGCCGGTGACAACTGGGTCGGCCTGGCGATGATCGTGACCGGGGCGATGACCTTCGCGGTGATGGGCTTCCGGCAGGTGCTGGCGGTGCCGGCCCCCCGGTTGGGGGACTGACGGCACACAGCTTCCAGTGGTAGATATTCCTGCCAGGAGGCCCGCCGCGTCGGCGGGCGGTACGGCGGGAGGCGTGCGATGAACAAGCGGTGGCAGGCGATCGGAGTGCTCGCGGTCGCGCTGTTCGCGGTCAACGTGGTAGCCCGGCTGGTCATCCGGTTCGGCTTCGACGCGGACGACACCGCCGCCGCCGACCGGCTGTCGCTCGCCATGTTCCTGGTGATCGGGCTGATCCTGGCCGTGGTCGCCTTCGTCTGGGGCCGGCGCCGGCCGGCCGCCGCCTGGGGCGCCGACGTGGCCGCCGCGGTCGGCATCGCGTTGCTGCTGACCGTGCTGGTCGCGCCGCTGCTGGTCGGCAACAACCCGTTCGCGGGCGGAGCGGGCACCTTCTTCGCCCAGATCTGGCTCTACCTCGCCGCCACCGGCGCCGGGGTGCTGCTCGGCTACCTGCTGCTCACCGCGCTCGGCCTCGACCACCGCTCGCAGACCCTCAAGCGGTACGCGGAGCTCAAAACCGCCAAGCCCCGCAAGCCCGTCCGCCGCTGACCTGGCTCCCGCGCTGCGACTCGCCGAGTCACCGCACGCTGGTCGTGGCCCCGGAACCCCTTCGGCAGCATGCCGGCCTCACGAGGTGACACTTGTCCCCGAAACTGCCGCCTTCGGCGTGGAGGGGCAATTTTGTCTGAAACTGCGGCCCGGGGGGCGTGGGAGGCCACCCTTCCCTTGCAAGTGGGACTTGGGCGGTCACGTCCGGGTCGGTCACGTGGGGGCTCGGGCGTCACCGCGGGGCGACGCGGGTGACGTAGGTGTGGTGCGTGGTGAAGCCGAGCCCGCGGTAGAGCGTCACGGCGGGGGTGTTGCGCTGCTCGACCTGAAGGAAGGCGTGCGTGGCGCCGGTGGCCGCACCCCAGTCGACCAGCGCTCGGACCATCCGCCCGGCGAGCCCCTGCCGGCGGGCGGCGGGCAGCACCTCGATCAGGCTGAGCCCGAGCCAGCGGCTGTGCCCGGTGACGGTGCCACGGGCGATCGCCACCAGCGCGCCGTCAGCGTGCACCTGGGCGAAGCGGACCTGGCCCACGGCGGTGAGCACGTGCCGGGCGGCGTCCGGCAGGCCGCCCTTGCGGCCGGCGGCGATCGCGAGCCAGTCCGCCGACGGCGCGGTGGTCAGCTCGACCGGCGGTGACCCGGGGCGCTCCGGTGCGGCGGCGGGCAGCGACGCCAGCGGCACGGTCTGCACCAGCACGGGCGGGCGGCTGTCCCAGCCCCGGGCGTCCAGCTCGGCGCCGACCGGCGCGGCGAGCGGCAGCGGGATGTTGACCATCGCCGGCTGGCCGCGGTCGGCGTACCAGCGTTCCACCGCGTCGAGCGCGGCGGGCAGCGGCCGGTCCGGGTCGCCGACCGGCAGCGCCGAGTTGGCCCGGCCGGTCCAACCGTCCGCGGCGCGCAGCAGCCAGTCGCCGAGCCGGTCGCGGGTCGGGGCGGGCCACGCCTCGTCGGCGGCGAGCTCCAGCGCCACCACCGCGGCGGCGGTCGGCCGGCGGGCCGGCGGCACTCGCTTGGCCCGGTGCACCTCGCCCCGTGGCACCCGCAGCCGGCCCTCGTCGGTGGCCAGCGTGAGATGGGTCTCGCTGAGCTCGACCAGCTCGCCGAGGGCGTCGGAGAAGAGCGGCCGGCCCTCGCGAATCCCCACAATCCGGCGGACCACGATCCGGTGTCCTACATCTTGCTCTCGGAGCACGATCGACCGTTCCCGTCAGTGTTCTCTGGTGCGTGAACCGACGGGAGTCCCGCCCTGCGGCGGAACGGTCCCGGTCTGACCCGCCGCAGCGGTGCCGGGTTGACGCTTCACGGCAACCGGCCCGCCGCTGCGGGTCTTACGGTCTGCTCCACGTCCGTTTGACGACCCCTGGCCACTCCGGGCGTCGCCGGACGGGTACCACCGATCAGCGACAACCAGCCGGCTGCCGTGCCAGTCGGCCTCGTAGGCGAGTCGGCGGCGCAACTCGCCAAACCCAGAGTCACCGATGCGTCTGGACAGGCGGCGGTTGCGCAGCATTCCGGTCACGTTCAGATCTTCGATCACCATCGTGCCGAACTCACGGGTCAGGCTGGCGGAAATTTTGTGCAAGTTGTCACGGCGCAGGTCAGTGACCCGGCGGTGGGCACCGCTCCACCAAGATCATCCAGGTGCCTTGGAGGAGAACCTGCGTGTCGGCCATCAGGACCGCAACCTCGCGCATTGGTTTTCGGGTGCCGCGATGGTAAGCCAGGGGTACGCCAGAACGCTGCCGGCGAGATACTAGGCTCTTACCGTCGCGGGTGATCGCGGCGTGGCTTGCGGAGGAGAAGACCGGTGACCTACATCATCGCCGAGCCGTGCGTGGATGTGCTCGACAAGGCATGCATCGAGGAGTGCCCGGTCGACTGCATTTACGAGGGCAACCGGATGCTCTACATCCACCCCGACGAGTGCGTCGACTGTGGTGCCTGTGAGCCTGTCTGCCCGGTCGAGGCGATCTTCTACGAGGACGACGTCCCGGAGCAGTGGAAGGACTACACCGCGGCCAACTACGAGTTCTTCGAGGACCTGGGCTCGCCCGGCGGTGCCTCGAAGGTCGGCAAGGTGGAGAAGGACGCGACCTTCGTCGCCGCCCAGCCGCCGCGCGGAGAGGGCCACTGAACCGGCCCGCGCCGGTCTCGTCGCGGCTGCCAGACTTCACCTGGGACACCCTGGACGCCGCGGCCGCGCTGGCCGCGGCGCACCCGGAGGGGCTGATCAACCTCAGCATGGGCACGCCGGTCGACCCGGTGCCCGAGGTGATTCGGCAGGCGCTGGCCGACGCCTCGGACGCCCCGGGCTACCCGCTGACCGCCGGCACCCCGGTGCTGCGCGAGACGATCGCGGCCTGGGTCGCGCGGGCGTGCGGCGCCGGCGTCGACGGTCTCGGCGTGCTGCCGACGATCGGCTCCAAGGAGTTGGTCGCCTGGCTGCCCACCCTGCTCGGGATGGGCCCGGGCGACGTCGTGGTGGTGCCGACGGTCGCGTACCCGACCTATGAGGATGGCGCCCGGCTCGCCGGCGCCACCACCGTCCGGGCCGACTCGCTGACCGCGGTCGGCCCCACCTCCCGGGTGCGGTTGGTCTGGGTCAACTCCCCGGGCAACCCGACCGGGCGGGTGCTGCCGGCGGCGCACCTGCGCAAGCTGGTCGACTGGGCCCGTGAGCGCGGCGCCGTGGTGGCCAGCGACGAGTGCTACCTACCGCTCGGCTGGTCGGCCGAGCCTGTCTCGGTGCTCTCCCCCGAGGTGTGCGGCGGGTCGTACGACGGGGTGCTGGCGGTGCACTCGCTCTCCAAGCGTTCCAACCTCGCCGGCTACCGGGCCGGGTTCGTGGCGGGCGACCGGTCCCTGGTGGCCGAGCTGCTCAAGGTTCGCAAGCACGCCGGGATGATCGTGCCCGCGCCGGTGCAGGCCGCCATGGTGGCCGCGCTGCGTGACGAGCGGCACGCCGACGAGCAGCGCGAACGCTACCGCGCCCGGCGTGCGGCGCTGTACGCCGCGTTCACCGGCGCCGGCTTCACAGTGGAGCACTCGG
Source organism: Micromonospora deserti (assembly GCF_003236335.1). Taxonomy (GTDB): domain Bacteria; phylum Actinomycetota; class Actinomycetes; order Mycobacteriales; family Micromonosporaceae; genus Micromonospora; species Micromonospora deserti. The sequence continues at coordinate 20,829 of NZ_POUB01000043.1, forward strand.
AGGCCGGGCTCTACCTGTGGATGACCCGGGGTGAGGACTGCTGGGAGACCGTCGACTGGCTGGCCCGGCGGGGCATCCTGGTCGCCGCGGGCGTCTTCTACGGCCCGGGCGGCCGGCGGCACGTCCGGGCGGCGCTGACCGAGTCCGACGAGCACGTCGCGGCGGTAGCCGGCCGGCTGCGCGACTGAGACCCGACGAGGCGCGGCGATGACCGACGACGTGACCGGCCCCGGCCGGTACGTGGGCCTGCGGGTGGCGGTCGTGGGTACCGGCCTGATCGGTGGTTCCGTCCTGCTCCGGCTCCGCGACGCCGGCCTCGACGTAACGGGTTGGGACCCGGACCGGGCCACCCGGGAACACGCCCGGCGGCAGGGCGTCGCCGCCCCGGAGACGCTCGACGAGGCGGTCGCCGGGCGGGACGTGGTCTTCCTCTGCGGGCCGCTGCCCACCCTGCCGGGGACTCTGCTGCGGGTGGCCGGGGCGACCGCGCCGGAGTGCGTCCTCACCGACGTCGGCAGCACCAAGGTCGAACTGGCGGACTTCGCCCGCCGGCACGGGCTCACCGACCGGTTCGTGCCCGGGCATCCGATGGCCGGCGCGGCCTCCGCCGGGCTCACCGCCGCCACGGCGGCGCTCCTGGACGACGCCGCCTGGGTGCTCTGCCCGGCACCCGGGCCGGCGACGGACGCCTTCCGTCGGCTCGCCGCGCTGGTCGTGGCGCTGTTCCGGGCCCGCGTGGTGCCGCTGTCGCCGGAGGTGCACGACACGGCGGCCGCGCTCGCCTCGCACGTGCCGCATCTGCTCGCCGGGGCACTGGCCGGTGCGGTGCAGCGGGCGCCCCTGCGCGACACGGTGCTCGGGCTGGCGGCCGGCAGCTTCCGCGACGGCACCCGGGTCGCCGGCACCCCGGCCACCCGCACCGCGAACATGCTGCTCGGCAATCGCGAGCGGGTGCTGGGTGGGCTGGCGGCGGTCACCGCGTACCTCGACGAGCTGGCCGAGGCGCTGCGGGCCGGTGACGTGGCGGCGCTCACCGCGCGGTACGGGGAGGCCGCGGCGGCCCGGGCGGCACTGCTCGGCCGCTCGTTGCGCACCGACGTCCGGGCCTTCCCGGCCGCCGGCGACCATGCCGCCGAGGTGGCGTGGCTGCGGGAGCTGGGCGCGGCCGGCGGGCACCTGAGCGGCTGCCGGGTCGACGCCGGCACGGTCTCCTACACCGCCCACCTCCCCACCTGACCGCCTCGACGTCGTCGCCCGGATCCTCGTCCCGCCCCGTCCGTGGCGAGCCGGTTAGGGTGAGGGGCATGGTGGACGGGCCGGTGGTGGCGGTGCGCGGCGAGGCGTACCGGGAGGTGGCTCCCGAGATCGCCCAGTTCACGGTGACCGCGACGGCCCGGGCCCGGGACCGGGAGACCGCTCTGACCCGGCTGGCCGAGCGGGCCGCCGCCGTCCGGGTGCTGCTCGACGGTTACGGTCCGGCCGTCGACCGGCGGGAGACCGGTGAGCTGCGGGTCCGGCCGGAGAGCCGGCGCACCGGCGAGCGGGTGGTGGCGTATCACGGGAGCGTGGCCACGACCGTGACGGTCAGCAACTTGAGGGCGCTCGGCGAGCTGATGCTGCGCCTGGCCGACCAGGACCAGGTCGAGGTGGCCGGGCCGTGGTGGTCGCTGCGTCCGGACAGTCCGGTCCACCGGGAGGCCCGGCACGCCGCGATCGCCGACGCGCTGCTGCGCGCCCGGGAGTACGCCGAGGCGCTCGGCGCGCGGGTGACCGCCCTGATCGAGCTGGCCGACACCGGCGTCGCCGAGCGGCCGATGCTGGCCCGGTTGGCGTACGCCGGTGGGGGTGGCGCCGAGGCGGGCGGGCCGCCGGAGCTGGAGCTGGACCCGCGGCCGCAGCCGGTGCAGGCGGCCGTGCAGGCCCGGTTCGCGATCAGCGAGCCGGTCCTCGGCTGATGTCGACCGCCCGGGTCGTCGCAGTCGACGAGCTGGTGGCGCGGGCGCGGGCCCTCGCCGACGCCGGCCCGCGGCAGCTGCTCGGCATCGCCGGCGCTCCCGGCGCGGGCAAGTCCACGCTGGCCGAGCAGGTCGTCGCGGCGGTGGGGCCGGTGGCCCGGCTGGTGCCGATGGACGGCTTTCACCTCGCCCAGGCCGAGCTGCGCCGGCTGGGTCGGGCGGAGCGTAAGGGCGCGGCCGACACGTTCGACGCGAATGGCTACGTCTCCCTGCTGCGCCGGCTGCGCCGGCTGGAGCCGACCTCGGTCTACGCGCCGGCGTTCCGGCGGGACCTGGAGGAGCCGGTGGCCGGGGCGATCGAGGTGCCGCCGGAGGTTCGGCTGGTCGTCACCGAGGGTAACTACCTGCTGCTGCCCGAGTTCCCCTGGGATGAGGTGCGGCCACTGCTGCACGAGGCGTGGTTCCTCGACCTGGACGCGGAGCTGCGGGTGCGCCGGCTGACCGCCCGGCACGAGGCGTACGGGCGGCCCCCAGCGCTGGCGCGGGCCTGGGCGCTGGGCACCGACGAGGCCAACGCTGCCCTGGTCGCCGGCACCGCCCGGCACGCCGACCTGGTGGTACGCCTAGCCGAACCCCCGCCGGGGTGACGGCACCGCCCGCCGGAGCTGCCAGGCCACCCGCGACCGTTCCCGGTGGAACTCCGGCGCCTCGGGGTAGCCGCTGTGGCTGCGAATCGGCGGGTCGATGACCTCTCCGGCGCTGGGGTGCAGCGCCTCCGGGTCGCGTACGGCCACGTCCCGTTCCCCGGCGGTGACCGGCCAGCCGACCGGGTCGGTGTTCCGCCAGAAGTTGGTCCAGCCGAGCATGCCGGAGGGCCGGGTGAGCACCTCGGCCAGCACCGGCAACCGGTCCGGCCCGAAGTACGCCGGGAAGACCCGCCCGTAGAGCCGGGTCAGCTGGCAGCCGTAGGAGAAGAACCAGATCCGCCGTCGCCACCGGGTGGGCAGCTGGAGGATCACCGCGGTGCAGATCACCGTGCCCTGGCTGTGTCCGGAGAGGATGATCCCGTCGGTGCCGCGGGGGTCGGGCGGGCTGAGGGCCAGTAGCCCGGCGGCGCGGGTCTGCAGTTGCGGCACGGCCCGCTCGGCGTAGCTGGGCGGGGCCAGCGGGTGGGCGGCGCGGGGCCAGAAGGTGGCCACGTCCCAGACCACGCCGACCGAGCGGCGGACCACGTCGGTGCGGTAGACGAGCATCCCCACGGCGGCCACCAGCACCGGCAGCCAGCCCAGCAGCGCGGCGCCCACGTCGGCCACGGTCTCCACCACCGCCGCGCCACCGGTCGGCGACACGGGGTGTGGCCGGGAGCGGGAGAGCACGGCGGCGCAGCCGACGGTGACCAGCACGCCCGCGGCGGCGGCGTAGTCGCCGACCAGTTGTACGGCGTGCTCGCCGATCAACCGGTGCAGGGCACGGTAAGCGCTGACGTCCCGGCAGCGCCGTAGGTCGTGACCGGAGAGCCGGTGGCCGGCGGCGACCAGGTCCGCGTACTCCTCCCGGCGGAGGCGGACGAAGAGCACGCCGGCACGGGCGGCGGTGGCGCCGAGCGCGACCAGTGCGACGGCGAAGGCGAGCCCGGCCCACATCACCGGCACCGGTGGTACCACGGCGGAGCGGCCGCCCGGCGGGGCGGCGCCGGTGAGCCGGTCGGTCACCCAGTAGAGCAGTCCGGCGCAGTAGGAGACGCAGAGCACCCAGCCGAAGCCGGCCACCAGCGCCGGGCCCCGCCCACCCCAGGCCAGGTCGGTGTGGGGTTCCAGCGGCTGGCTCTCGGTGTCCGTCCGGGTCCGGGGCAGCAGCAGGCCGGTGCCGGCGAGCGCGACGGCCGGGACGACGAGGTGCCAGGCCGCCAGTGGCGCCGGGGCGGGCGGGACGACGGGCAGCCAGTCGGAACTCCAGGCGGTGCCGAGGGTGAGCAGCAGCGTGGCCGCGACCGGCGCGACCAGCCCCCGCCGACCGGACCGGGCCACCGATCCGACGGCGATCAGCAGCAGCAGCTGTCCGGTGCCCACCCAGGCGATGACCCAGTCGAAGCCGGGCAGCGAGCGGTCGTACCCGCACTGCGGCAGGTCTGGTTGGCGGTTGCAGCCGGCCGGTGGGCGCAGCTCGGCCAGCGGGGTGCCGGCCGGCCCGTCCGGCAGCAGCAGGCACAGCGCGGTGCCGGCCAGGCCCAGGCCGGTGAGCACGGCGACGGTGATGCTCCGCGGGCCGAGCGGGGTGGCCCCGGCGCGCCGGGTCAGCGACGGCTGGGCGAGCGCCACCACCGCGATCAGCACGACGGCGGCCAGGACCGCCACCGTGGGCCAGGCGACGGCGGCCCGGACGCCGCGGGGCGGGTCCATGGCGAGGACCGTGCCCAGCGGTACGGCGGCGGCGACGACCGCGCCGGTGCACAGGTGCAGCACGGCGCTCCGGCGCAGCTGCCCCTCGCCGCACCAGAAGGTGGGGTCCTGCAACGGGTTCGCCAGTTCGCCGGGGGGCGGCTCGGCCGGTTCCGGCTCGTCGACCGGCTGCGCGGCCGGCGCCTCCCCGCCCGCCGTCACGTCCGACGGGGCCTCGACCGGCGTCCGGGCGGTCACGGTGACCGGGTCGGCGGGCATCTCCGCCTCGTACTGGTAGGTACGCCAGGCCACCAGCCCGAGCATGGCCAGCACTCCCAGGGGCACGAGCAGGCCGACGGCGAGGGCGCGGGCGTGTTCGCTCCACCAGCCGTGGGCGAGGAACTCCCACGGGCCCGGGATCCGGCGCAGGCAGTGCTCGTCGACGCACTGCCAGCCGATCAGGTCTACCCCGATGCCGGTGAGCGCGAGCACCAGCGTGCCGGTGAGGCTCAGGCAGAACAGCCGGATCAGCCAGGCGGTGAGACCGGAGCGGCTGCCCCACCGTTCGGAGTCCGGGTCGGCCGGGATCCCCGGCCGGGCGTGCAGCGCGACGTTGGCCAGCGCGAACGGCAGCAGCAGGGTCCACAGTGCGCGCTCGACGTCGCGCCGGGTCCGGGCGCCGGAGGTCAGCTGCCCCCAGCTGTACGCCTCGACGACGATCGGATCGTCCGGTCCGCTGGCGCTGGAGCGGTAGAAGCCGGTGACCGTGTCCCCGGCGACCAGCCACGGCTGGGGCGGGTCGACGCCGGGCTCGGGTCGCAGGCCGAGGATCTGGCCGGGTGGCGTGTTGGACACACCGTGCACGCGCAGTTCGAGCACCCGACCGAGCATCCCCGCCTCCTGGTGACGACGTCACTACCCAGGGTGCCGTGGATCGGGGTGTCCCGCCAGCCGTCGAAGGGTTGTTTGTGCAGGTGAGAGGCTTGTTCAGGATTGGTTGAGGTTGCGTACCGGACGGGCGGGATTACCGACCGCGACGACGTTCGCCGGTAGGTCCCGGGTGACGACGGCGCCCGCGCCGACCACGGTGTTCTCGCCGACGGTGACGCCGGCGAGCACGACAGCGCCCCCGCCGAGCCAGACGTTGTCGCTGATGGTGATCGGTCTGGCCGCCTCCCACTTGGCCCGCCGGGGCTCCGGCTCGACCGGGTGGGTCGGGGTGAGCAGCTGCACGTTCGGCCCGATCTGGACATCCGCGCCGATGGTGATCGGGGCGACGTCGAGGAAGATCGCGTTGTAGTTGACGAAACAGCGGGGGCCGATCCGGATCTGCCAGCCGTAGTCGCAGTGGAAGGGTGGGCGGATCCAGGTGTCCTCGCCCACCTCGCCGAGCAGGTCGCGCAGGGCGGCGAGCCGGCCCTGCGGGTCGGCCGACGGGCTGGTGTTGAAGCGTTCCATCAGCCGCGCCGCCCGGTCCAGGTCGGCGATGATCTCCGGCTCGTCGGCGATGTACGGCTCGCCGGCGAGCATGCGATCCCGCATGGACGTCACCGGTCGACCGTGCCGGGTTGGACCGGTGGGTGTTGGTCGGTCCGTCATCTTTGTGACTTCACTGTACATACTCCGTATGTAATTCTGATGGCTGTCGATGTGTCTCTCGTAGGTAGAACGTCCCACGAGGAGGATCCGTTGCAGCGAAGAAGAAAACTGGCCGCTCTCGGTGCTGCGCTCGCCCTGGTGCTCGGCGTCCCGGGCCCGGCCGTGGCCCGGCCGCCCGCGCCGGATGCGACCACCGGCCCGGGCACCGCGGCGCGGGCTGTGCCGGCCGCTGGCCGCCCGGCCACCGTCACCCTGCTCACCGGTGACCAGGTCACCGTCACCGCCGCCGGGGCCGCCGCCGTGCGACCCGCCGACGGGCGTGCGCACATCCGCTTCCTCACCAGCCGGGAACGCGGGCACCTCAGCGTCGTCCCACACGACGCCCTCCCGCTGATCCGGGCCGGCCGGGTCGACCGGCGGCTCTTCGACGTCACCGGGCTGATCGCCGCCGGCTACGACGACACCCGCCGCGACGACCTGCCGGTGCTGATCACCGCAGGTCCGGGGGCCGCCCAACGCGCCGCGGCGCCGGCCGGCGTGACGGTCACCCGCGACCTGCCGGCGATCGGCGGGGTCGCCGCGACGGCGGCCAAGCGGCGGGCCGGCGAGGTCTGGGCGGCGGTCACCGGCCGCCCCGGCGCCCGGATCGACACGGCGGGGGGTGCCGACCGGATCTGGCTCGACGGCAGGCGGCAGATCACCCTCGACCACAGCGTGCCGCAGATCGGCGCGCCAGCCGCCCACGCGGCCGGCCTGACCGGCCGGGGCGTCCGGGTGGCCGTACTCGACACCGGCGTCGACGCCGGGCATCCCGACCTGGCCGGCCGGGTGGCCGAGGCGCGCAATTTCACCGAGGAACCGGCCGGCGACGTGGTCGGCCACGGCACCCACGTCGCCTCGATCGTCGCCGGCAGCGGGGCCGCCTCGGGTGGCCGCCACCGTGGCGTGGCACCCGACGCGACGCTGCTCGACGGCAAGGTCTGCGAGGCGTACGGCTGCACCGAGTCGGCGATCCTGGCCGGCATGCAGTGGGCCGCGGTCGAGCAGCGGGCGGATGTGGTCAACATGAGCCTCACCGGGTGGGACACCCCCGAGGTGGACCCGCTGGAGGAGGCGATCGGGACGCTGACCGCGCAGACCGGCGCGCTCTTCGTGGTCTCGGCCGGCAACGACGGCGGCTTCGCCCCGGTCGGGTCGCCGGGCACCGCCGACGCCGCCCTCTCGGTCGGCGCGGTCGACCGCACCGACGCGCTGGCCGACTTCTCCAGCCGGGGCCCGCGCACCGGCGACGACGGGCTGAAGCCGGACCTCACCGCGCCGGGGGTGGAGATCGTCGCCGCGCGCGCGGCGGACGGGGTGATCGGCGAGCCGGCGGGGGAGCGGTACGTATCCCTCTCCGGCACCTCGATGGCCGCACCGCACGTGGCCGGCGCGGCGGCGCTGCTCGCCCAGCGGCATCCCGGCTGGGCGGCCGGGCAGCTCAAGTCGATCCTGATGGCATCGGCGCGGCCGCACCCGGCGCAGACCGCGTACCAGCAGGGCGCCGGCCGGGTCGACGTGCCCCGGGCGATCACCCAGCCGGTGACCAGCGAGCCGGCGAGCGTCTCCTTCGGCCGGTCGCTCTGGCCGCACGGCGACGACACGCCGATCACCCGGACGGTGACCTGGCGCAACACCGGCCCGAGCGCACTGACCCTCGACCTGACCGTCGAGGTGACCGGCCCGGACGGCGAACCCGCCCCGGCCGGGATGTTCACGCTGGGCGCCAGCCGGGTCAGCGTACCGGCGGGCGGCACGGCGACGGCGACCGTCACCGCCGACACCCGGGTCACCGGACCGGACGGCCTCTACAGCGGGCGTGTCGTCGCCCGCGCCGGCGACGTCGTGGCGGTCACCCCGCTCGGCGTGCACCGCGAGGTGGAGAGCTACACGCTGACCGTCCGGCACCTCGACCGGCACGGCGCCCCCACCGGCAGCTACGGCACCAGCCTGCTCGGCCTGTCCGGCTTCGCCGCGTACGACGTGTACGACCCGGACGGCACCGCCGAGCTGCGGGTGCCCAAGGGGCGGTACGGCCTGTCCAGCGTCCTGTTCCAGGTCGACGGGGAGGACCTGACCGGCGCGACCCAGATCGCCCGGCCGGAACTGGTGCTCGAACGGGACACCGAGATCACCGTCGACGCCCGGCGGGCCGGGCCGGTGCGGGTGACCGTGCCGCGGCGGTCGGCCACGCCGGTGCTCGTCGACATCGGCGCCAACTTCTTCGCCGCCGACGGCAGCTCGTACAGCACCGGGCTGCTGGCCTTCGATCTCACCGGCCTGGCCACCGGCCAGCTCGGCCGGGCGGCACCCGCGGAGCGCTTCGTCGCCACGATCGGCAGCCAGTGGGCCGACCTCGAGGCGGCCAGCAGCCCCTACCTGTACACGCTCAGTGAGGGGTTCCCCGGCCGGATGCCGACCGGCCTGGACCGGCACTACCGCAACCGGGATTTGGTCACCGTCACGCACCGGTTCCGTGCCGGCTACCCGGGGCTGGTCGCCGAGCGGGCGGTCTTCCCGCACCTGGAGCCGGACCTGGGCGGCTGGGCGATCGTGCTGCCCACGGCGGTGCCCGGGCAGCGGGTGGAGTACCACAACACCCGCGGCGTGCGCTGGTCGTCGGAGCTGATGTTCGGCACGCCGACGGATGACGGGTGGACCGAGATCAAGGCGGGGCTCACCGCCGAGCCGCGGGCGTACCGGGCGGGCCGGCACCACCGGGAGAGCTGGGGTAGCGCTCCGTACGCGCCATCATTTACGGCGCCGCGCTGGCCAGGGGCGGGGATCACCCGCCAGGGCGACGTGATCGTGGTCGAGGTGCCGCTGCACAGCGACGCCGAGGGGCACGCCGGAGGCTCGGTCGCCGACAGCGCCCGGACGGCCCTCTACCGCGACGGGGTCCTGGTCGGCGAGAGCCCGGACCCGGGATACGGCCGGTTCGAGGTGCCGGCGGGAGCGGCCGACTACCGGTTGGAGACGCTGTCCCGGCGCAGCCTCACCGACCTCAGCACGGAGGTCGCCACGGCGTGGACGTTCCGCTCCCGGCACGTCGCCGGTGACGACTTCGCCCGGCTGCCGACGTCGGCGATCCGGTTCACGCCCCGGCTCGATGCCGGCAACGCCGCCCCGGCCGGCCGGACGTTCGTGATCCCGGTGCAGGTGCAGCGGCAGCCGGGTGCGCCGGTGGCGCGGACCGCCGCGCTGACCGTCGAGGTCTCCTACGACGGCGGGACGACGTGGCAGCGGGCCCGGGTCCGGCACGGCGGCGACGGCTGGACGGCCACCGTGCGACACCCGGCCGGCGCCGGCCACGCGTCCCTGCGGGCCACCGCCCGGGACACCGCCGGCAACACGGTGACCACCCGCGTCATCCAGGCGTACCGCCTGCGTTGAGGCGTACCCCCGCCGGGTCCGCGGCCGACCGCGGACCCGGCGGAGGGTCCGTCAGTCGTTGGCGTGCAGCGCGGCGTTCAGCTCGATGCCCCTGCCGGCCCGGGGCTTCGCCTCCAGGGCGCCGGTGACCGAGTTGCGCCAGAACAGCAGCCCGTCCACCCCGGACAGCTCGCGGGCCTTGACCACCCGGCCGTCCGGCAGGGTGACCTTCGAGGCGGCGGTGATGTAACAGCCCGCCTCGACGACGCAGTCGTCGCCGAGGGAGATGCCGACACCCGCGTTCGCGCCGACCAGGCTGCGCTCGCCGATGCGGACCTTCTCGGTGCCGCCGCCGGAGAGGGTGCCCATGATCGACGCGCCGCCGCCGATGTCGGAGCCGTCGCCGACCACCACACCCTGCACGATCCGCCCCTCGACCATCGAGGCGCCGAGCGTGCCGGCGTTGAAGTTGACGAAGCCCTCGTGCATCACGGTGGTGCCGGTGGCGAGGTGCGCGCCGAGCCGCACCCGGTCGGCGTCGGCGATCCGCACGCCCGAGGGCACCACGTAGTCGGTCATCCGGGGGAACTTGTCCACCCCGTACACGGCCAGGTGCCGGCCGGCCGCCCGCTCGATCACCCGCAGCTCGTCGACCCGCTCGGGCGGGCACGGCCCGGCGGAGGTCCAGGCGACGTTCGCCAGCTTGCCGAAGATGCCGTCGAGGTTGAGCTCGTTGGGCCGCACCAGGCGGTGGGAGAGCAGGTGCAGCCGGAGGTACGCGTCGGCGGCGTCCTTGATCGGGTCGTCGAGCGAGCCGATCGCGGTCACCACCTGCACGGTACGCAGACCCGGCAGTGCCCGGTCGCCGACCGCTCCCGGGGGCAAATCGAGCACGTCCGCCTCGTCCTCGCCGGGCACCAGCGGCAGCTCGCCGAGCCCCAGCTTGCCCGTCGGGTACCAGGTGTCGAGCACCATGTCGTCAGGGGTCACGGTGGCCAGGCCGATGCCCCAGGCGGATACTGCGGACGTCACTGTTTCACCTTTCGTTCGCGGCTGCGGGGCTCGCAGGCTCGCTCCTCGCGCGCACCGGATCTGACGGTACCGTGCGAACCATGGAGAACCCCCTGACCCCCGAGGTCCTGGCCGATCCGGTGGCCCTGACCCGCGCGCTGGTTGACATAGAGTCCGTATCCCTCAACGAGAAGGCGATCGCCGACTGCGTCGAACAGGTGCTGCGGGGGCTGCCGCACCTGATTACCCACCGGCACGGCAACACCGTGATGGCCCGGACCGACCTGGGGCGCGACCAGCGGGTGGTGCTCGCCGGCCACCTGGACACGGTGCCGCTGAACAACAACTTCCCGTCCACGCTGCGCGGCGACCTGATGTACGGCTGCGGCACGTCGGACATGAAGTCCGGGGTGGCGTACGCGCTGCACCTGGCGGTGACCCTGCCGCAGCCGCGCTACGACGTGACGTACCTCTTCTACGAGGCGGAGGAGATCGAGTCGAAGTACAACGGGCTCTTCCTGGTCTCCGAGGCGCACCCGGAGTGGCTGGCGGCGGACTTCGCGGTGCTGCTGGAGCCGACGTACGGCCTGGTGGAGGCCGGCTGCCAGGGCACCATGCGGGCCGTCGTGGCCACCACCGGCGTCCGCGCCCACTCGGCGCGGTCCTGGCACGGGGTGAACGCCATCCACGGCGCGGGCGAGGTGTTGCGCCGCCTCCAGGCGTACGAGGCGCGGCGGGTCACCCTCGACGGCTGCGAGTACCGGGAGGGGATGAACGCGGTCCGCATCCACGGCGGGGTGGCCGGCAACGTCATCCCGGACCGGTGCGAGATCGAGGTCAACTACCGGTTCGCCCCGGACCGTACGCCGGCCGAGGCCGAGGCGCACCTGCGTGAGGTCTTCGCGGGCTTCGACCTGGCTGTGACCGACGTGGCGGCCGGCGCCGCGCCGGGCCTGGACGCGGCCCCGGCCAAGGAGTTCCTGGCGGCG
>NZ_POUB01000440.1 GCF_003236335.1 Micromonospora deserti
GGGTGGGAGCGTGACGACCTTCTCGCTACAGGCAAAGCCCTCCGACGGCCCGAGCTGGCTGGACCTGGCCCGGCGGGCCGAGGCGGCCGGCTTCGACGCGCTGCTCGCCGCCGACCACCCCGGCACGGTGGCGTCGCCGTTCGTCGCGCTGGCCGCCGCCGCGGCGGTGACCTCCACGATCGGGCTCGGATCGAACGTCTCGAACGCCGGGATCCGGGAGCCGATGGTGCTCGCCGCCGACGTGGCCACCCTCGACGTGCTCTCCGGCGGCCGGGCCCGGCTCGGTCTCGGCGCCGGCCACACCCCCGCCGAGTGGCACGCGGTCGGCCGGGAGCGCCCCGACGTGGCGGGCCGGGTGCGCCGCTGCGTGGCCGTCGCCGAGGCGGTCCGGGCCCTGCTCGACGGCGACGCGGTCACCGTCGACACCCCCGAGCTGGCGATGCGGACGGCCCGGCTGGCCGAGCCGCGCCCGGTGCGGTCGCGGATCCCGCTGACCATCGGCGGGGCGAACTCGACGCTGCTGCGCTGGGCGGGGGCGCACGCCGACGTGGTCGGGCTGGCCGGTCTGGGTCGTACCCTGCCCGACGGGTACCAGCACGAGGTGCGCTGGCGGGCGGCGGAGATCGAGGCACAGCTCGACTGCGTCGCCACCGGGGCGACCGGGCGCGGCGAGCCGCCGGTGCTGGAGTCGCTGGTGCAGCGAGTGGTGGTGACCGACGACGCCGAGGCGGCCGCCGCGCCGTTCGCCGCCGACACCGGCCTGACCGTCGCCGAGCTGCTGGCCTCGCCGTTCGTGCTGATCGGCACCGAGGACGAGATCGTCACGGCGGTCGCCGAGCACCGGCGCCGCTGGGGCATCACCCGTTTCGTCGTCCGCACCGACGCGCTCGACCCGCTCACCCCGGTGCTGTCCCGCCTCACCGGCGACGCAGCCGTGATCAGGTGATCGAGAACAGCTCGCCGAGGGGCTTGACGTCGAGTGCGCTCGAAGCGGAACGCTGGGCGGCATGACGACGACACGGATTCTGGGGCGCAGCGGGATAGCGGCCAGCGCGATCGGCATGGGGTGCTGGGCGATCGGCGGGCCGCTCTGGGGTGACGGCGGGCAGCCGTTCGGCTGGGGCGAGGTCGACGACGACGAGTCGGTCCGCACCGTCCACGCCGCCCTCGATGCGGGGGTGACCCTGTTCGACACGGCCAGCAACTACGGCGCCGGGCACAGCGAGCGGATCCTCGGCCGGGCCCTCGCCGGCCGGCGCGACCGGGCGGTCATCGCCACCAAGTTCGGCAACCGCGCCGACGAGGGCACCCGCCAATGGATCGGCACCGACGCCAGCCCCGAGTATGCGGTGGCCAGCCTGGAGGAGTCGCTGCGCCGGCTCGGCACCGATTACGTGGACCTCTACCAGCTGCACATCAACGACCTGCCGGCCGCCGCCGCGCTCGACCTGGTCGGCACGCTGGAGGACCTGGTCACCCAGGGCAAGATCCGGGCGTACGGGTGGAGCACCGACAACCCGGCCTCGGCGGCGGCGTTCGCGGAGGCGGGCCCGCACTGCGCGGCGATCCAGCACGACCAGTCGGTGCTGCTGGACAACGCCGAGATGCTGGCGGTCTGCGACGCGCTCGACCTGGCCGCTCTCAACCGGGGGCCGCTGGCGATGGGGCTGCTCACCGGCTCGACCCGGGCGGTCGGGCGGGACGACGTGCGCGGGATGGCCCCGGAGTGGCTGCTCTGGTTCACCGACGGCCGGCCGACGCCACGCTGGGCGGCCCGGGTGGAGCAGATCCGGCAGGCGTTGACCGCCGACGGCCGGACCCTGGCTCAGGGCGCGCTCGGCTGGCTGTTGGCCCGCAGCCCGCGTACGGTGCCGATCCCGGGCTGCCGGACGGTGGCGCAGGCGGAGGAGAACTTCGCCACCCTCGCCCTCGGCCCGCTGCCGGACGAGTCGTACGCCGAGGTGGAGCGGCTACTCGCCGACCTGCGTCCGAGCCTGGCCGCGGTGAGAGAAGGTTAATCCGCTCAACGCATCCGGACCGCCGCCCGTACCCGAAGATATGAGCATGCGGATCCTGATGGCCGGCGCGTCCGGCTTCCTCGGCGCCCGGCTGGCCGACCGGCTCACGGCGGACGGCCACGAGATCGTCCGGTTGGTCCGCCGGGCGCCGCGCGGCGCCGACGAACGGCAGTGGAACCCGTCCGCCGCGCAGCTCGACCCGGCGGTGGTGGCGCAGTCGGACGCGATCGTCAACCTGGCCGGCGCTGGGGTCGGCGACCGGCGGTGGACCGACGAGTACCGGCGGCTGATCCGGTCGAGCCGGGTGGACACCACCACCACCCTGGCCATCACCATCGCCGGCCTGCCCGCCCAGGACCGGCCGGGGGTGCTGCTCAACTCCTCGGCGGTGGGCTGGTACGGCGACACCGGCGACCGGACGGTGGAGGAGGACGCGCCGGCGGGCGAGGGTTTCCTGGCCGACGTCTGCCGGGTGTGGGAGGCGGCGACCCGGCCGGCCGAGGACGCGGGCGTGCGCGTGGTGCGGATGCGCATCGGCCTGCCGCTGCACCGCGACGGCGGGATGCTCAAGCCGCAGCTGCTGCCGATGAAGCTCGGCATCTCCGGCAAACTCGGCAGCGGGCGGCAGTGGTGGCCCTGGATCTCGATGGAGGACTGGCTGCGCGCCGCGCTCTTCCTGCTCGACTCCGACGGCATCGCCGGACCGGTCAACATGGTCGGTCCGGCCCCGTCGACCAACGCCGAGTTCACCCGGGAGCTGGCCCGGCAGCTGCACCGGCCGGCGTTCATGCCGATCCCGGCGCTGGCGCTGAAGGTGGTGCTCGGCGGCTTTTCCACCGAGGTGCTCACCAGCGAGCGGGTCCTCCCCGGCGTCCTGAACCGGGCCGGCTTCCGCTTCCGCCACCCCGACC
>NZ_POUB01000441.1 GCF_003236335.1 Micromonospora deserti
GGGGACAACGTGACAACCATCGGGAACTCCGATCGGTGGTGGGAAGGAGGCCGGGTCAGCGGCGGCGGGCGGGCCGACCGGTGACCGGGCCGGTGATGATCAACTCGTGCTCGGTCGTGGAGGCGTGGCTGTGGAAGGCCACCCGCGCCGACCCGGCCGTGAGCAGGGCGTCGCCGCGTTGGCAGGACAGCAGGAACGCCCGTTCGCCGTCGGTGAGCCCGAACGCCTCAGTGACGGCGTCGATCGCCTGCGCCGCCTGCCTGAGCAGCACCTGGGTGGCGGCGTTGGAGACGACGGCGCGGCCGGTCTTGGTAGCGAGCACGTCAGCAGCGTCCTGGGTCACGACGGTCAGGCCGGTGCCGTACTTGCGGGCGGACTTGGCCAGGGTCTCCAGGAACACGCCGCCGCGACCGCCGGACAGCAGTTTCCATGCCTCGTCCACCAACACCATCCGCAGCGCATCGGGCCGCTGGCCGGAGGCGGTCGCGCCGCGTACGGTGCGCCAGATCGTGTCCAGGGTGAGCAGCGTCCCGACCGGATGAAGCTGTTCGGGGAGGTCCTTGATGGCGAACACCACCAGGTGCCCCTGCGGGGTGGTGGTGGTCGGCCCGTCGAACAGGCCCTTCATGCTGCCGGCGACATAGGGATGCAGGCGGGCGGCGACTCGGCGCCCGGCGTCGTCGGTGTCCTCCAGGGCCGCCGTCACGTCACCGAGGAGCGGCGCCGGTCGTCTCCAGGTGCGCGGGTCGGTGGTGATGCCCTTCGCCCGATACGCGGCCAGCACCGCCACGTCGAGGGAGCGGGCCTCATCGCCGGGCAGCGGCGCACTGACAGCGGTCTCGCCGCTGGCCATCACCGCGACCAAGGTTTGCATGAACCGCGCCCGATCGTTCAGGGCATCGTCGTCGCCGGGCGGCAGGTCGAGAGGGTTGATCCTCACGCTCTGCGCGCCGAGCCGGATGACCGTGCCGCCGACCGCGTCGGCCAGCCGCAGGTACTCGTCTTCGGGGTCGATGACGAACGCCTCCACCCCGAGACATAGGTTGCGCAGCAGGTCGAGCTTGGCCAGGTAGGACTTGCCTTCCCCGGATCGGGCGAGGATGACGGCGTTGTAGTTGGACTGCGCCCACCGGTCCCACACGACGACTCCGGCCGAGTGCAGGTTCAACCCGAACAGCACCCCCATGCCACTGTCCCCAGCGGTGTCGGGCAGGTCAGGGCTGGTGAACGGAAAGCTCGCGGCGAGGGCGTCAGTGTCGAAGACCCGCTTCATCCCCAACGCGTCGAACGCGAGGGGTAGACCGCTGATCCAGCCCTGCAACTGCCGCCACGTCACCGGCGCGGTGTCGAGCAGCAACGAGGAGGCCAGGGACCGCACCTCGGCCACCCGGTCGGCCAACTCGGCGGGGTTGGCGCCGTGGACGGTCAGGTACAGGCCGAGGCGGAACAGCCGCGCCTCGCCTCGGGCCACCCGCGTGGCCAGCTCGGCGGCATCGGCCGCAGCGGCGTCAAGGTCGGGATCGTCAAGCCGGCCCTTCGCCGCGTCCTGCCGACGGGAGGACTCGAACCGGCCGCGCTGCTTGCGCAGCCGCTCGGAGGCCACCGCCGGCGGGACCGGCTCAATGTGGAAGGCGGCGTCGACCAAGCGCGGGTAGGACAAGAGCGGCTCCGCCCACCCCGGTCCGACCTCAGCCGGGTAGCCGACAACGGCCAGGGTGGCGCTGTAGCCGTCCCCGACCCGCACGTATCGGCCGTCGACCTCCACGGCGTCCGGGAAACCGGGCAGGACCATCGCCGACTCGGGCAAAGCGGGCCGCCGCTTCGGCAGCAGTGCGGACAGCAGGCTCACCGCTGTTCACCTCCGTGAGATGGGGCGTAGGGCGTGAGGGCCGGGGCGGTGGGGTCGAGGCTTGCCGCGAGACGCACCGTGGCCTCCGGCCCATCGAGCACCCGGGCGGGAACCTCGCAGCCGGCGAGGGCACGAACCGCCTCGGTCGCGTGATGCGCGGTGTGGTGCGCGCCGCGCCGGCTCCGCACCGCGACGGTGACCTGCCGGTGCAGCAACTCCCGCTGCCCGGCCAGGTCTTCGAGGAACGCCGCGTGCGCGTGGGCTGCCTCTTCCAGCGCGGGGTGCGGCAGCCCGGGGGCGGCGGCGAGGAACCGGTCGGCGAGGTAGGTCAGGTCCACCCGCTGTGCCTGCACCACGATCTGCGCCGGGCCGTCGAGGCTGTGTAGCCACCGCGCGAACCCGGCCACCAGGCCGTTTTGTTCCCCTGGTGTCCGCAGGCCGAAGGCCACCGTCGAGGCGGCGACCAGGCCCGTGGTGCCATCCGATCCGAGGTCGATCAGCCCGTGGCCGGTGATGCCCTTCGCGGGCAGCCGCAGCGGTGCGGGCAGCGGTAGCTGGTCACCCGGCCCGGCGGTGGTCTGCACCCACGCCGGGGCCGGGATGACCGGCATGTCGGCCGGGACGAGCCGGCGCGGGCTGCGGCGGTGCCGCAGCGCCGCGAGGACCCAGGCGTCGAGACTGATGCCGTCCCGGCGGCCGACCGCGAGCAGGAACGCCCCAGCGGCGGGCGGCATCGCACCCGCGAGGAACACCAGTGGATGCACGAGCGTGGCCACCGCCGTCCACGCCGCGTACAACAGCAGGCCCGTGACGGCCAGGATCACCAACTGCCGTCCCGACATGCCGAACGCGAGCCTGTCCGCCCGCTCGATGTCTGCGGGAACCCGAGCCCGCATCGGGGCCTCGTCGCTGTGGCGGCTCATCGCTGATCACCCCTCGGCTTCTGGCTCTTATACACATCTCCGAGCCCACGCGACTAGC
>NZ_POUB01000442.1 GCF_003236335.1 Micromonospora deserti
GCCGTCGAACCGCCCGATAGCGGTGCTCGTCGCGGCCGGCGTCGCGCTGCTCGTCGGCCTGGTCGCGGTGCTCGCCCTCGGCGACGGCGAGCAGGCACCGCCGGCGGCCGGACCGTCCAGCGTCGCTCCGGTCGAGGAGCCGACCCCCGCCGCGCCGGAGCCCTCCACGGCGCCACCACCCACCACCGCCCGGTCCGCGCCGGTCAGTCTGCGACAGGTGGCCGCCGAGTTCGCCGCCGTCCTCGCCGAGGCGCAGGCCCGGGGCGAGGTCGACCGGAAGACGGCCGAGGAACTGCGCGACAAGCTCGGCGCCCTGAACCGAGGCCGCCCCCGGGACCGGGAGAAGCGGGTCGAGGAGCTGCGGAAGCGGCTGGCCGAGGCGGTCGAGAAGCAGCGCATCCCAGCCGACCTCGCGTCCCGGCTCGACGCCCTGCTCGACCAGGTCGACACCAGTTCCCGCGACGGCGACGAGGACGACGACTGAACCACCCTCAGCCCCACCGCTCCCATCGTCCCGCTCGGGAGCGCGCCCCCCGTCTGGCACCAGCGGGCCGAGCGCCCCGCGCGGGTCGACGGCTCGGGTCCAGCGGCCGCAGCGGCCCGGTACGCCCACCGGCGGTCCCCGGGCCGGGGCGGTGACTGGGGGACGTCCGGTCGCGACCGGGACATCGGTGTCACCGGTGACGGCCGATCGCGGACGGGACATGGGTGTAACCGGTGACGGCCGCCCTCGGCCAGGGGTCGGACCGGTCAGCCGTCGCAGTACCAGGTCGGGTCCCTCGGCGTGGTACACCCGGGCCGAGGGAACACAAGGCCCGGCGGTCCATGCCCCCGCGGCACTCCCTGCGTGCGATGTCCGATTCACCGGATCCCGGGTGGGGAACATCGGCCGGCCGGGGCCCGGTACACCACCCGTACGACCGAGCCGGCGTCGCCGCCTGGCCGCCCGGCGGAATGCCGACGGGCTTGCGGTCGTTACACATCCGTACGACCAAGCGCCGCCAAGGGTCGGGTGGAATGCCGGCCGGCAGCCGGTCGTTACATCTGGTCGACGCCCGCGACACCATCCCCCGGCGTGCGCGGGCGTTCTCTTTCCCCCGAACTTCTCAGCGCCTCCACCGGCGCTTGCGCTGCCGATTCCCCATGGCGGCGTCAACCCCCGATTGGAGCTTGAACGATGAACTCGATCATTCGTAAGAGCGCGCTGTCCATTGCTGGTCTGCTGGTCACCGGTGGCGCCGTCGCCGGTCCGGCGATCGCCGCCCAGGCCGCCCCGGCCGAGAAGCCGGCCATCGCGGTGCAGGCCGAGCGCAAGGGCAAGGGCGAGCGGGTGCTGGAGCACGACTACCAGGCCCAGCCGAACTTCTACTACTGCGGCCCGGCCGCCACCCGGATCGCCCTGTCGACGCAGGGCAAGGTCCTCAACCAGGACGAGGTGGCCAAGAAGCTGGGCACCACCGAGGCCGGCACCAACTCGGCCAACGACACCACCCGGGTGCTCAACGAGCTGACCGGCGGTGGCTACGAGACCACTCATATCAGTGGCGCCAAGGCCAAGCCGGAGCAGGTCGACAAGCTGCGAGCCGACGTGATCGAGGCGGTCGACGCCAAGCGCGGCGTGGTGGCCAACATCAAGGGCACCGCGGTCGACACCGACGGCAACCGGCACTCGTTCGAGGGCGGGCACTACCTCAGCGTGGTCGGCTACCGCGACGGTGGCGACACCCTGAAGATCGCCGACCCGTACGACCCGAACGAGCACTACTGGATGACCGTCGAGAAGGTTGCCAACTGGATCGCCGAGCGCGGCTACTCCAGCTGACGCTGACGAACCCACGGCCGCTGGCCGGGCCCCCGACCGGGGACCCGGCCAGCGGCTTTCACCGCCGGGGCGTCGCCCGGGGTGAAGCGGCGGGCCCCGCCCCCGCCGATCCCGGCGCCCCGCAGTTCCCGACGCGGATGCGTCCATCGGGCGGATCGGGCGGTGGGCCCATGGCGGGCTCTCAGGATCGGTTCGTAGCGTGTGGGCCATGATTCGCACCGCGCACGCCCTGCTCGCCGCCGGCACCGCCACCGCCGACGCGGAGCCACCCCAGGGCGGCCTGGTCGGCTACGTCACCGACCTGGTCGAACGGCTCGGCGGCCCGGGCGCGGGTCTGGCCGTGGCCCTGGAGAACCTCTTCCCGCCGATCCCCAGCGAGGTGATCCTGCCGCTGGCCGGCTTCGTCGCCGGGCAGGGGCGGATGAGCGTCCTCAGCGCGATCGTCTGGACCACCCTCGGCTCGCTGCTCGGTGCGCTCGCGCTGTACTACATCGGAGCGGCGCTGGGCCGGGACCGGATGCGGGCAATCGCGGCGCGGCTGCCGTTGGTCAAGCTCAGCGACGTGGACCGGACCGAGGACTGGTTCCACCGGCACGGCGTCAAGGCCGTCTTCTTCGGCCGGATGATCCCGATCTTTCGCAGCATGATCTCCATCCCGGCGGGTGTGGAGCGGATGCCGGTCTGGACCTTCGTGGTCTACACCACGTTGGGCAGCCTGATCTGGAACACCACCTTCGTGATGGCCGGCTACCTGCTCGGCGACAACTGGCACCTGGTTGAGGGGTACGTCGGCGCGCTGCAGAACGTCGTCATCGTCGCGTGCGTGGCCGGCGTCGGCTGGTTCGTCGTGTCGCGGCTGCGCCGCGCCCGCAGGGCAGCGACCCAACCAGAGGCTGCCCTGCCGCCCGTCCCGCCGCCGGCCTCGCCGGTCGTCGACACCCCGGACCGGAGCGGCCGGGGCACCATCTACCGCAGCGCCTGGGCCGACAGCCAGCACGCCGGACGCGACTACGACGGCGTGCACTGACGCGGCGGTTTCCCGACGTTGTGGGGGTGGGTGGGTGGTGGCTGTCTGGATGTCGGGTTTCGGGG
>NZ_POUB01000443.1 GCF_003236335.1 Micromonospora deserti
CCACCCGGCTCCACCGGCCCACCGGATCCCGCCGAATCCTCCGGCCCGGCCAGCGCGGACGGCGCCTCCGGGCCGGACGGCATCGAGGGACCGGACCGCGCTGCCGACTCGGGCCCGGCCGGTGGCGCGGCCGGCTCGGGCGGGCTGCCGGCGTACTCGTCGATGTGCAGGTCGGGGCCGCCGTCGGCGGGGCCGGTCCAGCGTACGGTGAGCTCCTCCAGGGCCTGCTCCTGCACGAAGGCGACCAGCCCCTCCCGGTACAGCTCCAGCAGGGCCAGGAACCGGGCCACCACCTCCAGGGTGGCGTCGCAGTCGGCGCAGAGCAACGAGAAGGTGGCGGTGCCGGCCCGGCGCAGCCGGTCGGTGAGGATCGCCGCGTGTTCCCGGACGCTGACCCGGACCAGGTGCACGTGGGCGATGGAGACCTCCGGCACCGGCTTCGGGGTCATCGCCTTGACGGCCAGTTCCAGCAGCCGCTCCGGCCCGATGCCGAGCACCAGGTCGGGCAGCGCCTCCGCGTACCGGGGCTCCAGGGTGACCGCGCGGGGGTAACGGCGGCCGCCGACCGCCTCCAGGGCGGCGATGTGCGCGGCCGCCTCCTTGTACGCCTTGTACTGCAGCAGCCGGGCGAAGAGCAGGTCGCGCGCCTCCAGCAGGGCGAGATCCTCCTCGTCCTCCACCTCGGCGGCGGGCAGCAGCCGGGCCGCCTTCAGGTCGAGCAGGGTGGCGGCGACCAGCAGGAACTCGCTGGCCTCGTCGAGGTCCCACTGGTCGCCCATGGCCCGGATGTAGGCGATGAACTCGTCGGTGACCTGGTGCAGCGCTACCTCGGTGACGTCCAGCTTGTGCTTGCCGATCAGTTGCAGCAGCAGGTCGAACGGGCCGGTGAAGTTCGCCAGCCGGACGGTGAAGCCGCCGCTGTCGGCTTCGGGCACGTCCCCGGCCTCCGCGCCGGCGCCTCCGCCCGCGCCAGCCCCGCCGGTGACCCCGGCCACGGCGGCCGCGTCGACCCCGATGCCGGCGGGCGCGGGCAGCGGCTGCTCGGGCGCGGCGCGCGGGTCCAGGGGTGGAGCGTTCACCCGACGACCGTAGTCGACGGGCCGGGACGACCGGCGCGACGGGGCACCCGGCCTACCGGTCCGCCTGGGCGGCGATCACCTCACGGGCCAGCTGCCGGTAGTTGCGGGCGCCGGACGAGGCCGGGTCGAGCGTGGTGATCGGGGAGCCGGCCACGGTCGACTCGGGGAACTTGACCGTCTTGGTGATCACCGTCTGGTAGACCTTGTCGCCGAACGCCTCCACCACCCGCTGGAGCACCTGCCGGCAGTGGGTGGTGCGGCTGTCATACATGGTGGCGAGGATGCCCTCGAGCTCCAGGTCGAAGTTGAGCCGCTCGCGTACCTTGTCGATGGTGTCCAGCAGCAGGGCGACACCGCGCAGACTGAAGAACTCGCACTCCAGCGGGATGAGCACGCCGTGCGCGACGGTCAGGGCGTTGATCGCCAGCAGGCCGAGCGAGGGCTGGCAGTCGATCAGGACGAAGTCGTACTCCTTGCGGATGGACTTCAGCACCCGGGCCAGGGCCATTTCCCGGGCGACCTCGTTGACCAGCTGGATCTCGGCCGCGGAGAGGTCGATGTTGGCCGGCAGCAGGTGCAGCCCGGCCACGTCGGTCTTGATCAGGACGTCCTCGGCGGTGATGTCGTCCTGCATGAGGAGGTTGTAGACCGACAGGTCGAGGTTGTGCGGGTTGACCCCCAGCCCGACCGAGAGGGCTCCCTGCGGGTCGAAGTCGACCAGCAGCACCCGGCGGCCGTACTCGGCGAGCGCGGCGCCGAGATTGATCGTGGTGGTGGTCTTGCCGACGCCGCCCTTCTGGTTGGCCATCGCGATGATCCGGGCCGGGCCGTGCCGGTCGGTGGGCATCGGTTCCGGGATCGGCTTGCGCATCGTGTAGGCGGCCGGGTCCGCCGGGCCGAGATCCGTGCCGAGCGCGGCCTGCTGCTCGCGGAGCTCCGACGTCCACGTCTCGGCACGGTCACCGTTGCCAGCCATGTCCTCGTTGCCCCCTCCCGACGACCACCCGGCGTCGGAACCGACCGACGTCCTCCGCGGCGCCGCTGCGCACCCCCGGTCTGCATCGCCCCGCCAGGTCCGCGCCGATGCCGACTGTACGCCACCGGCCTGCGGGCCCGGCGCACCCGCTCGGCGTGTCGCCGCCCCGCCGACCAGGTCACCCCCGGGGACCGGTCGACCATCCCCCGGCCGGACGGTCGGGACCGTTCAGCCGCGGGCCCGGGGGTGCGCGGTGGCGTACACCTCGCGGAGCCGTTCGACGGTGACCAGGGTGTAGACCTGGGTGGTGGTGACCGAGGCGTGCCCGAGCAGTTCCTGCACCACCCGCACGTCCGCGCCGCCGTCGAGCAGGTGGGTGGCGTAGGAGTGGCGCAGCGTGTGCGGGGAGACGGCCTGCGGCCCGTCGACCGGCAGCCCGGCCCGCTGCGCCGCCCGGCGCAGGATGGTCCAGGCGCCCTGCCGGGACAGCCGGCCGCCGCGGGCGTTGAGGAAGACCGCCGGATTGCCCCGCCCGGCGGCGGCCAGCCCCGGCCGGCCCCGGACCAGCCAGGCGCGCAGCGCCTGCACCGCGTACCCGCCGATGGGCACGAGGCGGGTGCGGCCGCCCTTGCCGCGCAGCAGCGCCGCGCCCTGCTCGACGTCGACGTCGTCCACGGCGGCGCCGACCGCCTCGGAGATGCGCGACCCGGTGCCGTACAGGAACTCCAGCAGCGCCCGGTCGCGCAGCGCGAGCGCCGCGCCGCCGCCGGTCGCGGTGACCGGGCCGGCGGTCTCGAGCAGCCGGACCACGTCGTCGACCGGCAGCGCGCGGGGCAGCCGGCGCGGCGGGGTGGG
>NZ_POUB01000444.1 GCF_003236335.1 Micromonospora deserti
CCCCGGTGCCGGCCGACCGCAGCGCCGCGACCAGCTCCGGCAGCACCGGCCGTACGGGCAGGTCGAGGGGCACGTCGGAGAGCACGGCCCAGTGTCGCACCGCCCGGGCGGGCTCAGCCGGTGGTGGGCGCGGGGGGTGGCGCTCCACAGCACCTCGCGGGTCAGGCCGGCGGCGGCGACCAGGCCGAGCAGCAGCGCGTCGGGGACGCTCGGTGGGCCGGCCCGCTCCAGTAGGGCCCGCAGCCGGGTGGCGGGCCAGGCCACAGTGTTCAGGTCGATCGGCAGGTAGCTGACGGAGGTGCGCAGCAGCCGGCGGTTCTCCTGGCGGCGCAGCACGCCCGCCCGGGCCAGCCGCTCCCCCACCGAGGTCGCGGCGGTCTGGGCGAGGAAGCTGAGCCAGGTGCGGACGGCCTGGTGCTGCGCCTCGCCGACCAGCTGGTCGAGCACGGTGTGCGCGAGGGCGTCCGCTGGCGGCCGGCGGTCGATCACCGCCACGAGTCCGGTGGAGACGGTGATGTGTCCATGCAGGACGAGCTCGCCGAGCAGGCCGCCGGCGAGGCCGAGGCCGGTCGCGGCCGGGTGCAGCTTCGCCCTGCCCCGGCTGTCGTTGTGGGCGATCAGGAAGAACTCGTCGGCGATGAGCAACCGGCCTCCCGCGCGGGTCCACAGTGATCGCAACCGCGTCCGAGGATGCACCGAGTGCATCTGCAATGCAACTCCCGTTTTTCGCGGTTGCACTCCGTGCTGGCGCGACCTGCGCATCTCGTCGTGACAGACTCGGAGGGTGACCGCGAGCCCGACCGTCCGCCGCCGCCGTATCGCCCGCGAGCTCCGCCAGTTGCGCGAGCGCGCCGGCATGACCCTGGACGTGGCCGCCCGGCAGTTGGACATGTCCAAGAGCAACCTGTCCCGCATCGAGAACGCTCAGATCGGCATCAAGCCGCGCGACGTGCGGGCCGCGCTCGCGCTCTACCAGGTGACCGGCGCGGACGCGGAGGCGCTCATCGAGATCGCCCGCGGCGCGCAGCAGCGTGGCTGGTGGCAGAGCTACAGCGACGTGCTGCCGGAGTGGTTCGAGTTCTACGTCGGGCTCGAGGCGGAGGCGGCGACGCTGCGGACGTACGAGGCCGAGGCGGTGCCCGGGCTGCTGCAGACCGAGGCGTACGCCCGGGAGGTCTTCCGGCGGACCGCGGGCGAGGAGGGCATCGAGCGCAAGGTCGCCGCCCGACTGCACCGCCAGAACGTGCTGTACCGGGAGGACCCGGTCGAGCTGTCGGTGGTGCTGAACGAGGCGGTGCTCTGCCGCCCGGTGGGCGGCGACGTCGTGATGGCCGACCAGTTGGCCCATCTCGCGAAGGTCGCGCAACTACGGAATGTGACACTCCAGGTACTACCGTTCGCGGCCGGTGGGCACCCGGCGATGAACTCCCCGTACGTCATCCTGACCTTCGCCGACGCGGCCGATGCGGCGGTGGTCTACCTGGAAAACCTCACCATGGGGCTGGCTCTGGAGGAGGCCGGCCAGGTGTCCGGGTATAGCCTGGTACACGAGGAGCTGCGCCGGCTGGCACTCGGTCCGGAGGCGTCGCTGACCCGCCTGACGGAAGCTTCTCGTAACTTTGCGTGACCGCTGTCGCGGCACGCCGGCACGACGGGGGGTACCACGATGACCGCGCTCGAGCTGACCCGGGCGGAGTGGCGCATCAGCACGCGCAGTGTGGGCAACGGCAACTGCGTCGAGGTCGCCGCCGTCGACGGTCGGGTCGCCGTACGCGACAGCAAGGACCGGCAGGGCCCGGTACTGGCCTTCCCGGCGTCGGCCTGGCACGCCTTCGTCACCGGCGTCGACGGGGTCCACCCCGGCTGATCCCGCCCGGGCGGTGCGACACTGGGCCGTGCTCTCCGACGTGCCCCTCGACCTGCCCGTACGGCCGGTGCTGCCGGAGCTGGTCGCGGCGCTGCGGTCGGCCGGCACCGGGGTGCTGGTGGCCCCGCCGGGCACCGGCAAGACGACCCTCGCTCCGCTGGCCGTCGCCGACGAGGTCGCCGGGCGGGTGCTGGTCGCCCAGCCGCGCCGGGTGGCCGCCCGGGCCGCGGCGCGCCGGATGGCCGCGCTGCTCGGCGAGCAGGTCGGCGAGCGGATCGGGTACGCCGTGCGCGGCGAACGGCGGACCGGACCGGATACCCGGGTCGAGGTAGTGACCACCGGGCTGCTGGTCCGCCGGCTGCACCACGACCCGGAACTGGCCGGCACCGGGGCGGTGCTGCTCGACGAGTGCCACGAGCGCCAGCTCGACGCCGACCTGGCGCTCGCCTTCACGGTGGAGGCCCGTGCAGCGCTCCGCCCCGACCTGTGGCTGCTGGCGATGTCCGCCACCCCGCGGGCCGACCGGTTCGCCGCGCTGCTCGGCGGTCCGGATGGCCCCGCGCCGGTGGTGCGGGCGTCCTCGGCGCTGCACCCGGTGACCCGGATCTGGGCCCCGCCGCCCCGGCCGGTGGCCGCGCCCGGCGCCGGCCCGGTGGACCGGGCGCTGCTCGACCACGTCGCGGCGACGGTGCGCCGGGCGCTGCGCGAGCGCGACGGCGACCTGCTGGTCTTCCTCCCCGGGGCCGGCGAGATCGCCGCCGTCGCCGCCCGGCTGGCCGACCTGCGCGGCGAGGTCGGGATCGTGCCGCTGCACGGCCGGCAACGCGGCGCGGAGCAGGACGCGGCGCTGCGCCCGGGCAAGGGGCGCCGGGTGGTGCTGGCGACCGCGGTGGCGGAGAGCAGCCTGACGGTGCCCGGGGTGCGGGTGGTGGTCGACGCCGGGCTGTCCCGGGTGGCCCGGATGGACCTGGCCCGCGGCCTCGGCGCGCTGGTCACCGTGCCGGTGTCCCGGGCGGCGGCCACCCAGCGGGCC
>NZ_POUB01000445.1 GCF_003236335.1 Micromonospora deserti
ACACCGACCCATCCGACGACCAGCCGACCGACGAGGCCGGAATCACGCTGCCAGCGCAGGGCTGGATCAGCCTCGGCCTGGCCGCCGCCATCGCCGCCGTGGCCGCTCTGCTACGCCTGCAAAGACGCCGCCGCGCCCGGCTGACCTTCCCCGCATCGGTCAGCACCGCGCCGCAACGCTCCCCAATGCCGCCGTCTCTGGCCCCCGTCGACATCATCGGCAGCCGCCACCTCGGCCCCAGCAGCGACCACCGCCCCGCCAGCCCTCCCGTTGCGGCACCGATCGGCGTCAACTCGGACGGCACCGAGATAAGCCTGTTCCACCTGCCCGGTCCCGGCGTCGCCCTGCACGGCGACGGAGCCATACCAGCGGCCCGCGCCATCCTCGCGTCCGTCCTGACCAGCGGCGCGGTCGAGACAGCCACCGCCGGCCCGGTTGTGGTCACCACCGCCGACCTACTCGCCCGGCTCCTGCCCGAGGACGCCCCGGCGGTCGGGCTGGACCCCGACGGCACCGCCTACGACGGGGAACGCCTCATCGTGCTCGCCGACATCGCGGCGGCGATCACCCACGCCGAGGAGGAGATGATCGGCCGTCGCCGGCTGCTGGACACCTTCGACGCCGAGACGATCACCGACCTCAACGCCCGCACCGACCACGCCGAGACCCAGCCGCCGTACGTGCTGCTCATCGACTCCAGCCCACGGCACGCCGCCCGCCTCCAAGCCGTCGCCACCCACCGCGCCGCCCTGAACCTGCACCCCGTCATCCTCGGCCAGCACGACGGCATCCCCACCATCGAGATCAGCGCCGAGGGCACCGCAACCGGCAATGAACCATATTCGGTGGGACGGCTGTCCACCCTCGGCGCGGACGACCTCGCCGCCATCCTCTCCATGCTCACCGACGCGATAGCCCGTCCCGAGGCCGGTACTGACGTCGACGACCCGCCCGCCGAGATCCCGCCGGCCGCGGTGACCGTCGAGACGAACGAGGCCGTACCGGTCCAGCCCGACGACTCGGCGGCCCTGGTCCTCCTCCGGGTGCTCGGCCCGGTCACCGTCGCCACCGACGCCGGTCCGATCGCCACCGGAATGCGCAGCGGCTCCTACACCGCGCTCGCCGTCCTCGCCGCCCACCCCGCCGGCCGCACCCTCGACCAGCTCGCCGCCGACCTGCACCCCAACGCCGACCCGGCCGCCGCCGTCAAACGCGTACGAACGGACATCACCTCCGCCCGGCGGGTGCTGCGCGCCGCCACCGGCCATGAGGAGCCCATGTTCATCGTCTACGACCCGGCCACCGGCCGATACCAGCTCGACTCGCAGACCGTCACGGTGGACCTCTGGCAGATGCTCACCGCCATCGACCAAGCCACCACCACCGACGACGAAGCGGCGATGCTCACCGCGCTACGCCGGGCCACGGAGCTGTACGCAGGTGACTTCGCCGAAGGCCACGACCACACCTGGGCCACCGACTACGCCACCAGCTACCGCCATCAGATCCTCACCGCATACGCCCGCATCGCCGAGATCCTCGAACCCGACCACCCCGACCATGCGGTTGCCGCCCTCGAACGCGCCGCCGACCTCGACCCCGTCAACGAGGAGCTGTACCAGCGGATCATGCGCATCCATGGCCGACAGCAGCGACCCGACGCCGTCCGGCGCACCCTGCGCCGCCTGGAGGAACGTCTCGCGGACCTCGGCGACGCCGAACCGTCCCAGGCCACCCGCCGCGTCGCCGAGCGCCAGCTCCGACCCGTCGCCGCTGGTGGAGGACGGCCGTGAACCACCGCCAGCTCCAACGGATGCAATGGGCAGTGCGGGCCACACTGGTCCTCGGCGTGGCCGCCTCGGTCACCGCGAACATCCTGCACGCCCAGCCAAACCCGATCTCCCAGACCATCGCGGCGTGGCCGCCCCTGGCCCTCCTGATCACCGTCGAGCTGGTCACCCGCATACCCGTGTACCGCCGTGCGCTCGGCGTCATCCGGATCGTCGCCGCCTCGGCCATTGCCGCCATCGCCGCCTGGATCAGCTACCACCACATGGTCGGAGTCGTCGCACGGTACGGCGAAGCCGGCACCGTCCCCTACCTCCTGCCGCTCTCGGTGGACGGGCTGATCATCGTCGCGTCGGTATCGCTCGTGGAACTCGCCGCCCGCCGCCGCGAATCCGAACACCCGCCGCACGTCGTAGCGGCGGAGACCCCACCGGCACCATCTCCAGGCCAGCCCATCGAATCGACACCCGTCCAGGCCATACCCGGGATCAGAGACACTAGGCCAACCGGTCAGAGTCCACTGTCCGAACCTCCTTCCCTTGCTACCGATGCCGACGGGTCGGCCCACGGCGGGACTCTTGACGCTGCCGACCACCGGGACGACGATCAGGAAGCGGACGGCAGCGAGACTGGTGGTGACCTTGACACGGAACCTGACGATGACGACCCATCCGACGAGACCGACGACATCGACGTCGACCTCGCCCCGGACCTGGTGCCGCTACTGCCCGCCGCCCGCGCGGCCCGTGACGAGCTGACCCGCGAAGGTCACACCGTCAGCCGGGATGCCCTTGCCCGACGGCTACGCCAGAACGGCCACTCGATCCGCAACAGCGCCGTCTCACAACTGCTCGCCACGTTGCGCCAGGAGACACAACCGGTCAACGGCACCCGGCCAACGGCATCGGTATAACGTGCCGACGTCAGCTCACCGCAGGATCAGACACGCGAGGAGGCCACACGTGGCCGAGCCTGCCGAGCGGCCAGCGCCGCCCGCCCGCCCC
>NZ_POUB01000446.1 GCF_003236335.1 Micromonospora deserti
AGGCCGCGCCGCGCTGGGGGCGGGCGGGTCCGTGGTGATCTGCGTAATGGTCATCGTTCGGCCTCGCTGTCGACCTCGTAGTGCACCCATAGCCGGCTGGACCGCTGCACAATGAGCGTGATGGCCAGGATGACCAGGAAGAACACCCACAGCATCGCGGAGCCGTAGCCGTAACGGTTGTTGGAGAAGAACTCCTGGTAGACCTGCACCATGTAGAGGTGGGTGCTCTGCGGCACCTGAGCCACCGAGCCGACCTGGTTTGTCTCGGCCAGCAGCAGCGGCTGGATGACGATTTGGAAGGAGGCGATGATGCCGGTCACCACCTGGAAGAAGATGATCGGCGAGATCATCGGCACGGTGATATGGCGGAACACGTGCCAGCGGTTGGCGCCGTCGACGACCGCCGCCTCCTCCAGTTCAGCCGGTACGCCCTGCAGGGCGGCAAGCATGATCACCATCCCGCCGCCGAGTCCCCACAGAGTGAGGATGATCAGGGCGTAGAACGCGTTCGGGTCGACCAGCCAGGCGATTGGACTGATGCTGATCTTCTCGAGGATGGCATTGAGGATGCCGGCGTCCCGGTTGAAGATTAGCTTCCACATGATGGCCATGGCGACCACCGGGACGACCGAGGGCAGGAAGAAGATCGTGCGGAACAGGCCGACCGCCTTCAGCCGCTGGTTGAGCAGCACCGCCAAACCGAGCCCGCCGGCCACCATGAGCGGCACCGCGATCGCGGTGAACGCGAGTGTGCGGACCAGGCTGGCGATTGCCTCCGTGTCGTGCATCAGCTCGGCATAGTTGCGTACGCCTACCCAGCGCCACCGGTCGTTGCGGCCGTTGAAGTTGGTGAAGCTGATCAGCAGTGCATAGCCGAGCGGTAGCGCGGTGAGCAGCGCGAAGCCGAGGACCCAGGGCGAGAGGAACAGGTAGAGCGTCCGGCTGGAGTATCGCCGCCAGCCCCGCCTGCTGCGCCTCGCCCTTTCCGTTGCCATGGCGACCACTAGCCGATCTGGTCCTTGCCCTGCCTCAGCAGCTTGTTGATCTCGTCGGTGATCGCCTTGCCGGCGGCCTCGACGGTGATCTCGTTCTTAATGGCCCGCTGAAGGTGCTTGTCCAGCACGGGGTTCCAGGCGCCGGCAGCACCGATATACGGAGAGTCGGGCAGTTGCCCGGCGTACTGCAGCTCGGCCTGCTGGGTCGCATAGGCCTGCTTCTGGTACGGCAACTCCTGTGGCATCAGCGACAGCTGCGACTGCAGGGCAGGCATGCCCCAGCCGCTCTTGGCCCGCTCGTCCCCCGGCGGCCCGGCCATGAAGTACTCCATGAGCTTCCAAGCCTCGTCCTTGTGCTTGGCCTTCGCGGGGATGTACGCGCCCCAGCCCACATACGTGGGGCTGATCCGCTTGTCGCCCATCACCGGCGCGGGCGCCATCGCGACGTTGTTCTTGATCTCGTCGGACTCACTGACGAAGTTGCCGCCGTACCAGTAGCCGTCCTGAGTGATCGCCATCCGCTTCGCCAGGAACAGGGACAGGTCGGCGCCGTCAGGCGCGGGGTCGAGCGAGGTGGGGCCGACGCCAGCTTGTCCGAAGTCGACATACCACTTCAGCGCTCGCAGGGCCTGTGGCGTGGTCATGTCGGTCTCGGTCAGGTCCGCGTTGTACAGCTGGCCACCCTGCTGGAGGATCATCATCGAGATCGGCGCCCAGAGGTTCCAGGCCCACTCCACGCCGAAGCCGTAGACCTGAGTCTTGCCGCCGCTCTTCTTGGTCAGCTTCTTCCCGATCTCCAACAGCTCGTCGTACGAGATCGGCTCGGTCGTACTCAGCGGCTGGATTTTGGCTTCCTCGAACAGCGCCCGGTTGTACCAGAGCGTCGCGTCCTGGCTCCAATCCTTGGCGAGCCCGTAGTACGGGCCTTGGCCGATCCGCTTGCCGTCCCAACGGAAGCTGTCGTTGACCGGCAGCAGGTTCTCCCTCTTCAACACGCTGCTCTTGTCCAGGTACGGGTCCAGCTCGGTGGCCAGCCCTTGCGCGTTGCCGCTCGCGCTGCCGACGGCCGCCCCGCGCACGAAGTCCGGGGGCTCGTTCGAGGCGAGCATCGCGTTGAGCCGCGTGTCGTCGTACTCAATGAAGCTGATCTTAATCCCAGCGTTCTTCGCCTCGAAGTCGGCGATGTGCTCCTTCGTCAGCTCGTTGTTCTTGTACATGACTGTCAGGGTCACGGTCTTGCCGTCGCCGGACGAGTTGTCTGAGCTGGCGTCGCAGGCTCCGAGTAGCGGCACAGCCACCGCGCCACCGGCTGCCAGCGCCGAACTGGTGAGGAGGCGGCGTCGGCTGATACGTCTGTCGAGCATGGGGTTTTCCCCTCCGTCCAACCCGGATATCTTCTGTGAGCGCTCACAGTGTTCGCTTTATTTCACGCATGTGTCAAGAGCCATATACCAGCGGTCTTGTAACCGTCAGGGGTTGTGTAATGATGGCGCACGTCCTTGTGAGCGCTCACAGTCTGGAAGCTCCTATGAACAACGCCGCTCGCGCGCTGCCCCGCTTCAGCAAGATCGGGTACGGCGGGGATTACAACCCCGAGCAGTGGCCGGAGCAGGTCTGGCACGAAGATGTCCGGCTGATGCGCGAGGCCGGGGTCAATATGGTCAGCGTCGGCATCTTTGCGTGGGCGATGCTCGAACCCGCCCCGGGCGAGTACGACTTCGACTGGCTTGACCGAGTGCTCTGGCTGCTGCACGAGGGCGGCATCGCCGTCGATCTCGCCACCCCCACCGC
>NZ_POUB01000447.1 GCF_003236335.1 Micromonospora deserti
GTCTCCGGTCGCCGCCTCCAGCAAACGTGAGCGCCGAACGCCGGGGCGAGCGGGCCGGTCACGCCGACGGCCCCGGCGTTCGGCGCTCACGTTTGCTGGAGGCGGCGACCGGAGACATGAGGTCGACATGGGTGACAGGTGGTACTCCGAGGCGGTCGTCTACTGCCTCGACATCGACACGTACGTGGACTTTGACGGCGACGGGGTCGGTGACATCCGGGGCCTGATCGGCCGGCTGGACTACCTGGCCCGGCTGGGCGTCACCTGCCTCTGGCTGCACCCGGTCCACCCGTCGCCCAAGCAGGACGACGGCTACGACCCGACCGACTTCTACACTGTGGATCCCCGCTTCGGCACCCTCGGCGACTTCGCGGACCTGCTGCACCAGGCGCGGAACCGGGGCATCCGGGTGATCATCGACCTGGTGGTCAACCACACCTCGGACCAGCACCCCTGGTTCCAGTCGGCGCGCTCCGCACCGGACTCGCTCCACCGCGACTGGTACGTCTGGTCGGAACACGAGCCGGACAACCGACGCCAGGGCATGGTCTTCCCCGGTGAGCAGCACGAGACCTGGACCTACGACCGGACCGCGAGGGCCTGGTACTACCACCGGTTCTACCCGTTCCAGCCGGACCTCAACGTGGCCAACCCGGCGGTCCGCGCCGAGATCAAGAAGATCATGTCGTTCTGGCTCCAGCTCGGCGTCTCCGGCTTCCGGATGGACGCGGTGCCGTTCATCATCGAGCAGACCGAGCCGGGCAACTCGAACTCCCCGAGGCACATCGAGTTTCTCACCGAGCTGCGCCAGCACGTGCAGTGGCGCCGGGGCGACGCTGTCCTGTTGGCCGAGGCCAACGTCGAACCCGACCAGCTGCCGGTCTTCTTCGGCGACAGCGGTGGCTCCGCCAACCGGCTGCACATGCTCTTCGACTTCATGCTGAACGGTCGCCTGATGCTGGCACTGGCCCGGCAGGACCCGGAACCGGTGATCGAGGCGCTGCGGGACTCGCCAACGCTGCCCGAGGGCGGGCAGTGGGCGACCTTCCTGCGCAACCACGACGAGATCGACCTGTCCCGGCTCACCGCCGAGCAGCGCACCGAGGTGTACGCGCAGTTCGGCCCGGACGAGAGCATGCGCATCTACGACCGGGGCATCCGCCGCCGGCTCGCCTCGATGCTCGGCAACGACCGGCGCCGCATCGAGCTGGCGTACTCGCTGCAGTTCTCGCTGCGCGGCACGCCGGTGCTGCGCTACGGCGAGGAGATCGGCATGGGCGAGGATCTGTCGCTGCCCGGCCGGCAGGCGATCCGTACCCCGATGCAGTGGTCGTACCAGCCGAACGCCGGGTTCTCCACCGCGGAGCCGGAGAAGCTCGTCCGCCCGGTGATCGACAAGGGTGAGTTCGGATACGAGCGGGTCAACGTGACCGCACAGCGCCGGGACCCGAAGTCGTTGCTCGCCTGGTTCGAGCGGATGATCCGTACGCTGCGCGAAGCCCCCGAGTGCGGCTCCGGCTCGACCACGCACGTCGACGTGCCGACGCCGCCGGGCGTGCTCGCCCACCGGGCCGACGGCTCGACCGGCACGATGGTCTTCCTGCACAACCTCGGTACCGACGACGTCGAGGTGGATCTGAGCATGCTCGAACCCGAGGCGGACCTACCGATCGACGTGCTCAGTGACCGCAACTACGAGCCGGTGGAGAAACTGGACCGCCTCAGGCTCGCCGGCTACGGCTACCGCTGGATCCGGCTCTGCCGCGGCCGGGACTTCTGAGCGCGCCGGCACCGCCCGCGGCCGGCGTCCGCGGATCGGCCGGGTGGGCGCCGGGCGGGGCTGGGTTAAGCTCCTTCGATCGAGCCGAAGTTACCGGGAGGTAGGCATGTCGGAGGAGCAGCGCGTCGCCGTCGTCACCGGGGCCGCGCGGGGTATCGGCGCGGCCACCGCCCGCCGGCTGGCCGCCGACGGCATGGCGGTGGCCGTGGTCGACATCGAGGAGTCGGCGACCAAGGAGACCGTGGACGCGATCGCCGCCGCCGGCGGTCGGGCCCTCGGCCTCGGCGCCGACGTGGCCGACCGGGCGCAGGTGGCGGCCGCCGTGGAGCGGGTCGCCGCCGAGCTGGGCGCACCGACCGTGCTGGTCAACAACGCCGGCGTTCTCCGCGACAACCTGCTGTTCAAGATGACCGACGCCGACTGGGACACGGTGATGGGCGTGCACCTGCGCGGCGCCTTCCTGTTCAGCCAGGCCACGCAGAAGCACATGGTCGAGCGGAAGTGGGGACGGATCGTCAACCTCTCCAGCACCTCCGCACTGGGCAACCGGGGCCAGGCGAACTACTCCGCCGCCAAGGCCGGGCTGCAGGGCTTCACCAAGACGCTCGCCATCGAGCTGGGCCCGTTCGGGGTGACCGTCAACGCGGTCGCGCCCGGTTTCATCGTCACCGACATGACCGCCGCCACCGCGGCCAGGATGAAGGTGGACTTCGAGGCGCTGCAGAAGCACGCCGAGTCGGAGATCCCGGTCCGCCGGGTGGGCCGGCCCGAGGACGTCGCCCACACCATCTCGTTCCTGGCCAGCGAGGGCGCGTCCTTCGTCTCCGGCCAGGTCATCTACGTGGCCGGCGGCCCCAGGGCGTGACCCAAGGGGCGCCCAGCTCCGCCGGCGTCGAACGGCCACGCTCGTCGCAGAGCGTGGCCGTTGCGCGTGCCGGTGCGGCCCGGGGACGGAGGCCGCCGCCGAGCGGTTTCGGCCGGGGTCGGGAGGGTGC
>NZ_POUB01000448.1 GCF_003236335.1 Micromonospora deserti
AAGTGTTGCCAAAGGAACCCCAAACCAGAAGACCCCGAAGAATCAACCAGCCAGGGATATCAAACAAATTGGCACTGGCTTATCAAGCACCCTGTTGAGTTCTCAAAGAACAACCACACACCACCCGAACATCCCATACTTGGGAGCCCGTCTGGGGCACCACTTCCAACCACACCCATCCGCTCTCGCGCTGGGCACTTTTACTACGTTACCGCACCGTCTCTGCCCTGTCAAACCGTGTGTCCCGGTCTGTCACGCTTCGTACGGGTCGGCGCCGGTGAGTCCGCGCAGCAGTGAACCGCTGCGCCTGACCATCGGATTCGGCAGGCCGGCCGTCGCGGTCTCCCACGAACTCGCCCGGTGCCCTGCCGGTCGTCAACCATACCCGGTCGGTTCCGCCTCACCAAATCCGCCTCGCGGCAGATTCGGGGCCCCACCCGGACCAGGATCCAACGGATACAACCCGCCCGACCCTGGCATCATTCCCGCGCCCGGCCTCCAGGACTTTCGCCCCGATTCGTCCGTTCCGCGCTGGCAGAGAGAAAGTTACTCGCCCGCCGGAGTGATCGTCAAATCCGCGGGGCAGCGGCCCCCGTCACATCATCTCCGTCGGACTATTTCCGCTGCTCACAGCGATGTCCGCCAAGGAGGATCGACGTGGAGGCGCCCGCCTGAGGCGAAGCCCCGCAGACAAAATGTCCAACGCCCCCCGGAGTGCCCGCATTCCGCAATGACATGGGGCAGGGCAGTTCTGGTGGCGGGTCCGACCGCCGGAGCAGACACCAGCCCACCGGCCCCCACCACGCGACCGGCTGCCCGCGGGGTGCCCCGGCTCAGGCCGTCGGTCGGTCGCCGCGCCGGGTGGTGGCCCGCCAGCCGCGGACGCCGAGCACCCCGACCGTGGTGCCGATGGCCAGGGACGCCCCGATCAGCAGGGCATGCACCCAGAGGAAGCCGGTGGCCGGGAAGTCGCCGACCGTCCCGGTGGCCCATGACCGGGGGTCCTTCCAGATCGCGACCGCGAACCTGGGCCAGATCACCCAGGTCCAGACACCGACCCCGGTGAGGAAGAGGGCCCAGCCGCGTGACAGCACCATGGCTGCCCAGTATGCCAGCGCCGGGCGTTGCGCCCCGGTCCGGCGGCCCGCTCACCGCTGACGCCTGGGTGACCGGGCGCCGCAGGTCAGGCCCCGCGCAGCTGCCGGAACGTGATCGAGTAGCGCAGTTCCGGCACCGGCGGGATGCTGTGCTGCCAGCTCGAGCGGGCTGCTCCGGCCAGCACGTACGCCGACCGGGGCGCCAGCTCCACCTCGTACACCCGGCGGTTGTCGCCGGTGCCCCGCTGGAAGCGCAGCAGACAGGCGCAGCCCAGCGAGAGACCGACGACGGTCGGCCCGAACGCCGGCGCGTCGCGGTGCCAGCCGATGACCGAGCCCGGCGGGTACCGGGTGACCAGCGCCTGCGCGAGCGTGCCCGCCGGCACCCCGGCGAGCGCGGCGCAGCGCTCCCGGACCTCGCACAGTTCCACCGGCAGCGCCTCGGCGGCGGTGAGCTGGAACGAGCCGTAGTCGTAGTCGAAGCCGAAGTGCCGGACCGTCCGCCGGGCGATCTGCCCGTGCATGCGGATCTCGCGGAAGTCGTACGCGGCCAGCGCGGTGAGCAGCGACCGCTCCTCGTCCGGGTCGACCAGCTCGGGCTGGTAGCTGAGCCCTGCCGGCCGCTCGTGGACGCCGCGCATCCGTCCCATCCACCCGACGGTAGCCGCCCCGGCTGAGCGCCGTGGGCCCTCCGACTTCCAGAGGCGTTCTTCCTGCTTAGGGGAGCGGCCGCCGCGACTGCGGGTGCCCGCCGACGGTACGACCACTGCCACCTGCGCAGGTCGCGCGGACCGGCATGGATCCAGATGGGTGAGCAGTGCGGCCGGGGTCCGGACAGCGAGCCGACCAGACGGCCGCTCCCCGGTTCCCTGCCCTCTGGGGGGCGCCCGACGGCGAGCGGCTCCGCCCGGCCGGCAGAGATCGTGACCGGGCCCCGTCCGCTGCCGGAGCAGCGGTGGCGAGGCCCGGCAACGGAAATCAGCAGTAGAGATTGTTACCAGCGGGCACGCCGAGAGTGCCCACAAACTGCTGGTACTTGGTGACGCGGCTCTGCACCTGGGCGGGGTTCCCGCCGTTGCACTCGATCGAGCCGTTGATGCTGCGGATGGTCTCACCGAAACCGGCGCCGTTGACCATCGCGTTGTGCGCGGTCATCGTGCCCGGGCCATTCTGGGTCATCCAGTACCAGATAGCGGTCTTCCAGGCCACCGCGGCGTCGTTCTGTACCAGCCAGGGGTTGGTGAGCAGCGGCAGACCGAGGGCGTTGCCGGCCGCGTTGTAGTTGAAGTTCCAGCTCAGCTGGATCGGTCCGCGCCCGTAGTAGGCGGCCTGCCCGGCCGGGCAGCCGTAGGGCCGGCTGTAGTCGCAGTAGTGCGGGTAGTTCGAGGTGTTCTGTTCCACGATGTGGACGAGCCCGCCCGTCTCGTGATGCACGTTCGCCAGGAAGGCCGCGGCCTCCTGCTTCTGGACGGTCGCGCTGCCCGTCTTGGTGAACGCCGGGTAGGCGCTGAGGGCGGCGACGAGCCCCGAGTAGGTGTAGAAGGAGTTGCGGCTCGGGAACATCTGGTTGAACTGGGCCTCACTGACCACGAAGCCGCCGGGGTTGGTGGGGGGCGGGCTGCTGG
>NZ_POUB01000449.1 GCF_003236335.1 Micromonospora deserti
CCCCACGTCCGTCGCCACCGGCGGCACCCCGGACACCACCGGCGCCCCGGGCACCACCGCAGCCCCGGGCGCCGCCGTGCCGCAAACGCTGGACTTCACCGCGCGCACCCTCGACGGTGCCACCTTCGCGGGGAGCAGCCTCGCCGGGAAGCCCGCGGTGCTGTGGTTCTGGGCGGCCTGGTGCACCCGGTGCCGCGGGGTCGCCGGCTCCGTGGCCGAGGTGCAGCGGGACAACGCCGCCCGGGTCAACCTGGTCGGCGTGGCCGGGCTGGGCAGCGGCGCCGACGCCATGCGCCGGTTCGCCCGCGACACCGGCGTCGACGGCTTCCCGCACCTCGCCGACGACGACGGGACGGTGTGGCGCCGCTTCGGCGTCACCAGCCAGGAACACTACGTCCTGCTCGACTCCGCCGGGACGGTCGTGCACAACGGCCCGCTGTCCCAGCCCGAACTGCGCCGGCGCGTCGCGGAGCTGGCCTGAGATGCCGGACGCCCCGTACGGCCTCGCGCTCGGCGCCGGCCTGCTCGCCGCGGTCAACCCGTGCGGCTTCGCGCTGCTGCCGGCGTACCTGTCGGTGCTGGTGCTCGGCGACGGGCCGGGCGCGGCCCGGGGGCCGCTGCCGGCGGTGGGCCGGGCGCTCGCCCT
Source organism: Micromonospora deserti (assembly GCF_003236335.1). Lineage (GTDB taxonomy): Bacteria > Actinomycetota > Actinomycetes > Mycobacteriales > Micromonosporaceae > Micromonospora > Micromonospora deserti. Next base: position 647 of record NZ_POUB01000449.1, read on the forward strand.
GACCGGCGCGATGACGGTCGGCTTCGTCGCGGTGTTCGGCGCGTTCGGGCTGCTCGCCGGGCCGGCCGCGGACGTGGTCGCGAGCCGGCTGCCCTGGGTGTCGGTGGCCATCGGGCTGGCGCTGGTGGCGGCCGGCGGCTGGCTGCTCGCCGGTCGGCAGTTGCCGACGCTCACCCCGAGGCTGGCCACCGGGCCGGCGGTGCGGCTGCGCTTCGGCTCGATGGCGCTCTTCGGTGCGGCGTACGCGATCGCCTCGCTCGGCTGCACCATCGGCCCGTTCCTGGCCGTGGTGGTGGCCGGGTTCCGCGCCGGCAGCCCGCTCGCCGGGGCCGGCCTCTTCGTGACGTACGCCATCGGGATGGGGCTGGTGGTCGGCGCGGCGGCCCTCGCCGTCGCGCTCGCCCGGGAGTCCCTGGTGCGGCGCACCCGGCGGGCCGCACCGCTGCTCGGGCGGGTCGCCGGCGCGCTGCTCGTGCTCACCGGCGGCTACGTGGCCTGGTACGGCTGGTACGAGATCCGGCTCTTCGGCGGCGGCGCCACCGGCGATCCGGTCATCACGGCGGCCGGGCGAGTGCAGGCCGCGCTCAGCCGGTGGCTCGACGGGCTCGGCCCGTGGGTGGTCGCGGCCGTCGCCGTCGCCCTGCTCGCGGTCGCCGCCGGCCTGACGGCGGTACGCCGCCGGCGCGCCGCCGCCCGCCCGGCCCCGACGGTCGAGCCGGTGGACGCGGCCTAACATCACAGGGTGCCGCAGACCCCCGGGGTGAGTGTCGCCTCCTTCGCCGACCTGGACGCCCGCACCTTTCACAACCTGCTCAAGCTACGGATCGACGTGTTCGTGGTGGAGCAGGCGTGCCCCTACCCGGAGCTCGACGGCCGCGACGTGGAGCCCGGCACCCGCCACCTCTGGCTGGCCGCCACGGACGGGGCGCCCCTGGCGTACCTGCGGATCCTCGCCGACCCGGACGGGGCGGCGCGGATCGGCCGGGTGGTGGTGGCGCCGCCGGCCCGCCGCGGTGGGTACGCCGGCCGGCTGATGGCCGCGGCGCTGGAGGTGGTCGGCGACCGCCCGTGCGTGCTGGAGGCCCAGTCCCACCTGGTCGGCTTCTACGCCCGGCACGGCTTCACGGTCAGCGGCCCGGAGTATGTCGAGGACGGCATCCCGCACACCCCGATGCGCCGCGCCGCCTGAGCGCCCCGTCCTCCGGAGTGGCGTCACCGGTCAACGTATTGACCAATGACGATCGATTGTGACATTCTTCCCAGCGGAGCCGCACAGGAGCCACGCAGCGGGCACGGGAGGGGCAACTCCCGCCGTCCGGGTGTCGTCGCAGTCCGACCTCTTCCCCCCGGGGGCTCCATGTCCACTCATCTCCGATCACCACGCGTCCTGTGGCTGCTCGCCGTCGCGGCGGCCGCCGCGCTGCTGCTGACCACCGCCCTGGCCAACCCCGTGTCGGCGCACGGCTCCGTGGTCGACCCCGCATCCCGCAACTACGGCTGCTGGCAGCGCTGGGGCAGCGACTTCCAGAATCCGCGGATGGCCACCGAGGACCCGATGTGCTGGCAGGCCTGGCAGGCCAACCCGAACGCCATGTGGAACTGGAACGGCCTGTTCCGCGAGGGCGTCGCCGGCAACCACCAGGCCGCCATCCCGGACGGCCAGCTGTGCAGCGCCGGCCGCACCGAGGGCGGGCGCTACAACGCCCTCGACACGGTCGGCGCCTGGAAGACCGCGCCGGTGTCCAGCAACTTCCGGGTCCGCCTGTATGACCAGGCCAGCCACGGCGCCGACTACATCCGGGTGTACGTGACGAAGCAGGGCTTCAACGCGCTCACCGAGCCGCTGGGCTGGGGCGACCTGGAACTGGTCGGCCAGATCGGCAACACCCCGGCGTCGCAGTGGAAGCAGGAGACCAACGGGGTCTCGATCGAGATCCCGGCCAACGCGCCGGGCCGCACCGGCCGGCACGTGGTCTACACCATCTGGCAGGCCAGCCACCTGGACCAGTCGTACTACCTGTGCAGTGACGTCGACTTCGGGGGCGGACCCAGCAGCCCGCCCCCGACGACCC
>NZ_POUB01000044.1 GCF_003236335.1 Micromonospora deserti
CCTCGACCTTGACCCTGTCGCTGTTCGAGTAAGAGCAGGGTGGGGGTCGCCGCGCGGCAACCCCCACCCTGCTCTTACTCGAACAGCGACAGGGTCAAGGTCGAGGTGTACGAACCCGCGGCGACATCCGCCGGAGCCCGCAGGAACAGGTCGGCGTCGACCGAGTACGCGTCACCGGCGACGGCGCCGGAATCGAACGTCGACACCAGCAACTCCTGGTCGACCAGACCCACGTTGTTGCCAGGCTGGGTCGGCTCGTCGAGGACGGTCACCACCTCCTCGCCCTCGCTGACCAACCCCGTCTCGCCACCGTCCAGCAGCCGCGGCTTCCAGCCGAGGTGCGCGGCGCTGATCGGGGCCTGGCCGGCGCCGCCCGCGAAATCCGTCGCGCTACCCAGGACGGCCCAGGCGGCGTTGTCGGGCACCTCGTCGGCCGTACGGGTGTCCGTAACCGTCACCGTCGGCAGAGTGCCGACGAACTGGCGGACCAGCAGGGTCGAGCCGTCCTCCGACAACGCCACCGAGTCGCCCGCGACCGACAGGGCCAGCACGCCCGGCTCCTTGATCTCCTCGATCTCGACCGTCACCCGCACGTCAGCGCTGTCGCCGGGCTCGGCCAGAGCCGGCGACTGCAACGCCACCGTCCCTGCCAGAACAGCACCCGCGGCACCGGCCGCGAGCAGCCGCCTACGATTCCATGTGTTCATCGATGCTCCATTTGTCACTTGTGGTTACTGGGCTTGACTGGGGTCACCCGGCGCAGTTGACCCCGGAATGTTCCGCGGTGAGAACCGTCGTCACGTCCTTGCCGTCGAGCGACCCGCTGGCGCGGACCGTCGCCGAACCCGCCGCCGCCGAGGCCGCCCGCGTAGCGAACGACTGGTAGGCGTTCGCGCCCGGCGCGACGTCCGTGAACGACCGCGAGCCGTACGCGGTCTCCAGCGCGATGTCCACCGGCGCGGCATGGTCGTTACGCGCCTGCACAGCGACATACGCCTTCCCGGCCACGCACCGCGCCTGCGCCGTCACCGTGACGGGCAGCTCGGGTTGGACGCCCGGGTCGTCGGCGACGACCCGCCATTCCGTGATCGCGACGGCGGAGTAGGTGGTGCCGTTGCCGTTGGCCCGGATCGTGGCCCGCACCCGAGGTGTGGTGACGGGGTCGAAGGTGACGGTGTTGAACACGGTGGTGCTCGTGCCGTAGGCCGACGCGCCGGTCACGTCCCGCCAGGCCGAGCTGGCCTCGTCCCAGTACTGCAGCACCCACCCGTCGGGCTCGGCGACGCCCTCGCCGCTGCCGCGGTTGGAGTCCCGCCAGAACTTGAGCTCCGTGCCGGTGACCCGCACGGGGCGTGCCCAGTCGTACTGGACCCACTGGGTGGCCGGGCGGGTGCCGGACCAGGTGCCCCAGATCTGCGCCTGGCTCGGGCTCGCAGGGTCGGCACCGTCGTTGAGCGCGGTGACGTTGTTCCAGCTCGCGGTGTAGGAGGCGGTCGGGGTCGCGATGGGCCCGATGTTGCCGGTGAGCGGCCCGGACAGGTCCGCAGGGATGCTGACCGTCCTGGCGGTCTCCAGGTTCCCGGCCACGTCGAGTGCGCGGAACGACACGGTGTGCCGGTTCGAGTCGGGTGCGGCGATGGCACCGCTGTAGACGGTCCACGCGCCTGCACCGATCGCGTACTCGATCCGAGAGACTCCGGAGGTCGCGTCGCTCGCGGCCACCGTGACCGCCCGGGTGGCGCTGTGCACGGTGGCCGTGCTGACCGGTACCGTGGCGTCGATGCGTACGGCGAGGTCAGCGGGCTGCGAGACGTTGCCCGCGCGGTCGGTCGCGGTCGCCCTGACGGTGTGCTGGCCGTCCCCGGAGACGGTGACGTCGACGTACCGCACTTCGTTCGTTACGGCCGGCTGGCCGTCGTTCACCCGCGACTCGATGGTCATCCGGCCGCCCCGGTCGTCGACACCGGCGACGCGCACCCGCACCGCGGACCGGAACCAGCCGGCGCCGCCGGCGCTGCCGCTGGGCGTGAGCGTCAGCGTCGGCGGGGTCTCGTCGCCCTCCGTGTCGTCTGGTGAGACGACCGTGACCGACGTGGAGACGCGGCCGGCGGCATAGCCGAGCACCGTGCCCTGGATGACGAACGTCCCGGGCTTCGCGACGTCCTCCGGCTTCACCGGGTCCCAGAAGACCGGCAGCCGCAGCGTTTCGGTGCCGAACGACGCCGAAACGTTGTCGGCCAGCTCGGTCTCCCCCACCTCCACCGTCATCGCGGGAGCGGTGACGGACTCCGGCTGCGCGGCGAGGATCTTCCACTCCTCGACCGCCACCGCCGAGTACGTGCTGCCGTTGCTGGACGCGTCAAACACCGCGCGGACCTGGGTCGTGGTCACCGAATCGAACATGGTGTTCTGGAAGCCCTGGGTGCTGGTCGGGTAGCCGCTCGGGTTCGGCACCTCGGCCCACTGCCCGGTGTCGAGGTTCCAGTACTGGATGCGCCAGCGGGCGGGCGCGGCGACGCCCACACCCGTCCCCTGCGGCTGGTCGTTCCAGAAGTCGATCTGCGAACCGGTGATCCGCATCGGCTGGTCCCACGTGTACTGCACCCACTGCTGGGCCGGGTTGTTGCCGGTCCAGGTCCCCCACATGTCCGGCGGCAGCGGGTTCGAGCGGACGATCTCGTCGTTGAGCGCCTTCACCCAGTACTGCGTGGGCACCGGCTCGTTGGAGACGACGACCCTTGCCTCCTGGGCGATGTTCGCCCGCGGGGTGAGGTCGCGCCCCCTGATCGGCGTTGGCGTGACGAGCTTCATCCGCGGTGGAGTCTGCGTGTCGTCCCACTCGAGCGGGTCGATCGCCACGGAGCGGCGGAAGTGACCGCCGCCAACGGCGTCAGCGGTGTGATAGGCGAGGTACCACTTGCCGTTGAACTCCAGGATGCCCGGGTGACTCGTCGTCGAGGAGACCGGCCGGAGCACCGTCCCCCGGTAGGTCCACGGCCCTTCCGGCGACGACGCCGTCCCGTACGCCAGGCAGGCGTGGTAGTTCGCCGGGGTGCACGGCGAGGTGGGGCCGGCGTTGTTGCCGGCGTACGCCATGTAGTAGGTGTCGTTGCGCTTGAAGACCCAGGCACCCTCGAAAAAGCCGGTCAGGCCGGTGACGGAGCGCGGAATGCCGACCGGGGTCTTCATGTCCTGCTGGAGCTCAAGCATCCGCAGCTGGCCAAACGAGCCCCACCAGATGTACACCCGCTGGTTGGGGGCCTGGCCGTCGATGAGGATCGTCGGGTCGATGTTGTGGATGTTGTTGGCGGCGGGCACCCGCTGGGAGATGATCGGCCCGCGGGCGTGGTCGGTCCATGGGCCGGTCGGGCTGTCCGAGACGGCCACGCCGATCGCGAACTTGTCGGTCGCCGGACTGTCCCGCTCGTGGATCGGGACGTACCAGTAGTAGCGCCCGTCCACGCCCCGGATCACCTGTCCCGCATACGCGCGGCCCGGTGTGGCCCAGGCGAAGACCAGCTCCGGGCGCATCAGCGACGGGTAGTGGGTCCACCTCCTCGCCTCGACATCTGCGGTACGGAACGCTCCCCACTCGTTCATGATGAAGTCGTTGGTGGACGGTCCGGCCTGATCGTGGCCGGTGTAGATGTAGAGCTGGTCGCCGTCGGTGTCGTTGCCGGGGGCGCCGGCCGGCACGACGACCGGTGCCGGATCGGCCGAGTAGTAACTGCCGTCGCCGAGAATCGGGTTGACGGAGTTGGTGAAGGTGTACGAGTTGGGCTCGGCGGCGTAGGCCTTCGGGGTGATCCCGACCAGGCCGCCGGCGGCGAGCCCGGCGATCGCCGCTGCGGCAACCACCCCGCGGAACCTGCGCAACGGCCGGCGGGCTGGTGGGACGGCGCCGCGCACCACGCTGGTGTTCACGGTGTCGATCTCCTCACTGTTGCGTGGGGCCAGGGGTGGCGGCGCTGGTGGGGCGCCGCCACCCCGCGAAGGGCTAGCCGCAGCTGAGCGCGCTGTACGGCGCCTCGAACTGCGCGGTCACCTGCTTGCCGTCGACCGTTCCGGTGGCCTTCACCGTCGCGGTTGCGGCCTGCACCGACTTGGCACGGGAGTTGAACGCCTGGTAGGCCGACTTCCCGGGCGCGACGTCGGCGACCGTGCGCGATCCGTACGGCGTGATGAGCTCGATGGTGAGCGGCACCTCGTCGGCGTTGCGCGCGTTGACCGAGACGTAGACATTGCCGCCCATGCATTGGGTGCGTGCCTGGACCTCGACGTCCCACGCCGGCTCCGCCGTGCCGCCGTCGCCCACGGTGAGGGTCAGCGTGGTCCGGGTGGTGCCGGCCTCACTGACGTACTCCGGCAGGATCAGGTCACCGATGACGGTGTAGCGACCAGGGGTGTTGACGATCTCCTCGTCGAAGTTCCACTTGACACCGATGGCCTGGTTGTCCCGGGAGCCGTCGTTGTAGGAGACCTCCACCTTGGTGGGCAGGTACGGCAGTTCGCCCACCTCGACGGTCTGCTCGAACGTCTCGGCACCCTGGATCGAGATGCCGCCTGGGGACATCTCGGACCGCACGTAGATGCGGGCCTCGGCGATCAGGCCGTACGCGTCGTTGGTGCCGTAGACCACGAACGGGTCGACGTTGGGCTCGGCGACCATCTCGGGCGTGATCTCCTGCCACTTGAACGCGACGGTGCCGCGAGCGCCGCTGGCGTAGACCGCGTCGAGCGTGCTCGGCAGGGTTGGCACCAGGCCCACGCCGGTGCGGATCAGCACCGGCGAGCGCACCGAGTCGACGGTCTCGCCGTTGGCGCGCCAGCGCAGCACGCCCGTGCCCGCACCGCTACCCATGACACCCCAGATGCGGATGCGCAGGTAGCTGGTCGTGACCGGTTCGAAGTTGAAGCGGTTGAAGGTGTCAATGGCCAGTCCCCCGGCGTACGTCGATCCGTCGGTGAGGGTGACGGGCGCCCAGGTGGTGCCGTTCTCGGAGCTTTCGATGGCGTAGGTGCTGGCTGTGGGCCGGCGGGTGCCGCCGTTGTCGTCGTACCAGTAGATGTCGGTCGAGGACAGCCGCACCGGTGAGTTCCACCGGTACTGGATCCACGCCTCGCGCTCGGGGCTGGTGCCGTTCTGCGTCTGTCCCCAGTTACCCCAGCCGTTCCCTGCGCCCGGGCTCGAGCTGATCGGGGTGGTGGCCTCGTTGACCCGCTGGTGGTTCTCCCACGATGCGGTGCCGCTGGTGCTGATCGTCGCCGAGGCGCCGAACTCCGCGACGACGTCTCGCTTGGCGAGGGTCACCGCCACGGTCGCCTCCGACCGCTTCTCGCCGTCGTTGGCGAAGAAGCGGAACACGTAGTCACCGGCGACCGTGCCGGTAACCCGCGTCGTCAGCGCCTTCGCGTCGGAGAAGATGACGCCCGCTCCCTGTGGTGCCGATACGGTTTCCCAGCCGAAGGTGAGCTCGCTGTCGTACGGGATGCCGTCGTCGAAGGCCGTGGCGACCAGGCGGGTGGACAGGTTGCCATCCGCGGAGCCGTCGCGCGTCGCGGTGACGACGGGTGCCTGGTTGGAGACCTCCGGTACGTCGCGTCCGGAATCGAACACCTGGATCTCGGAGATGGCGGTGAAAAAGGTCGGGTTGTTCGTAAACGCGATGCGCAGCTTGTTCGAGCTGACGGTCTTGAAGAGCGCCTCGTTGAACTTCGCCGCGGGGACGGTGGGGTTCTTGAACTGGTCCGGCACCTCCTTCCACCCTCCGTTACCGTCGGGCACCTGGACCCACCAGCGGGCGGGCTCGCGGTAGCCACCGGCCTGGCGGTCGCTGGCGAAGACCACCTTCACGTTGTCGAAGGACTTGGCCGACCCGAGGTCGAGCTCGATGAAGCCGTTCCGCTCGGTCGTGCCGTAGTTGCCCCAGTACGGCTCGTTGGCGGTGACTCCGTCGGTCACGGCCGCCAGCGACACGGGCCGCTCCGTCTCCTTGATGGCGCCGGGCGTGTAGTTCATCGAGGTGGTGCTCCAGCCTGGCGTGTGGAACTGCCGCCAGGGCGTCGGCCGCACGCCCTGCTGGGTGTACGACGAGCTGAGGTCGGCTCCCGCCGCCAGGTTCGGCGCGTCCTCGGTGAGGTCGATGCCGGCCGTCTTGAGGTACTCGACGACACGGTTGTCCTCGATCGAGGTGTTCACCGCGCTCGGGAAGCCGGTTCCGTTCGTCGCGGTGAAGGTGACGGTCAGGCCGTCCTCGGCCTGGACCTGATTGGTGTTCGGGTCGTAGGTGAGCTTGCCGAGCTTGTCGGTGCTGACCTTCTTCTCACCGTTCAGGAACAGGCTGTAGCCGGCGCCCAGGCCGTACTTGCTGCCGTCGGGGTCCCAGACGATGGTGACGTCCTGCCCGTGGTAGCGCAGGTTGTTGACCATGAAGTGCTCGTACCCGAACTTGATCGGCCACAGCTCGATCTTGTCGTCGGAGCGCGGCTGGAGGCCCGCCATGTCCTCGACGAGGATGTAGTTCATGTTGCCGAGCATGATGTGGTTCGGGTTGTTGCGGTTGTAGGTCTTTGTGGTCGGGTTCCAGTTGGAGTAGTACTCCGCCTGGTTCGCGACCCGCATGTCCGCACCCGGGTAGACGCTCCAGGCCATCCAGTCCAGCAGCCGCTTGGCGTAGGCCGGGTTGAGGTACTTCTGCTCCGGGTCGTAGTGGCGCAGCGCCGAGCGGACGCCGCGGTACTGCACGGTGAAGTTGATGTTGGAGAAGTTGTTGGAGCCGCCGATCCCGTAGGCCGACCGGTCGTACTGGTTGGCGGTGTAGAACGGGAAGATCGGGAAGTTGTCGCCGTAGGTCAGGAAACGGAACCCGTCGACGTACGTCTGCCACTGGTCGAACGGGATGAGGTTCTCGGCGTAGATGTCGTAGAGGTTCGACTCCTTGGCCGGGATCAGGTCACGAGCTGAGGTGGGGAGCGGGTTGGGCCTGCCGTTGGAGCTGGCCGCGCTGGTGGCACCGTGCGACGTGCCGGCCAGGAACATCCGCATGTCGGGGCTCCACAGCCGGTTGAGGACCGCGCTGCGGATGTCGTTGGCGCCGGTCGCCATCTGGTCGACCTTGGCCTGGTCGGCGCCGGAGATCTGGTAGAGCTGCCGGGCGGCGTCGAACGCGCCCCACACGTACGCCGACTCGGGGCGCTCGATCGTCCGCGCGCCGGGTGCGCCGGCGTTGGTCTTCGGGTAGCCGAAGGTGATGGCGTCGGCGTCGTTGCCCGGCATGTAGTTGGTGTCGTAGGCGATCAGCTTGTCGTTGTTGCCGTCGTAGTGCTCGAGCTGGCCGACGCCGTCGCCCTCGAAGTACTGGGCGAACTTCCGGGCGATCTCCTTACCACCACCGTGCACGTTGTAGGCCTCGAGCCCGGCCGTGCCGAGGTACTGCGAGTAGTGGTTGTTCCAGCTCGTGTGCCCCGGGCTGTCCAGGAAGGCCGAGGAGCCGGACAGCTCGCCGATGTTGAGGATCTGGCCGTACGGCAGATAGGGCGTACGCAGCCACTTGGTGTCCTGCAGGTGCATCGGCTGGGTCAGCGCCACGGCGTTCTGATAGAGGTTCACCCCCTCGATCGTCGTCGGGTACTGGTAGACGTGGCCGGACGCGTTGGCGTCGAGGGTGTTGTACCGCTCACCCCACCAGCGGTAGACGATGGCCTTCTCCAGTGCGGGGTCGGGCACGTTGATGTAGGGGACGTCCTGTGCCCAGCGGCGGTTGAATTCGGTGATGCCGGTACGCACGGCCGTGGCCGGCGACATCCCGGCGTACTCCTGGTAGCTCTCGACCGTCTTGGGCAGGGTGGCCGAGGAGACGGCACCGACGACCGACAGCGACACCGACCCGCCGGCGGGCACGGTGACTTCGCGGTCGAGGTTGGTCCCGGTACGGCTGAAACCGGTACCGGTGAGGTTGATCCTGATCGAGTCCCAGGCGGTGTCGACGAGTCCGTTGTTGGACCCACTGGTGATGGTGCGGGTACCGGTGAGCTCGGCCGTGCCCTGTCCGGCCTGTGTCGCCAGCGGCGAGGCGGCGCGCACGGTGAAGGTGGCCGCCGAGCCACCGGGGTTGGCGAAGTCGATGGCGGTGACCGCGACGTTGTCGTAGGTGATGAACTTGGTCAGATCGGCGGTGACCCCGGTGGTGCCGATCGTGTAGCGGCTCTTGGCGTGGCTCGGCGCGTTGAACCGGTTCGCGTTGACCTCGGTGACGGTCTGCCCGGGCACGGTGACGGTGTACAGGTTGCCGAGGTTGTTGGGGCCGCCGACGTGCGCACTGCCGGCGAAGCCCATGACGGTGAAGTTGTTGTTGCTCGCGCCGCGCAGGTACAGGGAGCGGCCGCGGGTCATCAGCACCGCTGATCCGAGGGTTCCGCGCACGCCCAGAACGCGGTCGAGGTAGTAGTCCGTCCCGCCGGCGGCGAGGTCCTTGTCGAAGATCGACTGGTGCATGTTCGCCGCGGTGAACGGCACGCCGGGCTTGAGCTGGTTGGCGACCTCGCCGACGTTGCTGTAGACGGGATCGCCGATGTCCATGGCGTGGCTCTGCCCGTTGGTGTAAACGCCTACGTCACCCTCGTTGCCGGGCAGGATCGGGCTGGCGGCGTGGGCCGGGGCCGGCACGACCGTCCCGCCCACCACTAGCGCGGCCAGGGCGACCCAGAGGGGCACCCTCCTCACGCGTCTACGGGTCATGTTCTCTTCCTCCTTGCTATCGGTGCTGCCTGCCGGGGCGAGGCGACACCAGCGCTGCGCCGTGGTGGGGGTTCGAGCGGTATGTGGTTGCCGGCGGACGTGGCCAGCCCTTGACCGGCAGCGTTGACATCACGTCAGTTCGCCGGCACGTTCCGGCTGGTCGGCACCGTGGGGAGCCAGACGCGCATCGTCGAGGGCCCTCGGTTGGCCCACGCGTGGTACTCCACCAGCGCCACCTCGTCGAGCCCCTGGCCGACCACCGGTGCCGACTCGGCCGCGTCGGTCCGATAGGGCCATTCGTGGTTCTGCGGATGTACCCGCCGGCAGCGCACGGTGACCCTGCCGTCAACCAGGCGGGGCGGCTGACTGGTGTCGACGCGGACTTCGTCGACCGTCTGGATGCCCGGGACGTCCACGGACTCCAGGGCGAGCACGAGCGGGCCGTACTCCACGGCGACGCAGCCACGGACCGCGTCGATGCGCTCGTCCGGGTAGGTGAACCGGGGCGCCATCGGCAGGGAGAGCACGATCTCCTCGCCGCGTCGCCACGTCCGTCGCTCGGTGACGACACCCGGGCCGACCGGCCGGGTGTCCCCGGCAACGGTCACCGTCGCCCCCTGGGCCGCCCAGTCGGGCACTCGCAACGACAGCGACCAGGGGTGGTCGTCGTCGCTGTCGATCCGCACCCGGATCTGCCCGCTGCGAGGGTAGTCGGTAGCAACCGTCACGCACAGGTCACGCCCGTCGGCGAGGCGGTGCTCGACGGTGCAGGGCAGGTACTGGTGCAGTTGCAGGCCCTCGTCGTCGACGGTGGCGACGTACGCCGTCAAGCTGGCCAGGGTGCGAGCGACGTTGGTCGGGCAGCAGGAGACCTCGAACCAGGGCGCCCGCAGCGAGGCCGCCGCGCGGAGGCTGGGCTGGTCGGCGTCGGGAAGGGTGCCGAGCTCACGGCGGTGCAAGGTGTTGGTGTAGAAGAAGCTCCGCCCGTCAGCCGACGGGGAGGTCGACACCACGTTGAAGAGGGTCCGTTCGATGAGGTCGGCGTACTGAGGGTCGCCGTCGGCGAGTAGCAGCCGCCACGCGAGCATCACCGAGCCGATACCGGCACAGGTCTCGGAGTAGGCGCGGTCGGGGGGCAGCACCCAGTCCCCGCCGAACGCTTCGTCCTGGTGGCGTGAGCCCTGCCCGCCGGTGATGTACGTGCGCCGCGCCACCGCGTTCTTCCACTGGTTGCGTACCGCTTCCAGCAGGCTGGCCTCCTTCAGTTCGACCGCGACGTCGACGGCGCCGGCGGCGAGATAGTTCGCCCTCACCGCGTGCCCACGCAGAACTGTCGCCTGCCGGACGGGAAGCTCGTCCTGGAAGTACTCCCGACCGAATTCCACATCGCTGAGCCGGCCATGGCCCCGCCGGTCGACGAAGAGAGCGGCCTGGGCCAGGTAGCGATCGTCACCGGTGGTTCGGGCGAACTCCACCAGCGCGCTCTCGATCTCCGGGTGCCCGCAGAGGCCGTCGATGCCGTCCGGTCCGAACGTCTCGCACACGTTGTCGGCAGCGCGGCGGGCGACCTCGAGCAGCCCGTCGTCGGCGCCTGGACGCGTCCGGGCGCGGGCGACCGCGGCCTGGAGGAGGTGACCGACACAGTAGAGCTCGTGGCCCCATTCAAGGTCGGACCACCGCGGTGCCTGCCCCGGGCGACCGAACTTGGTGTTGAGGTAACCGTCGGGCTCTTGCGCCGCGGCCACCCGACGCACGACGGCTCGGAATCTCGACTCGAGTTCCGCATCGCCGGTCCCGCCGATCTCCCACGCCATCGCCTCGATGAACTTGTAGACCTCAGAGTCGGAGAATTCGCGTCCGCGGCGATCACGGGAAAGGTCGCCGTGCGCGGCAAGGTCGAAGTTCCGAATCCAGCCTTCTCGCTCAAGCCAGTGCTCGATGTGCTCCAGTGTCGCGACGCCGTTGATTTTTTGACGCTCGGCCCAAAATCCGCCGGTGACGCGGACTTCGTCCAACCCGAGTGGCCGGAATCGACCACGGATCGGCAGGACAGGCGCGGCCGTAGGCGCGGTGCCGCTCATTGTCATCCTTTCAGCGCACCGGACATGAAGCCCCGCACGTAGTGTCGTTGGAGTAGCAGGAACAGAACGATGCACGGTAGGGCGAGAACGACGACGCCCGCTTCGGTCGCCCCGTAGTCGACGACACCTTGGACCTGGCCGCGCAGATTCGACACCGCGAGCGGAAGGGTCATGCGCTCGGTGTCGTTGATGAGGATCAGGGGTGCCATGAAATCGTTCCACGCGGCGAGGAATGCGAACAGCCCGACGGTGATGAGGCCCGGCTTCACCGCAGGCAGCAGCACGCGCCACAGCGCGCTGAACGATGAGCATCCGTCGACCATCGCGGCCTCGTCGAGTTCGCGTGGCACCGCCTCGAAGGAGATACGCATCAGAAAGGTGGAGAACGGCAGTTGGAACATCGTGAGCACCAGGGCCACGCCGACGAGGGAGTTCTGCAACCCCACCTTGTTGAGCAGCACGTAGAGCGGGATCAGCAGCGTCGCGTACGGAACCATGAGGATGGCGAGCGTGACCAGGAACAGGATGTTCCTGCCAGGAAAGCGGAACCGCGCGAACGCGTACCCGCCGAGGAAGGAGATCAGCAGCGTCAGGGCGACCGTGGTCAGGGAGACGAACGCCGAGTTCGCGAGGTAGCACCAGATGCCGGCCTGATAGTTTGCCAGCGTTTCGTAGTTGCCGATCCCCCAGCCATCTGTCTGGCTCGTGCCGGCCTGCGGGGCGACCGAGGCGACCGCCGTCCACAGCAGCGGAGCCAGGAAAATCAATCCCACCGCTCCGGTGAAAACCCAGTACGGCGTGCGCAGCGCGATGCCAGCGATCGTGACACCATTCGTTCTGGTCGGACCAACCGGCGCCGAATCGGGTGGCGAAGGTGGTCCGCCGGCCGCGGTCGAGCTGGATCGGGAAAGGACGGCCATCGGCTCAGCTCTCCTCGGACCGGAACGCGCGCAGTTGCAGCGCATTGATGAGAATCAGGGCCAGCAGCACGATGACGGAGATGGCCGCCGCCACTCCTAGGTCGTTTTGTCCCTGGAACGCCACCATGTAGATAAGTTGGACGACGGTGATGGTGCTGTTATCCGGACCGCCCTTCGTCAGGATGTAGAACTGCTCGAAGGCAAGCAGGGAGCCGGTCACGCAGAGCACGGTGGTCAGTGCCAGCGTCGGGCGCAACAGCGGCAGGGTGATCTTTCGGAAGGTCTGCCATCGGCTGGCGCCGTCCGAGCGGGCGGCTTCGTACACGTCCGCCGGTATGCCCTGCAGGCCGACGAGCATGAGCACCATGTAGAAGCCGGCGTAACGCCACACGATGAGGAAGGTCGTCGAGAAGAGCGCCGCGTTCGGTGAACCGAGAAAGGTGACGCCCAGGTGATCCATCACCGGTGCCAGCGGGCTCGCGTACGGCGAGTAGAGCACGTAGAACAACAGGGACGCCGAGGCCAGCCCGAGGGCGCTGGGAATCAGGAACGAGGCCCGGAGCAGGTTGTTCCACCGGCTCGACTCCTGCACGAGCAGGGCCAGCCCCAACCCGAGAGCTAGCAACAGCACGGTCGCGAGCACCGTGTACTTGACGGTGAACACCACCGAGTCGGTGAAGAAGCGATGGTTGATCGCCTTCACGAAGTTGTCGGGCGCGTTGATTCCCTGGTCGCCGGTCAGCAGCGGCCATCTCGACACCGACATCTTGACGACGAGCAGCAGCGGCACAGCGAACAGCAGCACGACGAAGACTGCTGTCGGCGTCGCGTAGAGCCAGCCGAGCAGTGCCTGACGCCCGGGAGGACGGGCGCGGCCACGCACCGCCGGGCTGGGCGGGCGAGAGGGTGCGGTGACGCTCATCGGAGCCTCTTGTTCATTCAGCGCGGGCATATCGGTGAGGGCGTGCGGGTCCCACCGCAGGCGTATGCCGGGCCGAAGAAGTCGCCGGTCGGCACACGCCTGCGGTGAACAGCTACTGCTTGAGCACGGCGGTGATCTCGGCGTTGTCCTTCTGAAGGTCGCCGCCTCCGTTGAGCACCTGGTTGCGGACCAGAGTCAGCCACGGGCTGTTCGGCGCGTTGAACGCCTGCTGGAAGTTCAGCGCGACGGGGGTGTCACCCTTACCGGCCACCTCGTTGATGGTGACCAGCCGCGGGTCCTCGACGGCGTACTTGTTGTTCGCGAGGTCGGCGCGCGACACCACGTCCTTATTCTTCGCCAGCACCTCGACCTGGGCTTCCTCAGACATCATCCAGCTCAGGAAGTTCCAGGCCTGCGCCCCCTTCTTGGAGTCCTTCGAAACACCGATGCCATCGCCACCGACGAAGGTGGAGGCACCGCCGTTAGGGCCGGGGATCCCGGCCACACCGACGTCGAACGGGGTCGACGAGAGCAGCGTCGCCGGGTAGAACATCAGACCGACCTTGCCCTCGGTGAATCCGGCGGTCCAGGTCGGACCCGTCTCCCCCGCCGAGGAGGGCAGCACAGCGCCCGACTTCCACAGGTCCTGCCAGGTGCGGTAGACCTTCTGGGCGGTGTCGTCGGCGAGCTTGGACTCGGTGCCTTCCGCACCCAGCACCTGACCGCCGCCGGCCCAGATGGAGGGGAACCAGGTGAAGACCAGGCACCCGCCGCAGTTCAGGCCGGCCGCCGTGCCGTAGACGCCGTCCTTCTTCGTTGCCTGGACGGCCTTGGCGGCGGCGGCGTACTCCTCGAGCGTTGCCGGGGCCTTCTCCGGATCCAGTCCGGCATCCCTGAACAACTGCTTGTTCCAGAACAGCATCGACAGGTCCAGCACGAAGGGCAGGACATGCTCCTTGCCGTCGAGCTTGCCGGCCGAGAGGTGCCCCTTGTTGATCGAGTCCTTGAAGCTGAGGCCGTTGATGTTTGCGCTGAGGTCCTGGAACAGGCCCTGGTTCACCCAGTTCGGCACGTAGACGATGTCGGCGGCGAAGAGGTCCGGTAGGCCACCCGAGCCTGCCGCCGCACCGACCTTCGCGACATAGTCGTCGTTAGGAACGACGGTCAGCTTGACCTTGTTCTGGTGGCTAGAGTTGTAGGCGTCGACGAGAAGCTTCGCCTGCTTCTCGAGCGGGGCGCGGGTCCACAGGGTGAGCTCGCTGCCGTCGTCGATGCCGTTGGGGCCGGCCTCGGCGGCGCTCGGGCCACTCGGGTCATCGCTGCCGCACGCGCCCACGCCGAGGGTCAGCGTCGCCACAAGGGCTCCTGCCAGCGAACGTAGGGCAGTACGCCTGCCCACTGTCTTCCTCATGGTCTTCTCTCCTAGGGTTCATCGCTCGGAGGGAGCCGCTAGCGGCCCCCACGAGCCGGGGTTCACTCCGGGAATGACCTTCGTTCTTCTCGATGAGGTGGGGCTACAGCTCGACGCCCGCCGGTTCGGCGAGGTCGGCGAGGGTTTCCCCGCCGGCGGCAGTGCTGGCCACGGTGCAATGCGGCTGACCGATCAGCAGCCGGCACTCCGCCGACGCGGCAGGGTCAGGGCGTGGTGCCCGGATCGGCGCCGGCGGCGCGCCGAACCGCCGTGCGATGTGGACGTTCCGCGCGGCCCGTCGCGCAAAATCGCTCGACGGGCTGAGCTCACCTCCGACAACGCTGCTGCCCGCACGGCCTCCGTGCGGGATGCCTCGGATGTCCCCATCGCTCCTCCGCCTCCCGCCGGATCCGGCACAGCTCGTGCATCACGTCGGCACCGCCGCGGCCGAGGTGACGGGTGTCACTTTCCGCCGCTAGCGTGTCGTACGAAAACGGTTTCGGCAAGATGTCGTACGAGTAAAAACTGAGCCGTTCTCGACGCCGTCCTCCGCTTCCTCAAAGGCGCTTCGCGCTCTACGCTTTCCACGAACACGAGGGGTAACCCGCTCCTGGCGGTTGCCCTGAAATCCTTGCGAAAGGCTTTCGGTGGGCCGACGACGATCACAGTCAGTGACGCTGAGCGATGTGGCGAACCGCGCCGGCGTCTCCGTCGCCACCGCGTCCAAGGCGCTGAACGGCCGCGCCGAGGTCGCTCCGGCCACCCGGGAGCGGGTGCTGCGTGCCGCCGCCGAACTGTGCTTCCAACCCAACGTGCTGGCGTCCGGTCTAATCTCCGGCCGCACCCGCACGGTCGGGCTGCTCACCGACGAACTCGGCGGTCGGTTCTCCATCCCGATCCTGCTCGGCGCCGAGAACGCCCTCGGCAACGGACAGATGTCCGTCCTGCTGTGCGACGCCCGCGGCGACGCCATCCGCCGCCAGCACTACATCCGCACGCTGTTGGCACGTCAGGTCGACGGGTTCATCGTCGTCGGCGACAGCAACGACGTCAGCCCATCGCTGACCCGGGACATCCCCGTCCCGGTGGTCTACGCCTATGCCGAGTCAGCCGACCCGCGCGACCTGTCGATCGTCGCCGACGACGAAGGCGGCGCCCGACTCGCCGCCGAATACCTGGTCCTACACGGCCGACGCAGAATCGGGCACATCACCGGACCGGAAAGCTACCGCGCCGCCCGAGACCGGGCGGCCGGACTTCGGGCAGTCCTCGCCGAGGCAGGACTCCTCCCGGCCGGCGACCCCCTGTTCGGCGAATGGTCACAGCGGTGGGGCCGACACGCGGCACGCCTGCTGGTGGCCGCCTGCCCCGACATCGACGCGATCTTCTGCGGCAACGACCAGGTCGCCGCCGGAGTCGCCGACGCCCTCCGCGACCTCGGCCGACGAATCCCCGACGACGTGGCGATCGTCGGCTACGACAACTGGGAAGACTTCGCCGCGGACTGCCGCCCACCCCTAACCACCGTCGATCTCAACCTCGAACAACTCGGCGCCACCGCCGGCAACCACCTACTTGCCGCCCTCGACGGCAACGCCAACTCCGGCGTCATCCGCCAACACGGCCGGCTCGTCATACGCGAATCCACCGGACCCGCACTGCCCCGATAGCCCGCCCACCAGCACAGCGACGACGACGCGGCGGACGGCCGAGCCTCCACCGGCACGGCCGGGCTGCTGCGGCGGCACCTCTCCGACGACTATGCCTGAGCCGCCGGTCCCGGGCCGTTCACACCTGCGCGGGATTCCACCGCCCTGTCGCCGCACGTGCGACCGGGCGGTCGGCGTACGTCGACACTCACCGTCCGGACCGCCGTGCCGGCGGCCGCTCATCCGTCCCGGCCGCCCGGTGTGCTGGCGCGGATTCCACCATCCCGGCGAGGAGCGTGGCCACCGGCACGGTGGCGAACCCGACCCGGGCGTCACTGGCCCCGTACGGCAGCCACAGCTCACCCTCGTGTACGAGGCCGCCGCAGGAGTAGACGACGTTGGGGACGTATCCGTCCTGGTCAGCGTTGTCGGGTGACAGGAGCGCACCGGGGAGCCGCGCGACGACCCGTTCCGGTCGGTGCAGGTCGAGCAGGAGCGCGCCGATGGCGTACCGGCGCATCGGGCCGACCCCGTGGGTGAGCACGAGCCAGCCGGCATCGGTTTCGATGGGGGATCCGCAGTTGCCGACCTGGATCAGTTCCCAGCTGTCGCGGGGGACGTGCAGGGGCAGCGGCAGCTGCCACCGGTTCTCGGCGTCCGGGCAGGTCAGGCCGATGGTCTCGCCGTCGGCGCGGCACAGGGCGAGATGCCGGCCGCCGACGGTACGGGGGAACAGCGCGACGCCCTTGTTGCGGGCGCCCGGCCCCCGCATCGGGGTGATCTCGAAGCGGCGCAGGTCGCTGCTGGCCAGCGCACGGGTAGCGATGCGCCGTCCGTCGTAGGCGGTGTAGGTGGCCCGGTACACCGGCCCGGCCTCGTCGGTGAACCTGACGAACCGGGCGTCCTCCATGCCGTTGCTCTCCGCCGGGGTGGCGGGCCAGAGCACCCGTTGGTGCAGGGCCGTGTCGGCGGGGAAAGTCGTGGCGTAGCTGGCGGCGTTGGTGCGGCGCAGGTCTTCGAGGGTGCCCAGTCCGGTGCTGCGGGAGAGCAGGTCCGGTGGCAGGTTGCCGAGCACCCGCTCGAAGGTGGCCTCGTCGTAGCGTTCGGGCAGGGCGTCCAGCACGGTGGCGGTGATCTCGTTGTCGCAGTCCACCTCGGTCAGGCCGGCGGCGAGGAGGTCCCGACGGTGCCGTACGCCGGCCCGCTGCCCGACGACCAGGGGGCCGGACCGGTCGGTGACGGCGAGCCGGAGCCCGGGCCCGAGGACGGCGGTGGCGAACCCGATGGACGACAGGTGCCCCTCGCCGATCTGGCGCAGGCTGACTGCGACGCGCAGTTGCCCGGCGCCCAGCCCGGTCTGGTCGGGGTGGGCCACCATCGAGGGGTTGCACAGGGCCGCCGCCTCGACCGCATACTCGTGGCTGAAGTAGGCGCCGACCAGGAGCCGGGTGGTGGGGGAAAGGTCCCGGGCCCGGGCGATGCGGTGCCGGACGAGGTCGTAGTGGTGGTGGAACGTGCGGTCCAGGTCGCGGTGCCGGGTACCGAAGCGGTCGAAGGTGTCCCGCAGCAGCCGGCCGGTTTCCTCGTCGTCGAGGTGGGCGATGCGGTCGATGAGCGCACCCGCGCGGGTGCGTACCAGAGCGGCGTCCTCGCCCGGGACGAAGAGCTTGACGATGACCCGGCGTGGATCGGGGGTGAGAGTGACGTCCCGCCGGACGGCCAGGGCGCCGGTCATGACCACCGCCGGGCGTGCTGCAGGGTGGAGATGAGCGCGAGGGTGGATTCGGCGCCCTGGTTGAGGTTGGGACCGTGCGGGGTCAGCCCGTCGTAGCCGCCATCGGTCGCCGGATCCCACATCCGCGTGCCGATGTCGTTGTCGCCGAGGAACCACCCGACCGCCTGCCGCACGCCGGACTCCCACCCGGGGTCGCCGGTGACCGTGGCGGCCGTGGCGCAGGCGTCGGCGAAGGCGGCGACCTCGATGGGCTGCTGGTCGTGGCGAAGCCGCACCGCGCCGCATCGCCACCCGGCGGCCGGCACGACCGACAGCCGTCCGTTGCGTAGTTGGACGTCGCGCAGCCAGTTGAGCATCCGCAGTCCGTCGTCGAGCGGTGGGCCGTCGTGGCGCAGTTGGCTGGCGGCGATGACGACTTCCGCGAGGGCCGCGCTGGCATAGGTCAGCCGCTGCTGCGGCCAGGGCCACCGCGGGTCGGGTCCGGGGGCGCCGATCGTGGTGGCCGCGTCCGCCAGCAGCGCGGCCGCGGCGGAGTGGGCCGGGTGGCGGCGCAGCACCTCGGCGGCGCCGAGCCCGGCGAAGGCCATCGCGTGCGGCGCCGGGGAGCGCCGCGCGGCACCCCGGCTGAAGGCGACGAGCGCCTCCTGCCGGATCCAGGCGGCGGGACTGCGGGCGGCGGCGGTGCCCAGCCCCCACAGTGCCCGGCCCCACCAGTCGCCGAGGCCAGGCTGGTCGGTCCAGCGCCGGTCGTGTCCTAGGCGGTTGTGGAACGCACCGGCGGCGTCCTGCGCGTGGGTCAGGAAGGCGAGGTAGCGCTCCGCGAGCCGGAGCACCTCCTCGGTCGGCTCCGGCTCGCGGCTGGTGACGACCAGACCGCGGGCGACGTCGTCGGTGCAGTAGCCGTGCTCGCGGCGGACGGTGGCGTGCCGGGCGTGCTCGAACAGGCCGGTGTCGTCGCTCAACCGGCTCAGGTGCGCGAAGCCCGGTCTGGGCACGGTCAGCCGGGGGCCGCTGTCCGGGGTGCTGGGGCGGCCGGTGGTCGCGGTCACGCCGACGCCGCGCTGACCACGGAGGCGCGGGGGGCGACGATCCGCTCGGCGAGGGTGCCGTATCGGGCGGCCACCACCGGCCAGCGCAGGTCGGCGGCCAGTGGCCGGATACCGCCGGCCAGCCGGGCGGCCAGGCCCGGTTCGGTCAGGACCCGCCGGATCGCGGCGGCCAGCGCCGCCGGCTCCTGATGGGGTACGACCAGACCGGGGCCGTTGGTGAGCAGCTCGACGGCGTGCGGGAACGCCGTGGCCACGACGGGTACCCCGGCGGCCACCGCCTCGATGAGCACCCCGGAGGTGACCTGTTCGTGGGAGTCGTAGGGCAGCACCACCACGTCGGCGGAGCGGATCAACCGGCCGAGTGTGGGCTGGTCGTGGTAGACGTCCTGGTAGTCCACGGCATGCGCGACGCCCAGCTGTGCGCCGAGCCGGTGCAGTCCCGCCCGGTACGCCTCCCCCTGGTGCGCGATCACCTTCGGATGGGTCCGGCCCGCGACGGTGTAGGTCGGGGTCGGGTCGAGGTCCTGCAACCGTGCGAGGGCCCGCAACGACCACTCGATGCCCTTGCCGGGACCGAGCAGCCCCCAGGTCAGCAGGTGGGGGCGGGTACGGCGGTGGGCGGGTACGCCGACATGCTCGGCGACCCCGTGCGGGATAACCGTGACCTTGTCCGGGAGCACGGTGTAGCCGACGAGCAGCCGGTCGCGGGCCGTGTCGGTCATCGTGACGACCGCACCGGCGGCGGCGACGATCTGCTCCAGCAGGGACCTCTGCCGGGCAGAGGGCTGGCGGAGCACAGTGTGCAGGACCACGATGCTCGGCACGGTCAGCCGGCGCAGCAACGGCAGGACGTCCTCGCCGTCGGCGCCGGGGTAGATGCCGTACTCGTGTTGCACGACGGCCACGTCGAAGGTGTTCAGGGCGGCGGCGGCGTTCCGCCAGCCGGCCGGGGTGCGCGTCGACCAGGTGTGCACGACCCCGGGCAGGGCCCGCTGGTCGTCGCTGCCGTCGGTGACCCGCACGATCCCGCCGCGCGTGCCGTCGACGGTCAGGTGGGCGGCGAGGGCGAAGTTGAAGGTGGCCAGTCCGCACCGGGTCGGCGGGTGGGTGCTGAGGAATCCATAGCTGGGCATGGGTGTCGTGCCTTCCGGTTGTCGGCCGCCGGGGTACGGGGGCGACCTCACGCGGTGACGGTGCACGCCGGCCAGCGTGTGTGGCCGGCGGAACGGATCCGGGGGCGGGGCTGCTGCCCGGTCAGGAATCGACGGTCGCCCGGGTTCAGCGGCGGGTGAGGTGGTCGTAGACGGACAGGTAGTCGGTGACCATCCGGTCCGCGCCGAAGCGCTGCCGTGCGCGCGCCCGGCAGCCGGCCCGGTCAAGGCCGGCGACCCGGGTGACCGCGTCGACGGCCTGCCCGACCGTGTGTACGAGAAATCCCGTCACCCCTTCGTCGACGACCTCCGGCATGGACCCCCGGGCGTACGCGACGACCGGCGTGCCGCAGGCCATGGACTCCACCACCGACAGTCCGAACGGCTCATCGAAGGCGATCGGGTGCAGTAGGGCAGTGCTCGCGCCCAATACCTCCGCTCGTCGTCGGGGGCCGACCGATCCGAGGAACACGACCTGGTCGCCGTCGATGTGCGGGGCCACCTGTTCGGCGAAGTACCGCTCGTCCTGCACGATGCCGCAAATGGTCAGGGGCCGGCCGGCGAGGCGGGCGATCTCGATGGCGGTGTGGGTGCCCTTGTCGGGATGGATCCGGCCGAAGGCGGCCAGTCCGGGGCCGGCGTCGCGGGTGAACGGCAGCCCGGTGAGGTCGACACCGTGGTGAACGGTGGCGACGTAGTCGAGTTCGGCGCTCCGGTCGGCGTCGGAGATCGACACGTAGGACGAGCGGGCCCGGGCGTACGCGGGGAGGATCCCCGCGCCGGAGAAGCCGTGGACGGTGGTGAGCAGCGGAGCGCGGCAGTGTTCGGCGAAGGCCAGCGGCAGCCAGTCGAGGTGGTTGTGCACCAGGTCGAACCGCCCGGAACGGGCCATCGCGTGGGAGACGTGCATCGCCTCCCACACCCGGCCGTCCAGGTCCGGATCCTCGGCGTACCCCCGGGGGCACACGCCGTCGAGGGTGGCGGAGGTGACCGAGTCCAGCGTCGCGAAGAGGGTCACGTCCACGCCACGGGTGACCAGCCCTTCGGCGAGCAGGCCGGTCACCTGCTCCCAGGGGCCGTAGTGGCGTGGGGGTGTCCGCCAGGCGATCGGTCCGAGCAGGGCGACCCTCACGGGGACGGCGCATCGGCGAGGTCGGCCGGATCGAGACGCAGGGTGGCGAGCAGCCCCGTGTGCTCAGCCGGGTTCACCCGCTCCGGTAGTTCGCGCTCTACCCAGTCGGCCCTGACCTGCTGGCCGCGGTCCCGCAGGGCACTGACGATCCGGTCCCTGGCGATCCTCATCGAATGCTCCCTTGTTAAGCCGTCCGCAACGGTCATGCTCACGGACGGCGGTGTGGACGCGCCGGTCGGATGCCACCACCGGCCGGGTGAGGTGCGCAGAACGGCCGCGTACGAGGGCTCCGAGGGCTCGGCCTGGCGTGGTCATCCGGCAGAGGTCGGCTGGCGGGCGCGTTCCTGTGAGCGTCTGACCTCCGCCTCGGCTTCGGTCCGGCCGGCCCAGATCCCGCGTTCGACGTCGACGCTTTTGCCCGGCTCCAGGTCCTTGTACACGTCGAAGAAGTGTTGGATCTCCAGCTTGTGGAAGTGTTCCAGATCCGTGATGTCGCCCAGGTGCGCGAGGCGGGGGTCAGCGGTGGGCACGCACAGCACCTTCGGGTCGGGCCCCTTCTCGTCCCGCATCCGGAACATGCCGATGGCCCGGCATCGGATGAGGCAGCCGGGAAAGGTGGGTTCCTGCACCAGCACCAGCGCGTCGAGGGGGTCGGTGTCTTCGCCGAGGGTGTGTTCGATGAAGCCGTAGTCGGCCGGGTACTGGGTAGCGGTGAACAGGGTGCGGTCCAGTCGGATCCGACCGGTCCGGCGATCCATTTCGTACTTGTTGCGTGTTCCCTTGGGAATCTCGATGGTGACGTCGAACTCCATGCGGTTGCTCCGCTCTTCGGACCTTCAATCGGTGACCGGCCATCGGCCTGGGTCCGGGACTTCGAACCGAAGTCCCGGACCCCGTGCCTCCCGTCCCGGGCCGGTTGGAGCGTCAGGTCCGGGCCGGCGCTGTGGATCGTCGATCGAGCTGAACGTGGCCGCCTTCGGTCTCCCAGACGGCTACATCGTCGCCGTGTCCTGCCAACCGTCGCGAGTGAGGGCTGGGCGGTATGAACAGGATATCGGCGGCGCGGGTGGTGTTGGCGGGGCGGGAAGCCGCGAGCATGGCCGCCGTCGCCACGGCGTCCGTGGTCTCCGGCGCTATCACGGCCAGGTCGATCCGCAGATCCCTCGGGCCTGTGACGATCACCAGCGCGGCCCCGAGGGTGCTGAACCAGCCCACCCGCACCACGGCGCCGTCGACTCCGATCCGGCATGGATGCCTGTCCCAGGCCGCCGGCTGCAGCATAATCCGTTCGATCACGCCACGCCGGGCGGTAAGCGCGGTGACCAGGCTGCACAGTTCGACGACCGGGTCTCGTGAGGTCGGCCACCAACCGCCGTCGAGCATCGCGCGGCTGGACGGCGAGTCGGTCAGCCGCAGGCGTGCCGTTGGCGGCTCACGGGTGCAGACCCACGTCATGCGGTCCTCGGCAGAACGGATCATGATTTCCGTCCCTCCGGTACGTCGGCGCCCGGGTCGGCGTCGGCGGGGTCTGGACGGGTGATGGTGCTGGTGTAGGGGGTGCGGCGCCTGCCGGTCAACAGCCGCAGCTGGATGATGCGCCGCATGGTGGCTTGGATGGTCACCAGCAGCACGCCGAACACCGCGGCGAGCAGCAGCGCGACTCCCATCGGCAGTTGCCCCTGCGCGCCGAAGAAGTGCACGTCCGTACGCTGACCGTTCTGCAGGATGAAGATCAGTAGCAGGAGCAGCACCACGGCGGACGCCGCGAACGCGACCAGCGAACCACCGGCGCGGGTACGCGGCGCAGGGCGGGGCTGATTGTTGATCTTGACGCCGGGCTGCACGGTGGTGAAGCGGGCGGAGCCGAACCTGGCCATGTGTGGACCTCATTCCAACGGTGGTGCGCGAAGTACGCGAACCGGAGCCGCCGGGGTCCAGGACGACATCCTCAGCCTACTCTCTGTCCGGGCTGTTCCGTAACCCCGATATGTCCGATCTATCGGTTCGGGCAGGCACATTCCGCCCGTACCGGCCCTCACCGGACCACGCAGAAGAGCGGATCTCCCGCACGGTGAACAGGCTGAGCACCCACTTCCCGACCGGGCCCTACACAGCCCGTCCGTATCTGGTGAGCGGCGATCTAACAGCGTTGTCAGCAGCAACGGCAGGAGCAGGACGGTCACGAGCAGCGTCACCCGCACCCGACCCGAACGCCGTCCGGCGGCGCGCTTCATCCGTACGCCCAGCCGCACCGGGATGGATCCGGACGGGGGCGACAAACCTCACCGTACGCCTCATCGCCGATTCGCACCCGCCGGCCGGCGGGACGACACAGGCCCCCTGGCGGACCGGGCAGTCAGGCGGAGAGGTTGGCCGCCGTTCCTGGCGCGAGCTGCTCGGAGCCGTCGACGATCGCTTGAGCCAGATCGGACAGCCGCCGGTTGTGGCTGCGGGCGCCGTCGCGCAACAGCGCGAAAGCCTCACCCACGTCCACCTGGAGGCGTTCAGCGAGGACACCCTTGGCCTGCTCGATCAGGACTCGGCTGTTGAGTGCGGTCTGCAGTTGCTCGGTGAGGACGTCGCGGTGGTGGATGGCGCGTTGTTGGAGCAGCCCGATGGTGGCCACGTCCGCCAGGGCCTGCCCGATCCGGACCTTGCCTTCGTCGAGGGCGCCCGGGCGGGTGTCGAAGAGGTTCAGCGCGCCGATGACCTCGGAACGCAGGCGCATGGGCAGGGCGTGTACCGCGGCGAAGCCCACTTCGGCTGCGGCGGCGGTGAACCGGGGCCAGCGGTGGTCGGCGGCCCGCAGGTCGATGACCGACACGGTTTGGCCGGTGCGGAAGCAGTCCACGCAGGGACCCTGGTCGGTCTGCAGCTGGAACAACTCCAGCAGCCGGGTGCGTTCGGAGGAGGCCGCCATCACCTGAAGGCTGTCCTGCTGGTCGATCACCAGCAGCCCGGCCGCTGAGACGCCCAACAGTTGAACACACCGGTCGGCGAGCACATGCAGGAACTCGATCACGTCGAAGTCGTCGACGAGTGTGTCAGCCATTTCCACGAACACGTCGGACAGCTGGATCTCGGCCATGTCGCTCACCCTCGGCATACGATAGCCCCATTTGGATGTGGGCGCCGCGGGCGACGGATTGGTTGCACGATCGGTCACCGGTTCCGGCTGTCATCCGGCCCCCGGAATGAGGCCACCTCGTTTACCACCTCCAACCGCCGCTTCTCCTTGCACAACGCCACCATTTCATTGCGCTCGTCCTGGTCAGCCCCCCGGTGGGCCTTGCGGACACCCTCGACGCGTCGCGCTTGCCGTCGTCGGTGCCGGCCTGAGCCAACCAACACGGCTCCGCGAAACCCGGGGAACATCAAGGTGTCCGGAAAACCGGGGAAGGTCAGCCACCGATTCGGGTGGCAGGCTGACGGCCCGGATCGCACCGGCACGGACGGCCGCCTCCGTCGACCAGACCGACGAGGTATGCGAGCGCCCGACGAGCAACGCCCGCTGGCACCGGCGAGGGGGCACCATACGGGCCACTAGGGCGGCTCAGCTCCTGCCCGGGCGGCATAGCAGCTCAGCGCAGGGCGACGCCGGTCGGAGGCGCGGGGGATCCGACGTCGTTCAGGTGGCGCAGTGCCTCGGCCCAGGAGCGGCCCAGCGTGGTTTCGTGGTAGTCGATGTCGCGCTCGGCGCAGAACCGCCGGATCAATGACCGGGCATGGCGCAGGTTGGGACACGGCATGCTCGGGAACAGGTGATGTTCGATCTGGTAGTTCAGGCCGCCGAGCACGGTGTCGAGGAACATGCCGCCGCGGACGTTGCGGGAGGTGAGGACCTGTCGCCGTAGGTAGTCGAGGTTGTCGTCAACGCCGAGGATCGGCATGCCCTTGTGGTTCGGGGCGAAGGAGCAGCCGAGGTAGAGGCCGAGCACGCCCTGGTTGACGAGGATGAACGCGACCGCCTGTGCGGGGCTCAGGAGCAGGAACACGGCGGTGAGGTAGCCGCCCAGGTGCAGGGCCAGCAGTCCGGCTTCGGCGGGTCGGCGGGCGATGCGGCGCGGGCCGAGGAGCGCCTTCACGCTGTTGGCGTGCAGGTGCAGGCCTTCCAGCAGGAGCAACGGGAAGAACAGGTACGCCTGGTAGCGCACGAGCAGTGCACCGAGGCCACGCCGCTGGCGGGCCTGGCCGGCGGTGAAGGACAAGGGCGCCACGGTGATGTCGGGGTCCCTGCCTTCGGTGTTGGGGTGGGCGTGGTGCCGGTTGTGCTTGTTCACCCACCAGCCGTAGCTGATCCCGGTCAGGAGGTTGCCGTGCACGATGCCGACCAGGTCGTTCACCCGGCGCGAGCGGGCTATCTGCCGGTGCCCCGCATCGTGCCCGATGAACCCGGCCTGCGCGAAGACCACCGCGAGGGCCACCGCGACGCCGAGCTGCCACCACGATTCACCCAGCCGGACGAACAGGACGCACAGTCCGGCGAAGGAACCGACGACCAGGCCGATGCGCACTGCATAGTAGCCTCGCCGTCGCCTGAGTAGACCCGCTGCGCGGACCAGCCGGGACAGGTCCGCGTAGTCGCTACCCCGCTGCCGGTCGGCGCCGAGACTGGTATCGCTCACGATGGCTGCTCCCACTGGCCCTTCTCCGTCGGCTTGTCTCAGCGATGGCGGCTCGACCAGCCGATCAGGCGGGCCATGAGCTTCTACTGCCTCGGGGTTGGCCGCTTGGCGGCGGCCACGCCGCATCAGACCACGCCCCCCGGGGCTGTTGAGCAGGCCCTTGATCCGTTGACTCACCGATCCCGACGTTACGGTGCACTCCCTCTCTGGTCGGTCCTGCGTCGGCTGACTCTGTTGCCTCTTCACCTTGGATTTTGGGCGATCGGCCAACCCGTTGCAGCGGATTGGGCTCCATTGCGCGAGAGCACGGGGGTCGCCCTGGTGCGAGGTGTGCGCCTGATGCACGTCCGAGCAGAGCGAATGCGGACGATCCGCTGCCTGGCGAGCCTCATCCGATGCTCCCTTGTGAGGCCGTCTCGAAGGGTCGTGAGGCCGTCTCGAAGGGTCGTGCTCACGGACGGCGGTGCGGACACGCTGGTCGGATCCACCACCGTCGGGGCGCTCGGCGAACCTGAACGTGCCGCGGCCGGCGGCCGGGACGTGCGATCAGCCAGCACGACGAGCAGGCTGTCCCCGGCGGGAATGACGATTGGTCGATGCCCAGGCGGGCTGGTGGCGACGGCACCTAGCGGCCACCGGGGACCCGGGTGACATGCTCACCGTACGCCCCACCGCGTGGATCTGCACCCGCACCGGGCCGGCTTCTCCCGCACACGTCGCCCTGCTGATCGGTGTGGCGCTCTACCGCACCGAATCCGTGCGCCGTTCTGAAACCACGAGGGTGGGGGCAACGGAGGCACCCCGAAGGGCCGGGATTCTCGTGCCAACTGGAGGCGCGAGTCGCCGATACCAGCCGAGAGAGGACAAAACCTACCTTTGCGGCATTATGGCCAATAACCCCTAGAATCATGCAGGGCCTCCTTGCCACCCGACTCGGCCGGTTCCCCCACTGCACAGTCCCGAAGACCCGGAGTCAGTAGACGGGAACCCGATGACGACCAACAAAGCTGTAGGGCTGGCCCGGAAGGGCCAGGGGCCCCAGCGGACAACCTTGCTGGAGCTGCTTCTCGATCTGGTCTTCGTCGCCGCGCTCGCCCTGACGTCACGGACCTTGGCCCAGCGTCTCGACTGGGTCGGGGCCATCCAGACCGTGGTGCTGCTTTTGGCGATCTGGTGGGTCTGGTCCGTCACCGCGCTGGTAACCGAGCTCTACCACGCGCAGCGGCCCCCCATCCTTGTCATGACGCTCTGGGTCATGCTCGGAACCCTGCTGATGGCTGGCACGCTGCCCGACGCCTTCTCCCACCACGCCCTGGTCTTCGCGGGCGCATACGTGGCGATCCACCTGGGACGTGACATCTTCCTCGTCGCCGCGCTGCACAACCGTGCGGCACACCTGCACCCCAGCCGATTCATCTTCTGGTTCCTCGTGTCCGCCGTACCGTGGCTCGCCGGCGGCCTCGCGGCAGGCCCAGCGACGGGCCTGCTGTGGACCGCGGCGCTCGCCATCGACTACGGGTCAGCCTGGCTCCGCTACCCCACGCCCCGGCTCGGCCGGGTACCCATGTCCCAGTACACGGTGGCAGCCGACCACCTGGCGGAGCGCTACCAGCAATTCTTCACCCTCGCCCTCGGCGATCTCATCCTCGTCACCACCCTGACCTACGCCGACAACGACATGACAATCAGCCGCACAACGGCACTGCTGGTCGCCTTCGCCGCGACCGTGCTGCTGTGGCAGATCTACGTCCACCGCGCCGGGGCCCTGCTACAAGCCACCATCGAATCCTCCCGAGATCCGGGCGGATTCGTGCGGTCCACGCCCAACACCCACCTGCTCATGGTGGCCGGCGTCGTCGCCGCCTCCGCCGGTTTCGAAGTTGTCATCGCCCACCCCACCGAGCACACCACGCCCTGGCTGGCCGGCGTCATTCTCGGCGGCCCCGCGTTGTTCCTGGTCGGACGTGCCCGCTTCGAATACGAGGTGTTCAGCCGGGTGTCGCCGTCCCGCCTGGTCGCGCTGCTCATGCTGATCGTCGCCGGACCCGCTCTGGTGATCGCACCCGCGCTGGTGGCCGGCCTCACCGCCACCCTCGTCCTGGCTGGAGTTGCCATCGCGGACGGCATTCGGGCACGCGGACACCCACCCGAGCAACCAGCCCCCTCCATGTAGCTGGAGGGGGCTGGACCGCTCTGTCTGAGGTGTCCGTCGAGGAGCTCAAGCAGGCCCGCCAGTACGCCCAGATCGCGACCGTGCAGAACCTCTACAACCTGACCAACCGGCAGTCTGAAGCCGTCCTGGACTACTGCGAGGCCGAGGGGATCGGGTTCATTCCATGGTTCCCGATGGCCACCGGTGAGCTGGCCAGGCCAGGCGGACCGCTCGACGCCCTGGCCGCGCAGAGCGGCGCCACCCCGGCCCAACTCGCGCTGGCCTGGCTACTGCACCGCTCGCCGGTCATGCTCCCCATCCCCGGCACCTCGTCCGTGGCGCACCTCGAGGAGAACCTCGCCGCGGCGGGCATCGCCCTCACCACGGAGCAGCTCGCCACGCTGTGACTTGCCTGCGCGCCTCTCTGGAACTGATCCGGGACCGGGGTCACCCTGGCCCGACTGGGCCGAGTGGGAACACGTTTCGCTCGCCGCCCACGGCTGAGCCTTGGCGGGCAATCCAAGGAGAAAACTATGGCGGGAACCCGAAATCACTGGAAGCGCTGGCGGACTGCCGCGTCCACTCCAACCCGGTATATGAGCCCGGCACTCGCGGCGTGGCCGTGGTCGACATCTTCCGTTTCGACAAGCACGGCCAGATCGCCGAGCACTGGGACACGGTCCAGGACGTGCCGGCGACCACCGTCAGCGGCAACGACATGTTCTCGACGGTCAGCCATCCACGGACCAACCAGCCCGGCCCGTGCTGGAAGACGGCCTCCAGCGAGCGGGCGGCGGTCGGCTACTTCGACACGCCATGCTCGAGGTAGCCGGCACCATTCGCTCGCCCCACCGATCTGCCAGGCGCCGCGATCCCGCCAGCGGGTAAGGACGGGTGAGACCTAAGCCGTCGCTCAGGGGGCGGGATACGCCGTCACTGACCTCCTGTCTGACGGCCCACCCAGACAGCTCCGCCCGCATCCCGACGGACGGACGTCCGCCGAGGTCAGCCACCTGTCCACGGAGTGACCCCAGGGGGTCACGTCTCCACAGGTTATTCACAACGCACTCCACCGATCTCCACGCCGGCTCCCTACAGTCATGGCCCATGAGGGAACGCCGCGTACTGGTGGTCGAGGACGAGCGGACCATCGCCGAGTCGGTGGCCGCCCGGCTCCGCGCCGAGGGCTTCGCCGTGGACATCGCCGGCGACGGCCCCAGCGCCGTCGAGCGGTTCCGCAGCGGGCAGCCGGACCTGGTCGTGCTGGACGTGATGCTGCCCGGCTTCGACGGCCTGGAGGTGTGCCGGCAGATCCAGGCCGACCGGCCCGTGCCGGTGCTGATGCTGACCGCCCGTGACGACGAGACCGACCTGCTGGTCGGGCTCGCGGTGGGCGCGGACGACTACCTGACCAAGCCGTTCTCCATGCGGGAACTGGCGGCACGGGTGCACGTCCTGCTGCGCCGCGTGGAGCGGGCCTCGGCCACGGCGGCACCCGCCCTCCGGCTCGGCGACATCGAGATCAACCAGGCCGAGCGACGGGTCCGCCGGGGCGGCGCCGACGTCCACCTGACCCCGACCGAGTTCGACCTGTTGGTGCACCTCGCCGGCCGGCCCCGGGCGGTGCTGCCCCGGGAACGCCTGCTGGCGGACGTGTGGGGCTGGGCCGACGGCTCCGGCACCCGGACCGTGGACAGCCACGTCAAGGCGCTGCGCCGCAAGCTCGGCGCGGACCTCATCCGGACGGTGCACGGCGTCGGCTACGCGCTGGAGGTGCCGGCGTGACCTCCACCCTGCTCACCGGCGTCGACCGGGTCCTCGAACTGCTGCCCCGCCCACTGGACCCCGTCCGCTCGATCAAGGTGAAGCTGGGCATCCTGCTGGTCGCCTCCTTCACCGCCGGCCTCGCCTACTTCTGGTACGCCATCGGCTGGCTGCCACCGATGACGTCGGCCACCGCGATCGCTGTCGCGCTGCTCACCTCCCAGGTGCTCGCGCACGGGATGACCTCGCCGCTACGGGAGATGACCGCCGCGGCCGGCGGGATGGCCCGGGGCGACTACACCCGCCGCGTCCGCGCCACCTCGCGCGACGAGGTCGGCGAGTTGGCCCAGGCGTTCAACAAGATGGCCGAGGACCTGCACGCCGCCGACCAGCGACGCCGCGAGCTGATCGCCAACGTCTCGCACGAACTGCGTACGCCGATCACCGCACTCCAGGGCGCCTTGGAGAACATGGTCGACGGGGTGGCCGAGCCGGACCCGGCGGCGCTGCGCGCCGCGCTCGCCCAGACCGAGCGGCTGGGGCACCTCGTGGCCGACCTGCTCGATTTGTCCCGCCTGGACGCGGGCGTCGTGCCGCTGCGGCGGGTGCGCATCGACGTGGCCGACTTCCTCGACGAGGCGGTCGAGCACGCCAGGGCGACCGCGGCGGGCGCCGGGCGGGACGTCCGGTTCCGGCTGGAGGGGCCGTCGACGCCGCTCATCGTGCACGCCGACCCCGGGCGGCTGCACCAGGTCTTCGCGAACCTCCTCGACAACGCCGCCCGGCACAGCCCGGTGGGCGGCACCGTCCGGGTGTCCGCGGAGGAACACGGCGGCCAGCTCCGCTTCGAGGTCAGCGACGAGGGCGAGGGCATTCCGGCGGCGGCGCGGTCCCGCGTCTTCGAGCGGTTCACCCGGGGCGACCGGGCGGCGGGCGGTGGGACCGGTCTCGGCCTGGCCATCGCCCGCTGGGTGGTCGAGCTGCACGGCGGCCACATCCAGGTGCTCGACCCGTCCATCCCCGCAGGTGGCACCGGACCGGGATGCCGGATCCGGGTCTCGCTGCCCGCGGACGAAACGATCCGAGAAGAGGTTGCATGAGCACTCCCGCACCGGCAGACCCGCCGCCGCCCGGCGGCCCGGCGGGTGCCGCCGAACCCGCCCCGGCCGCCCCTAGCGGCAGCGCCCCCGGCCCGGCTGGCCAGGCCACTCGTACCGCCGCTGCCGTGACCGGCGCCGGCAGCGCGACACCCCGTAGCGCCGCTGCCGTAACCGGCGCCAGCGGCGCCGGGGCGCAGACCCCCGTCGCGCCGACGGGCGCCGGCGGGGCGACGGCCGGAGTCGCGAGCGGCACGATCGAGGCCGCCGGGGTCCCACCCCGCGGCGGACCGGCCGTACGACCGGGCGGCGTCGCCGTGGCGGCGCAGCCCGTCCCACCGCAGATCGGGCCACCGCAGATCGGGCCCTGGCCGCCCGTCGCGCCACCCGCGCCCTCGCTGGTCGCACGGCGGTGGCCGGGACCGACCGCGCCGGCCCACCCGCTACTCCTCGGCGCGATGACCGCCGGGGCGATCGTGGCCGCCTCCGCCGTGCCGCCCGACCGGCCCGGCCTGGGTTGGT
>NZ_POUB01000450.1 GCF_003236335.1 Micromonospora deserti
GGTCAGGGGGTGTAGTGCTGGTCGTGGGCCTGGCGGGGGGCGCAGACTGAGGCGCGGGAGCAGGAGCAGCGGGAGCCGTCGGCGTCCAGGCGGACCGTGACCGAGTCGCGCGGGACGCTGTGCCCGACCACCCGGCCGTCGCCCTCGGGCGTGGAAACCCGCGTGCCGACCGGCGGGGCGGACTCCTGGAACCGCTGGTACAGCGGGTGCTCGTACTTCAGGCAGCACATCAGCCGGCCGCACGCGCCGGAGATGCGCAGCGGGTTGAGCGGCAGGTCCTGGTCCTTGGCCATCCGTATGGTCACCGGCTCGAAGTCGGTGAGGAAGGTGGCGCAGCAGAGGTCCCGGCCGCAGGAGCCGATGCCACCCTGCACCCGCGCCGAGTCCCGGGCGGAGAGCTGCCGCAGCTCGACCCGGCAGTGCAGGGTCGCACCGAGGTCGCGGACCAGGGACCGGAAGTCCACCCGGTGCGGCGCGGTGAAGTAGATGGTGCTCCGCTCACCGCCGCCCTCGGCGCCGCCGAGCACGTGGTCGACCGCGACCACCTTCATGGGCAGACCGTGCTCCCGGATCAGCCGCTTCGCCGCGACCTTCGCCTCGGCCTTGCGCCGGCGCAGTGCCTCGTCACGGCGCAGATCCTCCTCCTCGGCCAGCCCGGCGAGCCGCGGGAACCCGTCGGTGTCCTCGGAGACCCACTGCGCGGCCCAGACGCACTCGGCCACCTCGGGCCCGTCGTCGGTCGGCACCAGCACCTTGTCGCCGACCTGGGGGCTCAGCTCACCCGGGTCGAGGTAGTAGAGGCGCCCGTACCGGTGGAAGCTGACCGCGCAGAGCATGCCCATGCCCCTCACCCTACGTCTGCCGGACAGCCACGGCCCGCCCGGAGTCGCCACCCGGCTACACCGAGCAGCCATCCACGGTCGTCGACTTGACCGACCCGCGGATGACCTCGTCGTGCCGTTGCCCCTCGCCCTTACGGCTGAATCCCGCCGACCTGGCGGGACAAAGCCTCAGCCGAGGCGTTGAGTGAACGCAGACCTGCGGGGGGTGCAGGGTAAGGCCACGGCGTCGCTGCCGGAGTCCGGCCAGACCGGTCCAGAGCGCGACGCCGTGCGCCGTGTCAGGCCCGGCGCCTGCGGCGCCTCGGCGGGGCCGCCGACACGCCCGAACATGCCGGGCCCGGTGCGTGCGAGCGCTTCGGCGGGGCTACCAGCCGACGCGCGTGGGCGTGCCGGGACGGGGACGGTCGACCAGCGGCGCCCGCCAGCGGGTCTCCGCCAGGCTCGGCCCCCACTGGCGCAGCAGCGTCTCCGCCCCGTCGTACGCGACGCAGAGCACCGCCAGCACCCGGGCGGCGATCTCGGCCGCCTCGGGCCCACCCGGGCCGGCCAGCCCCCGTGGCCCCGACGCGCCCACCGGCACCGACGTCGCCGCGACCACCGCCACCGCCTCGGCCGAACGGAGCACGTCGGCGAGCGCCCGGGCCAGCGCGACCCGGCTTCCCTCCACCCAGTCGGCGAGCGCGTCGGCGTAACCGGCGGTCGACTCCAGCCGCCCGACCAGACTCTCCGGCCCCTCCTCGAGGTGATGCAGCAGAGCCGTCCGGGCCTGCCCGTACGCCGAGGCGGCCGGACCGGACCAGAGCACCGGATCGGTCAGCGCGGCGGAGACCTCGTCGTACCCCCGGACCAGCCGGCGCACGGCGTGGCCGGCGCCGGCCAGCGGGGCGGGACGCAGGTCGAGGAAGCCCTGGACGGCCTCGCCCGGGAGCACCTGCATCCGGCGCAGCAGCGGCCAGACCCGGTGCCCCTCCGGTGCCCCGCCGGCGAGCAGCGTGTCGACGCGGCGCAGCAGGTCGAGGCCGGGCTCGGCGAGCCGGTCGAGGACGTCCATCACCGCTCCCCGGTGAGCCGCCGCCGGGCGGCGTGGTCGGCGCCGGCGTAGCGGTCGGCGGCCTCGCGCACGGCGGCCGCGGCGGCGGCGAGCCGGGCGGCGGCGGCGTGCGCCTCGCGGGCCCGGTCACCGGTGGCGGCGGCCCACTGCCGGTGCAGGGCCCGCCCGATCTCGCCGGGCCGGCCCGGGGCGTCGGCCCCGAACGCGGCCTGCGCCGGGTCGGCGGCGGTGACGGTGCGGGACACGGTGGTCATGGTCTCGCTCGCCCCGTCCAGCCGGGCGGCGAGGGTGTGCAGGATCTCCATCTCAGGCCCCCGCGAGCGGGCGGTAGGCGGCGAAGGTCTCGTTGTGCAGCTTCTCCCGGGCCCACTGCGCGGCGTCGGCCGCCGCGGTGACCGCGGCCTGCACCGAACCGGCGACGTCCCGCGGTTGGCGGTTGTGCAGCGGGCCGAGGAAGCGCACGTCGGTGATCCGCCCGCCGGCGGTCACCACCACCTCGACCAGCCCGTCCGGCGACCGGACGGTCACCTCGACCGTCGCCACCGCCTGGTCGAACTCGGCCTGGAGCGACTCGATCCGGCGGTAGCGCCGCACCGCCTCCTCGATCCAGGCCTCGTCGATCTCCCCCCGCGGCATCGGCGGACTCCTCCCGGCCAGACCTCACTGAGCGTGCCGCCACCGTCACGGCACACCGGACCGTACCCCACAGCAATCGCGGCTGTCGATTCCTGTGGACAGCCGATCCGGCGGGCGGGACCGCCGCCGGGCCGCCCACCGGGTTGGCGGCGGGAGGGGGCTGTCTCTTATAC
>NZ_POUB01000451.1 GCF_003236335.1 Micromonospora deserti
GTCGCGTCGCCACCGGGGGCGGGCGGGATCCAGCCCCGGTCCACCAGCACCGCCGTGCCGTCGGCCAGCACGAGCGGGGTGACCACCTCGAAACCGACCTTCCGGTCCAGCGTCCGGCCACGGACCAGGATGACGTTGCCGGTGTCGTAGCGGCCGGTCACGGTCACCTTGGTCCAGGTCTTCTCCTCGGCCGGGGCCGGGCCGGCCGTCCCCGCCCCGCCGGTCGGGGCGGGTAGCGCGTCGCGTAGCGGCACCGGGTCCATCCGGAGGCCGGCGTCGATCCGTTCGTTGATCTCCGTACGGCCGTGGTAGCGGTCCAGCTGCCAGTTGCCGAGCAGCACCATCACCGCCGCGGCGGCCAGGGTCGCCGCGAGGATGCCCAGCCAGCGCGGCGTCAGGAGGAACCGGTACACGACGATGAGGCTACCCCGGTGACCGCAGCCGCCGACGCCGACAGTCCCGGCGCGGGCCGGCGACAGGGCGCCCGGCGGCGTTCACCGGCGCTCACCCGTCGGCCGGTTCCGCTATCGTCACGCGGGCGGCCCGCTCCGGCGGCCCGCAGCCGCGTACCCGCCGCCCCGCGAGGAGTCGATGATGACCGTCGTGCCGCGCCTGGTGCTCAGCGCGCCGTCCTCCGGGCACGGCAAGAGCGCGCTGGCGATCGGGTTGCTCGCCGCGCTCGCCGACCGGGGCGTCGCCGCCGCCGGCTTCAAGGTCGGCCCGGACCAGGTCGACGCCGCGTACCTGGGGCTCGCCGCGGGCCGGCCCGGGCGCACCCTCGATCCGAGGCTGGTCGGCGCCGACCGGGTCGCCCCGCTGCTGGCACACGGGGCGTCCGGCGCCGGGCTCGCGGTGGTGCAGGGCAGCATGGGGTTGTACGACAGCCTCGCCGGCCGCCCGGAGAGCGAGTCCACCGCGGCGGTCGCCATCGCGCTGCGCAGCCCGGTCGTGCTGGTGGTCGACGTCGCCGCGATCGGGCAGTCGGTGGCCGCCCTGGTGCACGGCTTCCGGGCGTACGACGAGCAGCTCTGGCTCGGTGGCGTGATCCTCAACCGGGTGGCCTCGGCGCGGCACGAGACCCTGCTGCGCGAGGCGCTCGACGACATCGGCGTGCCGGTCTACGGCGTGCTGCGCCGGCAGGACCTGCCGGCGGTGCTGCCGCCGCGCCGGCACGGGATGGTGCCGGTGCTCGCCGGTTCCGGCGACGCCGTCCGCGCGGTCCGCCGCCTCGGCGAGGCGGTCGCCGCCACCGTCGACCTGGACCGACTGCTCGGGCTCGCCCGCTCCGCCCCGCCGCTGCCGGCCCAGCCGTGGGCGCCGGAGCCCGGCGAGCCGCCGGCCGGCCCGCGCCCGCTCGTCGCGGTCGCCGGCGGCCCGGGCGGGAGCTTCAGCCACGTCGAGACCATCGAACTGCTCCGGGCGGCCGGCGCGGAGGTGGTGACGGTCGACCCGCTGCGCGACGAGGCGCTGCCCGCGGGCACCCGCGGGCTGGTCGTCGGCGGCGGGCTCCCCGAGTCGTACGCCGAGCAGCTCTCCGCCAACCGCCGTCTCTGCATCGCGGTGGCCGAGCTGGCCCGCACCGGCCGCCCGGTGCTCGCCGACGGGGCCGGCCTGCTGTGGCTGGCCCGGGAGCTGGACGGGCTGCCGATGTGCGGCGTGCTCGACGCGGTGGGCACCAGCCGGGACGGCCTGGTGGCCGGCTACCGCGAGGCCACCGCCCTGACCGACAGCGTCGTCGCGCCGGCGGGCGCGGTGGTGTCCGGGCACAAGGAGCACCGGGCGGTGCTCACCCCCCGGGCCGGGCAGCGACCGGCCTGGAGCTGGGACGGCGGGGCGCCGGAGGGGTTCGTCTGGCGGGGCGTGCACGCCTCCCAGCTGACCGTGCACTGGGCCGCGTACCCGCAGATCGCCGCCCGGCTGGTCGCCGCGGCAGCGGAGGCGGCCGACCCGACGGCCGACCCGGCGACCGCCCGGCCCGGCGGGGTGCCGGTGTGATCGGTCAGGTGGCGGTGCGCCGGTTTCCGGGGCTGACCGTCTCCACGCCCCGCACGGAGGTGCGCCCGCTGCTGGCGGCGGACGCGAAGGCGGCCGACGAGGTCTTCGCCGACCGGCAGACCCAGCGCTGGCTGCCGCTGGCCGACGAGACCGGCCGGATCGACGGGCATGCCTGGTGCACGGACCTGGCCCGGCAGCGGCGCGACAGCGGCGACGGTGACCACTACGCGGTGGTCCGCCGGGAGGACGACCGGGTGGTGGGCTGTCTCTGGACCCGGCGCACCGACTGGGGCGCCCGGTGCACCGAGGTCTCGTACGCGATGGCGCCGCACGCGCGCGGCTTCGGACTGGCCGCGGAGGCGGTCGACGCGCTCGCCATCGCGCTGATCCTGGAGCACGGCTTCCAGCGGGTCGAGCTGCGGGTCGCCCCGGGTAACCTGGCCTCCCGCCGGGTCGCCGAGAAGGCCGGCTTCAGCTACGAGGGCCTGCTGCGCAACGCCGGCTACGCCCGGGGCGGCCGGGTCGACCTGGAAATCTGGTCCTTGGTCGCCGCCGACCTGCACTGACCCCAACCCCCGGTCCCCGCACGAAGCGATCAAGAGGTTTGCGTCAGGAACGGGCGGTTTCCTGGCGCAAGCCTCTTGATCAAAGGGCTCTGGGCGCGGGCCCCGGG
>NZ_POUB01000452.1 GCF_003236335.1 Micromonospora deserti
GGCGGGCCCGACGACGGCCGGCCCTGCGGCGAGGTGCCGGTCGGCGCGTCAGGTGCCCAGGCGGTGCCGACAGCGTCGATCTGCTCCGGGGGCCAGAGTGGTTCGATATCCCGCTCCGGCACCGGCTGCTGGCCGGGTACGTGGACCCGGTCGGCGTTCTCGTCCACCACGGTTCCTCCCCATTCCTCCTGCCGAGGATAGGCCCATCAGCCGACCGGGCGGCTGCCGCGAAGGGGGGGTGGAGGTCAGGCCGTCCAGACCGCCCAGGCGCCCGGCTCGGTCCACCAGGAACGCTTGCGGCCCAGCTCGCCTTCGACCCCGTCGTCCAGGAACGGGACCTTCCCCTCCCGGGGGAGCACGGACACCGCCCGCCCCCGGGCCCGGCGTACCTCCAGCCGCACCCGCTTCCTGCCGAACGCCGAGCGGGTGACCACGGGCACGGCCACCGCCACCTCGACCAGCCCGTCCGTCGGGTCGGGGTTGCCGAGCAGCGTCACGTCGTCGAGCCGGGCGTACCCGCCGGCGTTGCCGATCGCGCAGGCCAGCAGCGGGTCGTCACCGTGGGAGAGGACGGCGTCGTCCACCTCCACCCGACCCCGCCAGTGCAGCGGCCGGCCGCGGTCGTCGGCGGCGCCGAGCAGCGCGCCGTCCAGGGTCACCGAGCCGCCGTCGTTGCGCAGCAGGTCGAGGCGGCGGACAGCGCCGTCGAGCACCGCGGCGGCCACCGCCGCCGGGTCGCGGGGCAGCCCCAGCTGCGCCGCCAGGTCGCGGTGGGGCGTGCTCCGGGCCGGATCGAGCGGGAGTACGCCGACCGGGGGCAGGTCCGGCACCGTCCGGTCGCGCGGCAGGTCGTCCGGGCGGCGGCTGGGCGGTGGGGCGTACCGCCGGACCAGCCGGCGCAGGACGGCGCGCAACTGCGCGTCACTGGCCGTGGCGACCACCAGCCGGGTCTTGGAATCCGGGTCGGGCCAGGTGAGGCCGTCGGGGCGGGGCGGACCGTCCAGCCGGGCCAGCACCTCGTCGATCTCCGCGTCGGACCGGGCGGTCACCGTCTCCACCCGGGCACCCCGTGCGGTGAGCGCATCCGCGCAGGCCAGCACCGGTACGCGCGGTGTCTCGCACCGTTCCTCGTTCTTCTCCGGCCCGTCGGTCGTGCCGCCGCAGCAGGCTCCGCCGCTGCCACAGCCCCCGCCGGGCGCGTCCCGGTCCGAGCCGAGGGTGAGCAGCACCACGTCGTACACGGGTAGGAGCCTCCTGCCTCTCGCCGCGACCCCTGCCGGCCGCGCCGTCACTACTTGTTAGCCTGACACCCCGGGCTCGCTGACCGGTCGCCACCTGGCACCCGAGCCTTCTGGAGGCGGAGAAGATGCCAGCGATCGTGCTCATCGGCGCTCAGTGGGGCGACGAGGGCAAGGGCAAGGTTACCGACCTGCTGGGTGGGCGGGTCGACTATGTCGTGCGCTACTCCGGCGGCAACAACGCCGGCCACACGGTCATCACGCCGGATGGCCAGAAGTACGCCCTGCACCTGATGCCGTCGGGGGCCCTGTCGCCGACCGCGATGATCGTCATCGGCAACGGTGTGGTGGTCGACCCCAAGGTGCTGCTCACCGAGATCGACGGGCTCGCCGAGCGGGGCGTCGACGTTTCCCGGCTGCGCATCTCCGGTGACGCGCACCTGATCATGCCGCACCACCGGGCGTTGGACCGGGTCGTCGAGCGCTACCTCGGTTCGTCCCGGATCGGCACCACCGGCCGGGGCATCGGCCCCGCGTACGGCGACAAGGTGGCCCGGATGGGCATCCGGCTGCAGGACCTGCTCGACCCGGGCATCCTGCGCAAGAAGCTGGAACTCGCGCTGCGCGAGAAGAACCAGATCCTGTTCAAGGTCTACAACCGCAAGGCGATCGACCTCGACGCCACCGTCGAGGAGTATCTCGGCTACGCGGAGCGGCTCAAGCCGTACATCGCGGAGACCCGGGGGATGCTCTGGGACGCGCTGGACCGCGGCGAGACGGTGCTGCTGGAGGGTGCCCAGGCCACCATGCTCGACATGGACCACGGCACCTACCCCTTCGTGACGTCGTCGAACCCGACGGCCGGCGGCGCCTGCGTCGGCGCGGGCATCCCGCCGACCGCGATCTCGAAGGTGATCGCGGTCAGCAAGGCGTACACGACCCGGGTCGGCTCCGGGCCGTTCCCGACGGAGCTGTTCGACGACAACGGCCAGCACCTGCGCAAGATCGGCCACGAGTACGGCACGACGACCGGGCGGGAACGCCGGTGCGGCTGGTTCGACGCGGTCGTCGCCCGGTACGCCTGCCGCCTCAACGGGGTCACCGACCTGGTCATCACCAAGCTGGACGTGCTCACCGGCCTGCCGAAGGTGCCGATCTGCGTCGGGTACGAGATCAACGGCGAGCGTGTCGACGACATGCCGATGAGCCAGACCGACTTCCACCACGCGAAGCCGATCTACGAGGAGTTCGACGGCTGGTGGGAGGACATCACCAAGGCCCGGACCGAGGACGAACTCCCCGAGAACGCGCGGCGTTACCTCACCCGCATCGAGGAACTCTGCGGCACGCGGGTCAGTGTGGTCGGCGTGGGCCCCGGCCGCGAGGAGAACGTCCTCCGCCACCCCCTCCTC
>NZ_POUB01000453.1 GCF_003236335.1 Micromonospora deserti
CCCGACGAGACCCCGGCCGGGCCCCCGCCCGCGCCCGCGTCGGTCTGAGGCTCCGTCGTGGTCACGGGCATCCCCAGCCGGTGCCCGAGTGCGGCGGCGGGTCAGGGCGCCGGGAGCAGGTCGGGCGAACGGGCGGCCACCACCTCGCCGATCAGCGCGAGGGCGGCGCCCGCCGGCACCGGGGGCAGGGCACGTCCGTCGCGCAGGCGCAGCGAGACCGCGCCGTCGGCCGCCTCGCGGGGACCGACGACCGCCGCATACGGCACCCGGGCACGGGCCGCGTCGCGGACCCGGGCGCCCAGCGAGCCACCACCATCGACCTCGACCCGCAGCCCGGCCGCTGCGGCGTCGGCGGCGAACCGGCCCGCCGCCTCCGCCTGCCCGTCGACCGGGAGCA
This sequence comes from Micromonospora deserti, assembly GCF_003236335.1. GTDB lineage: Bacteria > Actinomycetota > Actinomycetes > Mycobacteriales > Micromonosporaceae > Micromonospora > Micromonospora deserti. Next base: position 398 of record NZ_POUB01000453.1, read on the forward strand.
CCACCAGCTGCACCGGGGCGTACCAGGCCGGGAAGGCGCCCTCGTGCACCTCGATGAGGTACCCGAAGAGCCGCTCCATGCTGCCGACCAGGCTCCGGTGCACCATGACGGGCCGGCGCCGCGCCCCGCCCGAGTCGGTGTACGACAGGTCGAACCGCTCCGGCTTGTCGAAGTCGAGCTGGACGGTGGAGAGGGTCGCCTCCCGGCCGGCCGCGTCCACCACCTGGATGTCGATCTTCGGCCCGTAGAACGCGGCCTCACCGGGGGCCTCGGTGAACTCCACCCCGTCGAGCGCCGCGCGGAGCAGGTCCTCGGCCCGCGCCCACCGCGCGTCGTCGCCGACGTACTTCTCCCCCGGCCCGCGCAGCGACAACCGGAACCCCGCCGGCCGGACCCCGAGCGCGGCGTGCGCCGCGCGGATCAGCCGGAGGATCTCCGCCACCTCCTCGCCCACCTGCTCCAGCATGCAAAAGTTGTGCGCGTCGTTGAGCGAGATGGCCCGCACCCGGGACAGCCCGCCCAGCACCCCGGAACGCTCCGCGCGATACATGCCGCCCAGCTCGGCGACGCGCAGCGGCAGGTCCCGGTAGGAACGCCCCCGGGCCCGGTACACCAGGGCGTGGTGCGGGCAGAGCGCCGGGCGGAGCACGAACTCGTCGGCGCCGAGTCGCATGGGCGGGAACATGTCGTCGGCGAAGTAGCCGAGATGCCCGGAGAGTTCGAACAGTTCCCGCCTGCCCAGCGGCGGCGAGTAGACGTGCCGGTAGCCGGCCCGGCGCTCCAGCTCCCGGACGTACTCCTCGACGGCGTGCCGGGCGGCGGCGCCGGCCGGCAGCCAGATCGGCAGGCCGGCGCCGGCCAGCGGGTCGGAGACGAACAGCTCCAGCTCCCGGCCGAGCCTGCGGTGGTCGATCATGTCGCGCTCCTTCAGGGGTACGCCCCGAAGACCACCCGGCCCGGAACGCCACGAGGCCCCGGGGCGGATCACCCCGGGGCCTCGTCGACGGATGGGTCAGTGCGACGCGCCGGGACCTCCCGGCGTCGTGGTCAGTTCCGCACTGCGCATGCCGCGACGGTACGCCCGCCCCGACCGGGCCCGCACCCGGAATTCCCACGGCCGCCGCTCCCGCCGCCAGGGCGCGACCGCCGCCTGCCGCCACTCCCGCGCCGGGCGCGGCCATCGCCTGCCGCCGCTCTCGAAGCCGCATGCCGGTGCTTCCGGCGCCGGGGCGCGGACGCCTAGCTGGGTTCGTGGGCGGCGATCACGCCTGGACGGCCCGCCCGCTCGGCCGGGCGCTGCCGGGGTGGCGACGGCGGCGCCGGAGCGGCGGCGGGCGATGGGGGCGAGCCGCCGGCACGGGACCTGCCGGCGGCCCGCGGCGACCCGGTCGTCGGGAACGGGGGACCCGACGGTCGTGGGCCGCGCCGACAACGGTACGCCGCTGCCCGCCGGTCCGCCGACCGCCCCGCGCCCGCCGGCCCGTCACCGACGTCCGGGTCCGCTCGTTGGAAGTGGGTGGCCCTGCCGTGTCGCTGGTCACCACAGGCCAGGGCCGTCCCCGGTGACGCCGGACACGCCGTCAGGCTCCGTACATCCGATCGGCCCGTCCGGCGAGGTGGCAGTCGTGCCCGAACTACTCACTGAGGTCGCGTCGCCGGCCTGGGCGTATCTCGCGCTGCTCGGGCTGCTGGTCGTGGACGCCTTCGTCCCCGTCATCCCCACCCAGGTCATCATGATCACCAGCGGTGCGCTCACCGTGTACGGCGGGCTCAGCCTGCCGGTGACCATCGCCGTCGGCGCGCTCGGCGTGTTCGCCGGCGACCTCGCCTGCTACCTGCTCGGCCGGGGCACGCCGGATCGCGGGCCGCCCCGCCACGCCGGCCCGGGCCGGGCCCGCCGGGTCGCGAACCGGGTGACCCAGGCGTTGCGCCGGCCCGGGCCGCTGGTGATCCTGCTCTGCCGCTTCGTGCCCGGCGGCCGGATGGCGGCCTGCTTCTCCGCCGGGCGCAGCCGGTACCCGTACCGGCTCTTCCTGCTCTACGAGGCGATGGCCGCACTGGGCTGGGCGACGTACGGGGCGCTGGTCGGGCACCTGGGCGGCGCCGCGCTGACCGGGTCGGCGTGGCGGCTCGCGGTGGTCGCCGGGGTGGCGGCGGCCGGGTTCGCCGCCGCCGGCTGGGCGATGACCCTGCTCGCCGCCCGCCACACCCCCACC
>NZ_POUB01000454.1 GCF_003236335.1 Micromonospora deserti
GCGAGCGCCCGTACCGGGCCACCCTCCTCGCCGACGTGCGCGCCCTGGCCCGGGCGCTCGCCGCTCCACCGGCCGAACCGCGCTGGCGGGAACGGCTGCTCGTCCGGTTGGGCCCGGTGTGCCAGGGCTTCGCCGAGCACGTGCGGGTCACCGAGGGACCCGCCGGTCTCTACGCGGAACTGCTTGCCCAGGCACCCCGCCTCGAGCGGGGCGTACGACTGTTGAACCGGGATCACGCCGCGATCGCCGCCGCGATCGCGGCCTTCCGGCAGGCGGCGGAGCGGCCCGGCGCGTCGGTCGACGATCTCCTCGACCGGGCCGGCGACCTGCTGCGGCTGGTGGTCCGGCATCGGCAACGCGGCGCCGACCTGATCTGGCAGGCGTACCAGACCGATCTGGGCGGGGAGACCTGAGCCCGGGCACGCCGGAACCCGGCGCGGTGGGCACGCGTCCAACCGGTATGCGTCGATCAGTCGCCCTGCTGGGCCTGCCCCTGATGGTGATCGCCGCCGGCTGCGCCCCGGCCGGCTCCGGCCCGGCCGCCGGCCCCGGCAGCCCGGATCAGCGCTGGGCGGCGTTCGACCAGCGGGCCACCGAGGTGGCGGCGGCGTGGCGACCCGGCCCGGCGTGGCGTACCGGGTACGTGCCGTTGCAGGAGCCGACCGTGCTGCTCGGCGATCCGAAGTTCAGCCCCGACACCGCCATGGCCTTCCAGGCCGGCTGGTACCGCGATCAGATCAGCCTGCCGACCAGCCCGCCGCCCGCCGGAACGGTTCGGTTCCCCGACGGCACCCTGCGGGTACCCCTGGTCGGCGCAGCCGAGGCGTACCAGCAGCTCGACCAGGGAGACCCGCCGCCGTGCGAGGGGCGGCCCACGGCGCCGGCGCGGCCCAAGAACGGTCCGACCATCGAGCCGGGGCCGGACGGCCCGGTCAGCAGCGAGCCGCAGACCGCCTGCGTCCCGCTGACCGTCACCGCCGTCGAGCTCGGCACCGCGCCGGTGCGCACCAGCCGCGGCGAGGCCCGGGTACCGGCGTGGCTGTTCACCGTGGAGGAGCTCTCGGCGCGGGTGGCCCGCCTCGCCGTCGCCCCGGACGCGGTCACCGCCGCACCCGAACCGACCGCGCCGGGCCGACCAGCGCCGGACGGCGTCGTCGGCGCGCAGGACCTCACCACCGTCGAGGGGACGACGCTGACCTGGCGGCTCGGCGTGGGCAGCTGCGACACCGGGATCACCCCGCTGATCAGGGAGGACGATGACGTGGTGGTGGTCGGCGGCGGCGTCACCCGGGCCACCGGTGACTGCAACGCGATGCTCAAGCTCGAACCGGTCACCGCGACGCTGGCGGCGCCGCTGGGCGACCGGCCCGTGCTCGACGTGCTCACCGGCGCGCCGCTGCGGATCGTCAGGAGCTGACCGGTCGCGGTCGCCCGGCGGCAGCTGCAGGGCGGCGTAGACGCTGGCGCCGATCGGGGTCGTGCGGGCCGCCCGGGCCCGGGGCGGGTCAGAGCAGCCGGGGTACGTCGGTGCTCACCGGCACCGGCAGCACCGTCGGCCGGTCGGCCCGCAGCCCGGCGGTCAGGGCGTCGCCGACCTGATCCGGCGTCTCGACCACTTCCGTGTGGCAGCCGTAGCCGCGGGCGACGGCGGCGAGGTCGATTCCGGGCAGGTCCAGCCCGGGCACGCCCGGCGTGTGCTTGAAGTCGGCGAAGGACTTGAGAATGGCGTACTGCTGGTTGACCGGCACCACGACGACCAGTGGCAGCCGCAGCCGCGCCGCGGTCCACAGCGCCTGGACGGAGTAGTGGACGGACCCGTCCCCGATCACCGCGATCACCGGCCGGCCGCGGCCCGTGTCGCGCTCCGCCAGCGCGATGCCGACCGCCGCCGGCAGGCCGTAGCCCAGCCCGCCGCTGGCCATCGTGAAGTACGACCCCGGCCGGGTGGTCCGCAGCCGCCGGCGCAGCGCGGGCAGGCTGGACGGGGACTCCTGCACCAGCACCCCGTCGGTGGGCCAGTGCCGGGCCAGCACCGCGAAGAGCGCGTCGGCGGCCAGCGGCAGCCCCTCCGGCGGTGGCGGCGGGTCGACCGGCCCGGCCGGCGCCGGCCGACCCGCCGCCACCGGCACCAGGTCGACCAGGGCGGCCAGGGTCAGCCCGGCGTCGCCGAGCAGGCTGTCCCCGACCGGCGCTCGGGCCGCCTCGTCCGGGTCGTCGGTGACGTGCAGCAGCCGGGTGTCGGCGGGCAGGGTGTCGCCCGGCACGTGCGGGTAGTAGCGGAACACCGGCGCGCCGACGACCAGCACGGTGTCGTGCCCGCGCAGCCGGTCGGCGAGCGGGCCGATGGCGAACGGGAGAACGCCCTGGAAGTGCGGGTGGTCCTCCGGAAAGGCGGCCCGCTCCGGTGCGGGCGCCGACCAGACCGGCGCGGCGAGCCGTTCGGCCAGCGCGACGGCGGCCGGCCAGCCACCGGCCCGGTCGACAGCCGCGCCGAACACCAGCACCGGGGAGCGACTGCTGGCCAGGACGGCGGCGAACTCCCGCAGCCGCTCCGGGTCGGGCGCGAACCGGGTGGCCACCGTGCGCACCGGCGGGGGCCTGTC
>NZ_POUB01000455.1 GCF_003236335.1 Micromonospora deserti
GGGCGGCGGGTTCGCCCGGGCGGGCGGTGAGGACCCTCGGGCCGGCCTCGGTGATGGCGACGGTGTGCTCCCAGTGGGCGGCGAGGGCGCCGTCGAGGGTGCTGATCGTCCAGCCGTCGTCGGCGACGGTGAAGCCGGGGACGCCGAGGGTGAACATCGGCTCGATGGCGAAGACCAGGCCCGGGCGCAGTCGCATCCCGCGCCCGGGCCGCCCGCGCCCGGGGACCAGCGGATCCTCGTGTAGCTGCCGGCCGATGCCGTGGCCGCCGACCACGTGCCCGTCGTGCTCCGCGATCACACCCAGGCCGTGCCGGTCGGCCTCCGCCCCGACGGCGTACGACACGTCGCCGAGCCGGTTGCCGGGGCGCAGCGCGGCGATGCCCCGCCAGAGCGCGGCGTACCCGGCGTCGACCAGGGTGAGGGTGCGCTCGTCGGCCTGCTCCCGCCCGCCGACCACCCAGGTGCACGCGGCGTCGGAGTGGTAGCCCTGCCAGATCACGCCACAGTCCAGCGACACCAGGTCACCCGCGCGCAGCCGGACCCCGGTGGCGGGGAAGGCGTGCACGATCTGGTCGTTCACGGAGGTGCAGAGGGTGGCCGGGTAGCCGTGGTAGCCGAGGAAGGAGGGCTCCGCCCCCCGTGCGGCGATCTCGGCCGCGGCCAGCGCGTCCAACTCGCCGGTGGTCACCCCGGGAGCGACCGCCTCCCGGAGCACCTCGTGCACCTCGGCCAGGATGGTGCCGGCCCGGGCCATCAGCTCGATCTCGTCAGGGGTCTTCTGGATCACCATGGCGCGCGTCCTCTCGTACCGGAGAAGGGGTCTCCGGGGGATGCCGGTGGCCGTGCGCGCTGCCGGTGCGCTCATTCTGCCAGGCGCGGGCCGGCTTTGTGGTGACGGTCGCAGCGGGTGTGGCCCGGTGGGGCGGCACGTACGATGGGCGGGTGACCGAGGCTCAGGCGACTCCCCAGACCGGCAAGCGCGTGCTCCTGGCCAAGCCCCGCGGCTACTGCGCGGGCGTCGACCGCGCGGTGCAGACCGTGGAGGAGGCGCTCAAGCTCTACGGCGCCCCGATCTACGTGCGCAAGCAGATCGTGCACAACAAGCACGTCGTGCGGACGCTGGAGGCCCAGGGCGCGATCTTCGTGGAGGAGAACGAGGAGGTGCCCGAGGGCGCCACGGTCATCTTCTCCGCGCACGGCGTCGCCCCCGAGGTCTACGAGCAGGCGAAGGCGCGCTCCCTGAAGGCGATCGACGCGACCTGCCCGCTGGTCACCAAGGTGCACCAGGAGGCGAAGCGGTTCGCCGCCGAGGACTACGACATCCTGCTGATCGGCCACGAGGGGCACGAGGAGGTCATCGGCACCTCCGGCGAGGCCCCCGAGCACATCCAGCTCGTCGACGGCCCGGCCGACGCCGACAAGATCACCGTCCGCGACCCGAACAAGGTCGTCTGGCTCTCCCAGACCACCCTGTCGGTCGACGAGACGCTGGAGACGGTGGCCCGGCTCAAGAAGCGGCTGCCGATGCTGCAGTCCCCGCCCAGCGACGACATCTGCTACGCCACCTCCAACCGCCAGCACGTGGTCAAGGAGATCGCGCCCGAGTGTGACGTGATGATCGTGGTCGGTTCGCGCAACTCCTCCAACTCGGTACGCCTGGTCGAGGTCGCCCTCGACGCCGGCGCCCGCGCCGGTCACCTGGTCGACTTCGCCCACGAGATCGACGACGCGTGGCTGGCCGGGGCGCGCACGGTCGGGCTGACCTCCGGCGCGAGCGTCCCCGACGAGCTGGTGCAGGAGGTGCTCGCGTACCTCGCCGAGCGGGGCTTCACCGACGTGGACGAGGTGGTGACCGCCAACGAGCGGCTGACCTTCTCGCTGCCGCAGGAGCTCAAGCGGGACATGAAGGCCGCCGCGGCCGCCCGCGGCTGAGCGGGGAACGCCACCGGGCCGCGGCGCGTCTGATCCGGGTATGAGGACTCTTCGGCTCGCCGTCTCCGCTCTGCTGGTCTGCGTGGCGCTCGGCGCCTGCGGCGGCGGTGGTGACGGCACGTCCACCCCGACCCCGACGGGAGCGCAGCCGGTGACCGACCTGCCCACCCCGGACTCGACGCCGACCACTGGCCCGGTCGGCCCGACCGCACCCACCCAATCGCCGGCCCCGACGCGCCCCGGCGGGCCGACCAAGCCGCCGCCCGCGGGTGACACCACCCTGACCGGGGTCGTCACCGCCGGAGTGGAGCCGAACTGCCTGCTCCTCGACGGCTACCTGCTGATCGGCGGCCCTCGGGACGTGCTGGCCGCCGGCGCGCGGGTGACGGTCACCGGCCGGGCGCAGCCCGACATGCTCACCACCTGCCAGCAGGGAAAACCCTTCGTGGTGGAGACCGCCCGCCGCACCTGACCCGGCCCGCAGCGCCAGACCGCTGTCCGCGCCCCAGACCCCGTCCCGCGCCTAGCTCATCGAATCGGCGCTCTGACCTGCTCGTATTCAGGGGGCTCGCCCGTCGTGGCGATCAGGAGGCTGGCGAGATTTCTGCCCCGCCGCCGCCCTCGTCCGGCCGAAGCTGCCGGCCGGGGTGGAAAGGGGAGAGCCC
>NZ_POUB01000456.1 GCF_003236335.1 Micromonospora deserti
GGGCGGGGTGGGGCCTCGGCGACGGCCCGCAGTTCGGTCGGCTTCTCCTGGTTGCTGCCGACCTTCCAGCTGACCGAGCGGCCGGTGACGGTGCCGTTGGAGTCCAGGACGCGCCCGGGGAAGGACACCGATATCTCGAACGACATCAGCCGCATGAACGCCTGCTGATTCTGCGGATTCTGCTCGGCCACCTTGCCGCCGTATTTCTTCGGATCGAGCGGAAGCGTGAACCGGTAGAGATCGCCCTCGCGGACGAGCCGCACGCTTTCGCTGGAGAAATCGTCCAGCGGGGTGTTCGAGTAGCTGATCTGGGTGCCGAAGAGTTTGGCGTCCTCGTACCGTGTCTCCTCGCCCGGCGGTAGGGCCGGGATGTTCTGCCGCAGCTCGGCGAAGCCGGCCTCGACCGTCCTGTTGCCAGAGGTCAGCAGGCTCTTCTGGGCGGTCAGCAGCAGTTGCCCGTCGACCGTGTCGTCGGCCTTGACGATCAACCCCATGTTCAGTTGCATGCAGCCCGCGAGCGCCGGCAGGAGCGCGACACACACCGCGACGCGGAGTGCCCTGCCGCGGATGAGTCGCCCAATCATGGGCCCAGTGTGTGTGATCGGCGTCACTACCAGCAGTCAGCGATCAGTCACTACGAAGTCGCCGATCTTACCGGGCTGTTGTCACATTCGGCCGAGGTCGGCGGGCGACGAAGTCGATATTCTGAAGGTTTGGCTATCTCGCGGCTCGGCGGCGAGCCGTCGTGGCCTGCCTGATGTGGACGTCCGGCACCCGGCGTCGCCGCAGCCGCCCCCTCACCGGCAGCAGCCCCGTCGCCGCGGCCGGCCCCGCCGGCGGGGCCGGCCGCGGGGCCGTCGCCGGCTAGGCTCCTCGCGTGATCCCGATCGCGTGCGTGCTGCTGGTCGATCCGCAGGGGCGGCTGCTGGTGCAGCTGCGCGACGCACACGCGCCGTACCACCCGAACGTGTGGGGACTGCCGGGCGGGCACGGGGAGGCCGGGGAGACCGCCGAGCAGACCGCCGTGCGGGAGCTGTGGGAGGAGACTGGCCTGCGCCCGGCGGCCGGGTTGCGGCACCCAGGAACTGCCCGAGCTGGGGCGGGTCAAGCACTACTTCTGCGGCCCGACCCGGGCCCGGCAGGAGGACGTGGTGCTGGGCGAGGGCGCCGCCATCGTCTTCGTCCCCGGCGACCGGGTCCTCGACGGCCGCCCGTGGACCCCGGGCACCGTCGAGGTCCTCGCGCGGTTCCTCGCCTCGCCCGAGTACGGCCGCCTCGCCGTGGCCGCCGCCCGCTGACCGGGTCCCCCGGCGGGCTAGGGTCGGGTCCGGCGCCACCTGGGGCAGCCCGGGCGGTGACGTGGCAAGAAGGAGGCGGCGATGATCCGGTGGGACTGGTTCCGGGTCGCCGCCGGACGGCTACGACGCGACTGGCGGCCGGTGGCGGAGGCGACCCTGGCGGCGACCCTCGCCTGGGTGTTCGCCACCCGGCTGGTCGGGCAACCGCAGCCGTTCTTCGCGCCCGCCGCGGCGTTGATCGTCCTCGGGCAGGCCCGGGGGCAGCGGATCCGGCGGGCCGTCGAGGTGGTGCTCGGGGTCGCCGCCGGTGTGCTGGTCGCCGACCTGGTGGTGCAGGCGCTCGGCCCGCGGAGCACCGCCGCGGTGTTCACCGTCATCCTGCTCACCGTGGCGATTGCCGTCGCCATCGGGGCCACCGGCGTGTCCCTCGTGCAGGCCGCCGTCTCCGCCCTCTACCTGGTCGTGGTCTCGCCGCCGACCGGGTCGCTGGTGCCGTTCCGGTTCGTCGACGCGCTGATCGGCGGCACCGTGGCCATCGTGGTCAGCCAGCTGCTCCACGCGCGGCGCCCGCTCGCGCCGCTGGCCGGCGAGGTCCGGCGGACCTTCGACGGGCTGGCCGATTTGGTGACCGAGGTCGCCGACGCGCTCGACCCCCCGGACCCGCCGGCCGCGCTGGCGGCGCTGGACCGGGCCCGCGGGATGGACGCCGCGGTGGACCGGTTGCGTGACGGGGTGCGCGCCGCCGGCGAGGCGCTGCAGCTCAACGTCCGCCGGCGCCGGCACATCGGGCGGCTGCGCTCGGTGGACGGCTCGATCCGCCAGATCGACTACGCGGTGCGCAACGTGCGGGTCCTCGCGCGGGCCGGGGTGACGCTGAGCCGGCTGCCCGGCCCGCCGCCGCCCGACCTCGGCGGCTCGCTGCGCCAGCTCGCCGTGGCCGTCCGGGCCGCCGGTGCGGCGCTCGCCGCGGACCTCGACGGCGCGGAGGAGACCGCCGACCGGCAGGCCGAACGGGCGGAGCGGGCCGCGCTCGACGCCGTCCGGGCCGCCGGGCGGCTCTTCACCCCCGGTCAGACCCTGCCCCTGGCGATGATCGTCGGGCAGGTCCGGGCCACCGCCATCGACCTGTTGCGCGGGGTCGGCACCGACGACGATGCCGCCGTGCTCACCCGCGTCGACAAGGCCCTCGGCCTCCCCGCCGCCCATCCCGCCGACCTCCCGGCCGGCTGACTCGCCGGGCAGGTCGATCAGGCAGTTGTGGTGCCCCGCGAAAGCCGCGAACTGATC
>NZ_POUB01000457.1 GCF_003236335.1 Micromonospora deserti
GGCGGGGGGGTACGGCGGGTACGCGGGCCGGCGCGCAGCACCCCGGAGGGGAGTTGCCGGTCGACCAGCCGCTCGGCCAGCTCGGCCACCTCGATCAGCGCGTCCAGGTCGATCCCGGTGTCGATGCCCATGTCGTGCAGCATGTGCACCGCCTCCTCGGTGGCCAGGTTGCCGCTGGCCCCCGGCGCGTACGGGCAGCCGCCGAGGCCGCCGACGCTGGCGTCGAACTCGGTCACCCCCAGCTCCAGCGCGGTCAGCATGTTGGCCAGCGCGGTGCCCCGGGTGTTGTGGAAGTGCAGCAGAACCGGCACGTGCGCGTTGCGGTCGCGAACCGCGGTCAGCAACTCGCGGACCCGCCGGGGCGTCCCCATGCCGGTGGTGTCGCCGAACGCCACCCGGTCCGCGCCGTCCCGGACCACCCGGTCCACGATGGCGGCTACCCGCGCCGGGTCGGTGTCCCCCTCGTACGGGCAGCCGAAGCTGGTTGCGATGATCACCTCGGCCCGCGCACCGGCGCCGTGCAACAGGTCGATCAGCTCCGCGATGTCGTCCAGCGACTCCTCGGTCGAGCGGTTGACGTTGCGGCGGTTGTGCGTGTCGCTCGCCGACACCACCACCTCGATCTCGGTGAACCCGGCGGCCAGGGCACGCTGCGCACCCCGGGTGTTCGGCACCAGCGCCGAATAGCGCACACCCTCGGCCTTTGCGGCCCGCTGCCACACCTCGTCGGCGTCGGCCATCTGCGGGATCGCCTTCGGGTGCACGAACGACACGGCCTCGATCCGCCGGACGCCGGTGCCGGAGAGCGCGTCGAGCAGCCGGACCTTGGCGTCGGTCGGGATCGGCTCCTCGTTCTGCAACCCGTCCCGCGGCCCGACCTCCCGGATCGACACCCGACCTGGCAGTTCTGTCATGGTCACCTCACTGCGACTCGTGCTGTCCCCGACCAGCCTCCCACTCACCCGCGGTCACCGTGGCCGCCCCTGACCCAACCCCACCCGTGTTGATCATGAGGTTGACGGTGACGAATAGCGCGAAACGCTCGTCAACCTCATGATCAACCCCGGCACCGAGGGGTGGGGGGTTAGCGCATGCGGGAGATGATGCTGGTGTCGTAGTCGCCGGAGAGGAACTCCGCGTTCTCCAGGAGTTCGGCGAAGAACGGGAGGTTGCACTTCGGGCCGGTCAGCTCGAAGGCGGCCACCGCAGCCCTGGCACGCTCGACCGCCTCGGCGCGGTCCTTGCCGCTGACGATGAGCTTCGCCATCAGGCTGTCGTAGAACGGGGTGACCGTGTTGCCGGCGACGTAGCCGGAGTCGACCCGCACCCCGGGCCCCGTCGGCTCGGTCCACGCGCTGATCGTGCCGGGGCCGGGCAGGAAGCGCTTCGGGTCCTCGGCGTTGATCCGCAGCTCGATGGCGTGTCCGCGCGGGGCGAGCGCGTCCGGGTCGAACGTCGGCGCCAGCCCGGCGGCCACCCGCAGCTGCTCCTCGACCAGGTCGACCCCGTACACCAGCTCGGTCACCGGGTGCTCGACCTGGAGCCGGGTGTTCATCTCCAGGAAGAAGAACTCCCCCGTCGCGGGGTCGAGCAGGCACTCCACCGTGCCCGCGTTGCGGTAGCCGACCGCTTCGCCGGCCCGCACCGCGGCGGCCAGGAACCGCGCCCGCAGCTCCGGCGACACCGCCGGGGACGGGGACTCCTCGACCAGCTTCTGGTTTCGCCGCTGCACCGAGCACTCCCGCTCGCCGAGCGCCACCACCCGGCCGTCGGCCAGGCCGAGGATCTGCACCTCGACGTGGCGCACCCGGGGGAAGTACCGCTCGATCAGCACCGAGCCGTCACCGAACATCCGCTCGGCGAAGGTGCGCACCTTGTCGTACTCGGTGCGCAGCGCAACCTCGTCGGTGGCCACACCCATGCCCATGCCGCCGCCACCGGCCGCGGCCTTCACCATCACCGGGTAGCCGATCTCCGCCGCCGCGGCGACAGCCGCGTCCAGGTCGGCCGCCGGGTCGGTGGTGCCGGGCGCGACCGGAACGCCGGCCGCCGCCATCAGGTTCCGAGCGTTGATCTTGTCGCCCATCGCGGTGATCGCGTCCGCGCCGGGCCCGACCCAGATCAGCCCGCTCGAGGTGACGGTACGGGCGAAGTCGGCGTTCTCCGACAGGAACCCGTAGCCGGGGTGGATCGCCTGGGCGCCGGTCGACTTGGCGGCGGCGAGGATGGCCTCGACGTTGCGGTAGCTCTGGGCCGGGTTGGCCGGGCCCACGCAGACCGCCTCGTCGGCCTCGGTCACGAAGGGCAGGCCGGCGTCGGCCTCCGAGTGCACCGCGATCGCGCGGACTCCGAGCCGCTTGGCGGTACGGATGATCCGACGGGCGATCTCGCCCCGGTTGGCGACCAACAGCGACTCGATCATGTTTCCTCCCAGCGTCCGGAGTCAGGACGGATGACAGGGAACCATGCCATCCCAGTTACTCACGAGTCACCATCCCCTCCCTCCCCGCCCACCGAGGTTGATCAAGAGGTTTGCGCAGATCCCCGGCGTGAGGTGACAAGCCT
>NZ_POUB01000458.1 GCF_003236335.1 Micromonospora deserti
GGAGCACCTCGATCCGCACCACCGCCTCGCCCCCGGCCGCCTCCCCGGTGGCCGCTGACCCGCGGAGCAAGCCGGCCGGTCGAGCGCGAGGGTGGTCAGGTTGGTCGGGTCAGGCAGCGTCGTTGCGGAGCACGAGGATGGCGATGTCGTCGCGGGGGGTCTCGGTGGAGAAACCGATCGCGGTCGAGCGCAGCCGGGCGGCCACCACCTCCGCCGAGTAGCCGGCGAGCGGGGCGGCGGCCTCGCAGAGCCGCTCGGTGCCGAACAGCTCCCGGCCGCGCCGGCGTTCGGTCACCCCGTCGGTGTAGAAGATCAGCGAGTCGCCCGGTTCGAGGGGGATCTCCGACGTCGGCGAGGCGATCGAGTCGAGCAGGCCGAGGGCGGTGCCGCCGGTGCCGACGAAGGCCGCCCTGCCCTCGGCGCGCAGCAGCACCGGGCGGTCGTGGCCGGCGAGGTGCAGCGAGACGTCGAGCTGGTCGTCGGCACCGGGCCCGACCGCCGCGAGGGCGAGCGTGCAGTAGCGCCCGCCGCCCCGCTCGACCAGCGTCTCGTTGAGCCGGGCCAGCACCTCGGGCAGCGGCTTGCCGTCACCGACGAGCACCCGGATCACGTCCCGCACCAGCCCGGTCACCGCGGCGGCCTGCACCCCCTTGCCGGAGACGTCGCCGATCACCACCAGCCAGCGGCCGTCCGGCAGCGGCAGCACGTCGTAGAAGTCGCCGCCCACGTCGGCGTCGCCGCCGGTGGGGACGTACTCGGCGCCGAAACCAATCCGCTCCACCAGGGGCAGCACCGGCGGCAGCAGCGACTGCTGGAGCGTCTGCGCGACCCGGCGACGTTCGGCGTGGATCCGGGCGTTCTCGATGGCCAGGGCGGCCCGCCGGGCCACGTCCTCCAGCACGGCGACCTCGTCCGGGTCGTGCCGGTGCCACTGGTGCCGGCCCACCGCCAGGGTGCCGAGCCGCTGGCCCCGGGCGATCAGCGGTACGGCGAAGCCCTCCATCGGGGCCCCGAGCGGCATCTGCGCCCCGTTGCGGGAGGCCTCGCGCAGCCGGGACTGGATCGAGTCCGGGCCGGTCTCCTCGAGCACCTTGTGCAGCTGCGGCAGGACCGACTCGTCGGCGTGGCTGGCCGCCGCCAGCCGGAGCCGCCCCCACTCGTCGGTGGTGTGCACCGCACACCACTGCCCGAGCCGGGGCACCACCAGCTGGGGGATGAGCGCCATGGTCAGTTCCACGTCCAGGGACTGGGCGAGCAGCTCGCTGGCCTCGGCGAGGAAGGTCAGCCAGGCCCGCCGGCGCACGTCGGCGCGGCGCAGCCGGTCGTTCTCCAGGTGCAGCGAGAGCCGCTCGGCCATCAGCGCCGCCAACGGCCGGGCGTACGCCGACGGCGCGGCGTCCAGCTCCAGCTCGCCCGAGTAGGGGCGGTGCACCGCCAGCGGCACCCGGATCAGCTCGTTGCCGGCCCGCGGCTGGCGGCCGTACCGGGCCAGCACCTGCGGGCCCTGCCCGTCGCCCCGGTCCAGCCGGACCACGCCACCGGCCGCGCCGACCATCTCCGCCATCCGGGTGAGCAGGCCGGTCGCGAAGTCCGGCAGCGGATCCTCGGCGTACGGATCGGGGGTGGTCTGCATCAGTTCGCTCATCGCCGCGGCGCTCGGCGCGGAGCCTTCGGCGGCGGGGGTGGCCGTGCCGGTGCCGGGGCCCGACTCCGCCGGGTGCCGCCCGGCCTCGGTGTCGGCGGTCGCGCCGGGCCGGTCCAGCCGGAACCAGACACCCTTCCCCCTGGGCAGGTAGGTGGTGCCCCAGCGGCTGGCGAAGTGGTCGACCAGGAGTAGACCTCGCCCGCGTTCGGCGACCTCGGCGATGTCGGTGGCGTCGTTGCGGACCCCGACGATCAGCTCGTCCACCGGCCCGCCGGCGAAGTCGGACACCGTGACGGTGAGCCCGATCGGGTCGGCGACGACCTCGATGTCCAGTTCGGTGCGGGCGTGCTCCACGGCGTTGGTGGAGAGCTCGGTGGTCAGCAGCAGCGCCTCGTTGACCAGCTCCTCCAGGTGCGCCTCGGCCAGCACCGACCGGACGACGGCCCGGGCCGCGGCCGGCGTACGCCGGTCGGCGGGAAGCCGGACACGCCGGACATGCTGGTCTGGGCCCCCGGTCGCCGCGGGCTGCGTCTCCGCTGACACCCCCGTATCCTCCACCGCTTACTGGCCGGGTGCCAAGCCGGCCCCGGGGCGGGGTCGACCCGCCGGTCCCGCCGACCGGGCCGCGCGGCCTGGCGCCGGCGGCCGCGCGGGCACAATATGGGGTGGCCGGTGTGTCCGGACGGGCCGGTTTGCCCCCGAGCGGAGCGAGGAATGATGACCACGGCGAAACAGTCGGCGACAGCGGATCCGTCCGCGCCCGACCACGAGGCGCTCCTCGGCGAGTTGACGGAGGCGCTGCGGCGGGTGCGCGGTGGCGACCCTGTCTCTTATAGACATCTGACGCTGCCGACGAAGCTAGAAGTGT
>NZ_POUB01000459.1 GCF_003236335.1 Micromonospora deserti
GGCGGCGAGCAGGGCCGCCGCGGCGCGCAGCGCGGCCAGGTGGGCGGCCGCGTACCGGAGGCCGTCGGGGCGGGTCCGGGCGGCCTCGGCGAGCCCGTGCCGGGCCACCGCGAGGAGCTGGGCGGGGGTGCGGTGCGGCAGCACGTGCGCCGGCACCGTCGGTGCCTGAGCCGGGTTGGTCGGCATGGGACTGTCTCCTCCACGTGGCCGAGGCGCCGCCCCGCGGCGGAGCTGGCCCGCCGGCGGGACGCCGGGTCGAGTGGTGCGGAGGAAGACGCACCGGGTGGAGCCGGCCGGGTGTGGACGCTTCCCCACACCACACCCGGCCGGCGTACCGGCGGGTTCGTCGCCCGCCGCCCGGGGGTCGTGGGCGGCGGGCGACGCTCCTGCCTGTCGGGCCCGGACTCGCGACTGCCCGGGACCCAGGTGCGGCCCGCGGAGCCGCACCGCCCGGAGCCGGCGCCGCGAAACACCGCTCCGGGCTGTTGGAACGGGCGTACGAGACAATCGAACACTCGTTCTAACGCTGACAGTACACCCTCCCGCCGACAAAAATGCAACGTGTGACGCGCGGACCCGGCCGGCGGGCCGGCACCGCGGATCGCCGGCGCCAGCGGGTGGCCCCGATCCCGGCCGCGCGGGTCCTCGACCGGGTGGCCCGCCGACCGGCGCCCACGGCAGCGGCGTGGCCGGCTGACCCCGGGGCCGGCGTACCGGGAAGAATGGCCGCATGCAGCCACACCCGAACGTACGGGCGGTGCAGAGCGCGCTCGACGACGCGGCCGCGCGGGACGGCTCCGGCGCACCCAGCGCCGTCCGCCTGCTGCCCGACGCGGTCCACACCGCCGCGGCCGCCGCCGAGGCGCTCGGCGTCGGCGTCGGTCAGATCGCCAACTCACTCGTCTTCGAGGCCGACGGCGCGCCGGTGCTGGTGCTCACCTCCGGCGCGCACCGGGTGGACACCGCCGGCCTCGCCGCGTCCATCGGGGTCACCCGGCTGCGCCGGGCCACCCCGGAGTTCGTCCGGGAGCACACCGGGCAGGTGATCGGCGGCGTCGCCCCGCTCGGGCACCCGCGCCCCCTGCGCACCCTGGTGGACACCGCCCTGCAGCGGTACGCCGAGATCTGGGCCGCCGGGGGCGTGCCGCGGGCGGTCTTCCCCACCACGTACGCGGAGCTGCTGCGGGTCACCGCCGGCGCCCCCGCCGAGGTGGCGTGAACACCGTCCCCGAACTGGTCACGCTGCACGTCTGGCGCACCTCCCGGTCCACGCTGCCCCGGGCGCTGGCCCGGATGGCACTCGACCGGCGCCGGCTGCGCGCCGTGCCCGGCGTACGGTTCGGCAAGCTGCTCGGCACCGGGACCGGCACCGGCTTCGGGCCGGACGACGCGGACCTGACCCGGTGGGCGGCGCTGACCGTGTGGGACTCCCCCGACGCCGCCGCCGGCTTCGACGCCTCGCCGGTCGGGCGCGCCTGGGCACGGATCGCCCGCGCCGGCGTCCGGGTCGACCTGCGCCCGCTGACCAGCCGGGGCGAGTGGTCCGGCCGCCGGCCGTTCGGTGAGCCGCCCGGCGGCCGGGTCACCGGCCCGGTGCTGGCCCTGACCCGGGCCCGGCTGCGCCCGCGCCGGGCGATCACCTTCTGGCGGGCGGTCCCGCCGGTGGCCGGCGCGCTGCACGCCGCGCCGGGCCTGCTGGCCCGGTTCGGCGTCGGCGAGGCCCCGCTGGGCTGGCAGGGCACGGTGAGCGTGTGGCGCGACCCGGCGGACCTGGTGGCGTTCGCGTACCGTCACCCGGAGCACCGCGCCGCGATCATGCGCACCCCCGGCGAGGGGTGGTACGCGGAGGAACTCTTCGCCCGGTTCGAGGTGCGCGACGTGGTCGGTGACCGGGCGGTGCTGGATTGGGTCGCGGACGGCGACGCGGGAACGGCGAAGGGTGCGCAGGCATGAGGTTGGTGCGGTGGACACCGGACGATCTCGTCCGCCGGCTGGACGACGTGGTGGCCGTCTACGGCGAGGCGATGGGGTACCGCACCGACCTGCTGGAGGCGCGACGCGGCTACATCGCCACCCACGTCCGCCGGCCCGGCTTCCGCGCCGTCGCGAGCCTCACCACCGAGGGCCACCTGGCCGGCTTCGGGTACGGCTATCTCGGCGCCGCTGGCCAGTGGTGGCACGACCAGGTGTGGCGGGCGCTGGACCCGGCGGCCCGGCGGCGCTGGCTGACCACCTGCTTCGAGGTGGTAGAGCTGCACGTCCGCCCGCCCGCGCAGGGGCACGGCCTGGGCGCCGGGCAGCTGCGGGCGCTGCTCACCATGGCGGAGGGCGACACCACCCTGCTGTCCACGCCCGAGGCCGACGAGCAGCGGTCCCGGGCCTGGCGGCTGTACCGCCGGTTCGGCTTCGTCGACATCCTGCGCAACTTCCACTTCCCCGGCGACGAGCGCCCGTTCGGGGTGCTCGGCCGGGACCTGCCGCTGGCACCCCCGGCACCCAGCTGAGCCG
>NZ_POUB01000045.1 GCF_003236335.1 Micromonospora deserti
AAGTGTTGCCAAAGGAACCCCAAACCAGAAGACCCCGAAGAATCAACCAGCCAGGGATATCAAACAAATTGGCACTGGCTTATCAAGCACCCTGTTGAGTTCTCAAAGAACAACCACACACCACCCGGACATCCCCACCAGGATGACCCCCGAACGGGGCACCACACCCAACCGCTCTCGCGCTGGGCACTTTTACTACGCTACCCGGTGGTTTTCGTCGTGTCAAACCTGTATTTCGCGGTCTGTCACGCTTTCACCCTTTTTCGGGCACCACGGCGCAAACGGCGTTCGCCGTTCTTGTCGCGGGTTCCGACAGGCCGGCCGTCGCGGTTTCCCACGAACTCGCCCGGTGCCCTGCCGGTCGTCAACCATACCCGGTCGGTTCCGCCTCACCAAATCCGCCTCGCGGCAGATCCGGGGCCCCACCCGGACCAGGATCCAACGGATACAACCCGCCCGACCCTGACATCATTCCCGCGCCCGGCCTCCAGGACTTTCGCCCCGATTCGTCCGTTCCGCGCTGGCAGAGAGAAAGTTACGCGCCCGCCGGAGTGATCGTCAAATCCGCCGGGCGCGTCCCGCGTCACACTGTCGACGTACGACTATTTCTCCAGCTCAACGCCCGCGAAGGAGCGCTTGCCGCGGCGCAGCACCAGGTACCGGCCGTGCAGCAGGTCCGCCGGGGAGACCACTGCGTCCACCTCTGTCACCCGGTTGTTGTTGACGTAGGCGCCGCCCTCGGCGATGACCCGCCGGGCTTCCTTCAGGCTCGGCACCAGCCCGGCCTCGCGCAGCAGTCCGGCCACGTCGGGCAGCTGGGTGAGGTGGACGAGCCCCGCCTCGGTCAGCGCGGCGCGCAGCGTGGTCGGCGTGAGCTCCGCCAGCGACCCCCGGCCGAAGAGCGCCTGGCTGGCGGCGACCACCTGGGCCATCTCCCGTTCGCCGTGCACCAGGGTGGTCAACTCCTCGGCGAGCGCGCGCTGCCCCATCCGGGCCGCTGGCCGCTCCGCGGTCTCCTTCTCCAGCGCCTCCAACTCCTCGCGGGGGCGGAAGCTGAAGTACCGCAGGTAGCCGTTCACGTCCCGGTCGTCGACATTGACCCAGAACTGGTAGAAGGCGTACGGGCTGGTCAGCTCGGGGTCGAGCCAGATCGCGCCGCCCTCGGTCTTGCCGAACTTCGTGCCGTCGGACTTCGTCACCAGCGGCGTGGTGAAAGCCTGCACCGGTCCGGCGCCCCGGCGGCGCACGTAGTCGACGCCGGCGGTGATGTTTCCCCACTGGTCGGAGCCGCCGAACTGGAGCTGGCAGCCGTACCGGCGGTGCAGCTCGAAGAAGTCGTTGGCCTGCAGCAGCTGGTAGCTGAACTCGGTGAAGCTGATCCCGCTCTCCAGCCGGGCCTTGACCACCTCCCGGGCGAGCATCCGGTTGACCGGGAAGTGCTTGCCGACGTCCCGGAGGAACTCGACCACCGACATCTCGCCGGTCCAGTCCAGGTTGTTGACCAGCTGGGCCCCGTTGGCCCCGGTGTACGACACGAAGGGGGCGAGCTGGTCCCGGATCCGGCTCACCCAGCCGGCGACCACCTCGGGCGGGTTGAGCGTCCGCTCCGCGCTCTCCTTCGGGTCGCCGATCTGCCCGGTGGCGCCGCCCACCAGCAGCAGCGGCCGATGTCCGGCGAGCTGGAGGCGGCGGGCGGTGACGACCTGCATGAGGTGGCCGACGTGCAGGCTCGGCGCGGTCGGGTCGAACCCCACGTAGAAGGCAGCCGACCGGCCGTCGAGCAGGGCACGCAGCTCGTCGAGGCCGGTGGAGTCCTGGATCAGGCCGCGCCACCGCAGGTCATCGGTCAGGGAGTCCCGCCCGGGCGGCGGGAGGTTGCTGTCGGTCACGATCATCCATTCTCCCCCATGACGGGCCGCCGTCCGTACCGGGTTTGCCCACGGGCCGCCGGCTAGGCTGGCGGCTTCATGATCGAGGAAGGGGCCGCGATGGACACGCCGGAGATGACGGGGGGCTTCGTCGCCCTGCTCGGCCTGGAGTTCGACGAGGTCGGTGACGACCGGGTGGTCATCCGCTGGCGGGTGCGACCGGAACTGCACCAGCCGTACGGCATCCAGCACGGCGGGGTGTACTGCGCGGTGGTGGAGACGGCGGCCAGCGTCGGCGGCGCCCTCTGGCTCGGTGACCGGGGTCAGGTGGTCGGCGTGTCCAACCAGACCGACTTCCTCCGGGCCGTCCGGGACGGTGAGCTGACCGCGGTGGGTACCCCGGTGCACCGCGGCCGCAGCCAGCAGCTCTGGCAGGTGGAGATCACCGACGCGGACGCCCGGCTGGTGGCCCGCGGCCAGGTCCGGCTGCAGAACCTCTACCCCGCCGCCTGATCCACCGGGTCGGCGGCCCCGCCGGCGTACGCGCATCTGTGCCCAGCCGGCAGGGAGGTGAAGTCCTCCGCTCCGTCCGGGGCCACTGGGTTACCCGCGGGCCTCCGTGGGCGGGGTGGGCAGATCCAGCACGTACGCGTCGCCCTCGGGCCGGAAGCCGAGCCGGTGGTAGTAGGGGGCGACCATGCCGGGCGGGCTCACCACCCGGCGGAAGCCCCGGTCGGTGAAGAGACTGCTGCGTCGGTAGACGAACTCCCCGGGGGTGAAGTCGCGGAACCGCCGGCTCACGTAGTCCAGGTCGATCTGGGCCACACCACCGGGCTCGGCGTGCGACAGCACGACCCCCACCACCTCGTCGGCCCGCAGCACCAGGAAGGCGGAGCGCCGCACCGACGGGTCGGGGTCCCACCGGAAGTTGGGGTTGAACCGGGCGATGTCGGCGGCGTGCACCCGCAGCATGTGGGCCAGGAACTGGTCGTCGACCCCCACCTCGACGACCTGGTAGGTCGCCTCGTCGTGGCGGGTGGCGAGCATGGTGCGCAGGTACCAGACGTTGATCACGGCCAGCACGACGTTCAACCCGACCATGGGCCAGACCTGGATGGCAGCGTTGTAGCCGATCAGGATCAGACAGCCGAGCAGATTCAGCCCCCGTAGCCGGAGGATGCGCGTCTGCAGCAGCGACCAGACCAGCAGCGCCGAGCCGCTCCAGCCCACGAATTCCAGCCAGTTCACCCCGCGAGGGTAGTGCCCGCCCTGCTCAGGCCGGTCGGCGGGACGGCACTTGACGCCGGGGCGGGGCCGGTGGGCCCGGCGGGGCCCGGCCCGGTGGGCTCCGTTGGGCCCGGCGGTGGGGCCCGGCAGGGCCCGGCCCGGTGGGCTCCGGCGGGGCCGAGGTCTCCGGCGGGGCCCGGCCCGTTGGGCCAGGCGCAAACGAGACGGGACGCGACTGGCCCGCCCGGGCGGGCCAGTCGGGTTCGGTCCGGCCGGGATCGGGACCGGGCCGGCGGTCAGGCGCGATCAGACGGTCAGACGGTCAGCTCCAGGACGTACTCCTCGACGTCGTGGCCGCGGCCGGCCGCATAGCCGTGGTCCTCACCCCGGATGACGAAGCCGCACTTGCGCAACACGGCGAGGGAGCCGTGGTTGTCCTTGGCCGCCCTGGCGTGCACCGGCCGCTGCGGCAACTCCCGCAGCAGTGCCCCGAGCGCGCGAGTGGCGTATCCCCGGCCCCAGCGGGCCCGGTCGATCCAGTAGCTGACCTCGGTGCGGTCGCCCACCGGGAAGGCGATCACGTGGCCGACCACCGCGCCGTCGACAGTGACCGTGCGGGAGACGATCGCCCGGTCGGTGCGCACCCGGCGCCAGTGGGCCGCGAACTCGGCCCGGTCGGTTGGGTCCTGAGCGGTGAAGGCCGCCATCCGCACCGCCTCCGGATCCTGCTGGTGGCGGTAGAACTCCTCCAGGTCGTCGTCGTGGATGGGACGCAGTTGCAGGTCGGCGGTCACGGCCCGAGGATACGGCGGGGGTACGACGTCCGGGACCTCCGACCGGCGGCACTCCCGCCCGGCACTGTCGACCCGGCCGCGCCCTGGGCACACCGTCCTGCGCCGCTGCCGCCGTCGGCCGCGGCGGACAAGGCTGACCGGTGGAGCTGACCAGCGAACTGGTCACCGACCGCGCAGCCGGCGTTCGACAATGACCGGATGAGACGAGTGGTGAGGGCACCGCGGCGGCGGGCGGGGACCCGGACGGCGGGCGGCACAGCAGTCGGCGCGCTGGCCGTCGGGGCCCGGGCGCTGGGCGCCTCGGCCCTCGGGTCGCTGGCCGTGTCCGCGCTCGCCACTGGGGCCGTCGCGGTGGGGCGCTCGCGGTCGGCCGGCTGGCGATCCGCCGGGCGGTCGTCCGCGAGCTGCGCATCGGCCGGCTGAAGGTGGACGAGCTGACCGTGCGGAACCGGCCGCCGGGCGCCGGCTAGCGGACGGTGCCCGCCGTGTCCCACGGCATGTCTCCAGCCGCTACCAGTGGCGCATGCCACGCATGCGCAGCACACCCGGGACGGACGGCGCCCGGGGAAACCCGGCGGGGCGGCGCGTCCGGGTCGACAATGGCCTGATCGACCGTTGGGAGGCGCGATGAACCGACCCGTCGTGGTGGGCGTGGACGGATCCCCGCCGAGCCTGGTGGCGGCGGAGCACGCGGCGCAGGCCGCCACGCTGCGCTCGCGTCCGCTGCACCTGGTGCACGGTTACCTGCACCCGCTCGGCTACGGCGTGCCGCTGAACCCGTACGACGTGGGCGTCCCGGCGCCGACCGAGCAGGCACAGAAGATGGTGGCGCAGGCGGCGGCGGAGCTCGCCGACCGCTGGCCGGGCCTGACCGTCGAGGCGCGCCAGGTGGCCGGCGGGCCGGGTGCCGCGCTGGTCGAGGAGTCGCGGCGGGCGGAGCTGGTGGTGGTGGGCAGCCGGGGTCTCGGTGGCTTCGCCGGCCTGTTGCTCGGGTCGGTGGGCGCGCAGGTCGCGGCGCACGCGCACTGCCCGGTGCTGGTGGTCCGCCCCGCCGAGCAGCCGCTCCCGGTCGAGGGGCCGGTGCTGGTCGGGGTGGACGGGTCGGAGTCCGCCGAGCTGGCCGTCGGGTACGCCGCCGACGAGGCGACCCGCCGCGGGACCCCCGTGGTGCTGGTGCACGTCCGGCCGTCGGACGAGGAACGTCGGGTGCCCGACGAGGTCGCGGAGACGCGGGCCGCCGACCAGGCCGAGTCCGTCGAGCTGCTGGCCACCGCCGGGGCGGCGGTGCGGGGCAGCCACCCGGGCCTGGCCGTCGAGGAGCGGGTGCTGCGGGCGGCCAAGCCCGAGCAGGCGTTGATCGAGGCGAGCGGGGACGCGTCGCTGGTGGTGGTCGGCACGCGCGGGCGGGGCGGTTTCACCGGCATGTTGCTCGGCTCGGTCAGCCAGGCCCTGGTGCAGCACGCCCACTGCCCGGTGCTGGTCGCCCACCCGTACGGTCACGCCCGCTGAGCCGGCCGCGGCCGCCCGCCGCGAGTGCCGGCCCCCGGACGGACGACGTTCGCTGCTTCCCGGCCCGACGGCGCCCCACACCCCCAGACCCGCGGGCCGCTGCACCGTGTGGTGGCCCGCGGGTCACGCCGGGCGGGCGGCGAGGCGGGTCAGCTGTCCTGCCGGCCGAGCATCTCCTCGAAGGTGGTGGTGAGGGCGAACGGGTCGGCCGGTCCGGTGGACGGCGACCGGCGGTGAACCTGATCGGCCAACTCGGCCCCGGCCCGGGTGATCCGCGCCCGCAGCGCGCCGTCGGCCACCCCGCCGGACCAGTCCTCGGGCGCGGCGAAGACCGCGGTGGGCGTCACCACCGCGTGCAGGTAGGCGAACATCGGGCGCAGCGCGTGCTCCAGGGCGAGCGAGTGCCGGGCGGTGCCCCCGGTGGCGCCGATGAGCACCGGCCGGTCGACCAGCGCGGCGGAGTCGACCAGGTCGAAGAAGGACTTGAACAGCCCGTTGTACGACGCGTTGAAGATCGGGGTCACGGCGATCAGCCCATCGGCGCCGGTGACCGTGTCGAGCACCTCCCGCAGCGCGGCCGACGGGAAGCCGGTGAGCAGGTGGTTGACCACGTCGTGGGCGTGCTCGCGCAGCTCCACCGGGCGCAGCTTGACGCTCTCGCCCCGCCGGACCAGCTCGTCGCGGGTGGCCGCGGCGAGCTGGTCGGCCAGCAGCCGGGTCGACGAGGGCTGGCTGAGCCCGGCCGACACCACGGCGAGCGTGCGGCGGCTCATCGGCCCGCCTCCGCGTCGACCAGGTCACCGGAGGCGGCGGCCCGCAGCGAGGCGTGCGTCGGCGCCTCCGGCACGTGCGCCGGGCGCAGCGAGTCGAACTCCTTGCGCAGCACCGGGACCACCTCCTCGCCGAGGATGTCGAGCTGCTCCAGCACGGTCTTCAACGGCAGGCCGGCATGGTCGACGAGGAACAGCTGCCGCTGGTAGTCGCCGACGTAGTCGCGGAAGCCCAGCGTCCGGTCGATGACCTGTTGCGGGCTGCCCACGGTCAGCGGGGTCTGCGCGGTGAACTCCTCCAGCGACGGGCCGTGCCCGTAGACCGGGGCGTTGTCGAAGTAGGGCCGGAACTCCCGTACGGCGTCCTGCGAGTTCTTCCGCATGAACACCTGCCCGCCGAGCCCGACGACGGCCTGGTCCGCGGAGCCGTGGCCGTAGTGCTCGAACCGCTGCCGGTACAGGCCAACCATCCGCTGGGTGTGCTCCTTTAGCCAGAAGATGTGGTTGGCGAAGAAGCCGTCGCCGTAGTAGGCGGCCTGCTCGGCGATCTCCGGGCTGCGGATCGAGCCGTGCCAGACGAACGGCGGCACCCCGTCGAGCGGGCGCGGCGTCGACGTGAACGACTGCAACGGGGTGCGGAAGCGGCCCTGCCAGTTCACCACCTCCTCCCGCCAGAGCCGGCGCAGCAGGTCGTAGTTCTCGATGGCCAGCGGGATACCGTTGCGGATGTCCTGGCCGAACCAGGGGTAGACCGGCCCGGTGTTGCCGCGGCCCATCATGAGGTCGACCCGGCCGTCGGCCAGGTGCTGGAGCATCGCGTAGTCCTCGGCGATCTTCACCGGGTCGTTGGTGGTGATCAGCGTGGTGGAGGTGGAGAGCAGCAGCCGCTCGGTCCGGGCCGCGATCCAGCCCAGCATGGTGGTGGGCGACGAGGGTACGAACGGCGGGTTGTGGTGCTCGCCGGTGGCGAAGACGTCCAGGCCGACCTCCTCGGCCTTGAGCGCGATCGTCGCCATCGCCTTGATCCGCTCATGCTCGGTCGGCTCCCGACCGGTGGTCGGGTCGACCGTGACGTCGCCGACGGTGAAGACTCCGAACTGCATGACCGACTCCTCGCGTTGTCCGGCCCGGAACCTGGCGGCTCCGGCACGCCCCGGACAACATATTTGACGAGTCAACTATTCCGTACGGCGGGTACCGGCTGGATCAGCCGCCGGCCACCGACGGCAGGACCTGCACCTCCGCGGCGTCGCCCACCGGCGCGTCGAGACCGCCCAGGTGCCGGCAGTCCTCCCCGTCGACGTAGACGTTGACGTAGCGGCGCAGCTCGCCCCGCTCGTCGCGGATCCGGCGGGCCAGCAGCGGCCAGGAGCCGGCCAGCTCGTCGAGGACAGCACGCAGGGTGCCGCCGGCGTCGACGCTCAGCCGGCTCGCGCCCCCGGCCTCCCCGCGCAGCGGGCCCGGCAGCAGCAGTGTGACCACCTCACACCCCCGCGGCGCGCAGGCAGAGCACGTCGGGCAGGTGCGCGGCCACGCAGGACCACGAGTCGCCCTCGTCGCGGCTGGCGTAGACCTCGCCGGAGCGGGTGCCGACGTAGACCCCGCCGGGCTCGGCGTCGTCGGCGCACATCGCGTCGCGTAGCACCGCGGGGTAGAACGGCCCCTCCGGCAGGCCGGCGCTCAGCGGCTGCCAGCTGCCGCCCGCGTCCACCGAGCGCCAGACCCGGCACCGGTGGCCGACCGGGAACCGCTGGCTGTCGGCCGTGAGCGGGAAGGTGAAGACCGAGCCGGGCCGCCGGGGCAGCGTGACGATCGGAAAGCCGAAGTCACTGGGCAGGCCCCCGGCGATCGAGGACCAGGTGCGCCCGTCGTCGTCGGAGCGATAGACGCCGTGGTGGTTCTGCGCGTAGAGCCGTTCGGGGTCGCCGGCGTCGCGGGCCACCTTGTGGACGCACTGACCAAACTCGGGCCACTCGTCGGGCAGGAAGTAGGCCTGGATTCCGGTGTTGCCCGGTGACCAGCTCGCGCCCCCGTCGGTGGAGCGGTAGACCCCGCCGGTGGACATGGCAACGGTGATCCGATCGGCGTCGGCGGGGTGCGGCAGCACCGTGTGCACGGCCTGCCCGCCGAAGCCGGCGCCCCACCGCTCCCGGTGCGGGTGGTCCCAGAGCGGGCGGACCAGGTGGTAGGTGACGCCGCCGTCGTCGGACCGGAACAGGGCCGAGGGCTCGGTGCCAGCCCAGACGACGTCGGGCTGGCCCGGGCCGGCCGGGGTGAGCTGCCAGACCCGGCCCAGCGCGACGCCGGTGTCGGCCGGGAAGGCGACCGGCGCCTGGCCGGGCTCGTGCCAGGAGGCCCCCAGGTCGTCGCTGGTGGCGACGCTGGGCCCGAAGTGGGAGCTGCTCAACGCGGCCAGCAGCCGGGGGATCGCCCGTCGGGTGTCGATCGCCACCGCGTAGACCCCGGTCATCGGGAAGTGCGGGCCGCTGACCTGCCAGCCACGCCGGCCGTCGCGGCTGGTGGCGAGGAAGAGGCCCTTCGCCGTGCCGATCGCGAGCAGTGTGGCCATGGACCGTCCTCCGTCCCTCGACGCGCACGTGCCGTGATTATTGCCACAGCCCCCGACAGAACCGCCACACCCCGCGACCGGCGGTCAGCGGCGGGCACGCGGCACGTGCCGGCGGTACGCGCTCACCGTCGGGTCGCCGGCGATCCAGAACCGCCACGGCACGTCGTGCGCCCCGGTCACCCCGACCCGCGGCCCGGCGGCGACCGCGTCCTCGGGCACCGGCGCCCCGGCCGGTCGCAGCCGGACCGGGCCGTCGTCGAGCAGGTAGCGCCCGTAGCTGGTGCGGTCGATGCCGAGCGCCGCGCAGAGCCGGGCCGGCCCGCGCGCGAGATCAGTGTCCCGGCGTACGGCGGGGCGTCGCAGGCGCGCCTCGGCGAGGCCGTCGACCACCTCGCCGGCGCGCAGCAGCACCGCGGATGCCTCGCCGTCCGGCCCGGTGACCACGTTCATGCACCAGTGCATGCCGTAGGTGAAGTAGACGTAGGCGTGCCCGGACGGGCCGAACATCACCGCGTTGCGCGGGGTGCGCCCCCGGTGGGCGTGCGAGGCGGGGTCGCCGGCCGTGCCGGCGTACGCCTCGACCTCGGTGACGCGGACGGTGACCCCACCGGCGGTGAGGCGGCAGCCGAGCAACCCACGCGCCGCCGGCAGCACCGGGCCGGCGAGCAGGTCGGCCAGGTCCCCGAGCTCGCTCGGCCGTCGCCCGGAACGCATCACCACGCGACCGACCCTATCCGCCCGCAACGCCGGCACACCCGGCCCTGTCGATAAGGGCAGGCTTACCTTAGAGTGTGCCCGTGACACCCCCGTCTTCCCTGCTCCCGGCCATCGGCGCGGTACCGTTCGTCCGCGATCTGGCCACCCACGGCGACCGGCCCGCAGTGCTCACCCCCGACGGGGAGATCTCCTACGCCGACCTCGCCGAGCGGGTCCGGACGACCGCCGCCCGGCTCGGCGCGGCGCGCCGGCTGGTGCTCGTCGTCGGGGCGAACACGACCGACGCGCTGGTGGCCTACCTGGCCGCGCTCTACGCCGGCCACCCGGTGCTGCTGGTGCCCGGCGGCAACGACACGGCGGTGACGGCGCTGGTCTCGGCGTACGACCCGGACGTGGTGGTCGGCCCGGGCGACGGCGGGTGGGCCGTCACCGACCGGCGGGCCGCCTCCGCGCACGACCTGCACCCCGAGCTGGCGCTGCTGTTGAGCACGTCCGGGTCGACGGGCTCGCCGAAGCTGGTCCGGCTCTCGCACACCAACCTGCAGGCCAACGCCGAGTCGATCGCCGAGTACCTGGCCATCCGGCCCACCGATCGGGCGGCCACCACGCTCCCGCTGCACTACTGCTACGGCCTCTCGGTGGTCAACAGCCACCTGGCCCGCGGCGCGGCGCTGGTGCTGACCGACCTCTCGGTGGCCGACGCCTGCTTCTGGGAGCTGTTCCGGGCCACCCGCGCCACTACCTTCGCCGGCGTCCCGTACACCTTCGAGCTGCTGGACCGGGTTGGCTTCGCCGCGATGAACCTGCCGCACCTGCGCTACCTCAGCCAGGCCGGCGGACGGCTCGCGCCGGAGCAGGTGGTCCGCTACGCCGAGCTGGGCCGCCGCGCCGGCTGGGACCTGTTCGTCATGTACGGCCAGACCGAGGCGACGGCGCGGATGGCGTACCTCCCGCCGGACCTCGCGGCCGACCACCCGGCGGCGATCGGCGTGCCGGTGCCCGGCGGCGCGTTCCGGCTCGCCCCGGTCGACGACCACCCCGACCCGGAGGTCGGCGAGCTGGTGTACGCGGGGCCGAACGTCATGCTGGGCTACGCCACCTCCCCCGCCGATCTGGCGCTCGGCCGGACCGTCGACGAGCTGCACACCGGTGACCTGGCCCGGCGCACCGCCGGCGGGCTGTACGAGATCGTCGGTCGGCGCAGCCGGTTCGCCAAGATCCTCGGGCTGCGGATCGACCCGCAGCAGGTCGAGACGATGCTGGCCCGGCACGGGGTGAGCACGACCTGCGTCGGCGGGGACAGCGAGCTGCTCGTCGCGGCGGTCGGCGACGGCGACCCGCGCCGGGTCCGCCGGCTGGTCGCCGAGGAGGTGGGGCTGCCGCCGCGCGCGGTGCGGGTGCTGGTCCTGGCCGAGCTGCCCCGGCTGGCCACCGGCAAGCCGGACCTGCCCGCGCTGCGGGCGCTGGCCGGCGCCGCCGGGGCGCCGGCCCCGCCGCCCGCCGCCGCGCCGTCGGGTGACCTGTGCCGGCTGTACGCGGAGGTGCTGGACCGCACCGACGTCACCCCGGATCGGAGCTTCGTCGACCTTGGCGGCGACTCGCTGTCGTACGTGGAGATGTCGGTCCGGCTGGAGCAGGAACTCGGGCACCTGCCGGCCAACTGGCACATCTTGCCGATCGCCGAGCTGCGCGCCCCGGCGCGCCGGCCCGGCCGGCGGCGGTCGCTGGAGACGAGCGTGGCGCTGCGCGCGGCCGCGATCGTGCTGATCGTCGGGTCGCACATCCCGCTGTTCACCATCACCGGCGGTGCGCACCTGCTGCTCGCCGTGGCCGGGTTCAACTTCGCCCGGTTCCAGCTCACCGATGCCGACCGGCGGGACCGGCTGCGGCAGATCCGCTCCGGCCTGGCCCGGATCGTGCTGCCCACGACGGCCTGGATCGGGGCGGTGATGCTGGTCGGCGGCGACTACCGGCTGAGTACTTTGCTGCTGGTCAACAGCATCGTCGGCCCGCCCGGCAGCGAGACCGGGTGGCACTTCTGGTTCATCGAGGCCGTGGTCTACCTCGTGCTGGCGCTCGCCGCCCTGCTCGCCCTGCGCCGGGTGGACCGGCTGGAGCGGCGCCACCCGTTCGCCTTCCCGCTCGCGCTGACCGCCGTGGCGCTGCTCGGCCGGTACGACGTCTTCGGCCTCGACGCCCGGTACGACCTGCCGTCGGCGCTGGTGGCGGGCTGGCTGTTCACCCTGGGCTGGGCCGCGGCCCGGGCCGACGGGATGCGGCAGCGGCTGCTGGTGACCGCCGCCACGGCGGTCACCGTGCCGGGCTTCTTCGGCCAGCCGCAGCGCGAGGCGTTGATCGTGGCCGGGCTGGCGCTGCTGACCTGGCTACCCACCGTGCCCAGCCTGTCAGCGGTGAACCGGGTGGCCGGGGTGCTGGCGGCCAGCTCGCTCTACATCTACGTGACTCACTGGCAGGTCTACCCCCACCTGCGGGAGCTGCCGCTGGTCGCGCTGGCCGCCAGCCTCGCCCTGGGCATCGGCTACGCGGCGCTGGTCAATCGGGCCTGGCGCTGGACCGCCAGCCGCCACCCCGGCCGCCCCACCCTGGCTGATCAGCCATCGGGTTGACGGAACCGGGCCCGGGAGACGACGGCCCGGAGGGCACCGTCGCCCAGCGCGCGTCCCCGTCCGCGAGAACCTTTCAACCCCTTGTTGACAACGGCACGCTCGCCGGCATCACGTGATCGCACGACCGTCTCGGGTGACACTGGGCGCAGGACGGCCACGACGGGAGGGCGAGATGAAGCGCGAGGAGATGCTGACGTACTGCCTGGCGAAGCCGGGGGCGTGGCTGGACCGGCCGTGGGAGGGCGACGAGGTGGTCAAGGTCGGCGGCCGCATCTTCGCGTTCCTCGGCTCCGGCGGCGGGGACCCCACGGTCGGGGTGAAGTGCGGGCCGAACCGGGAGGCGGCCGACGAGTGGCTGCACCGGCATCCCGGTGACGCCACGGTGATGGCGTACATCGGCCGGTCCGGCTGGAACACGCTGCGCCTGGCCGGCGGCATCGACGACGAGGAGCTGATCGAGGCGGTCGACGAGTCGTACGACGCGGTGGTGGCGAAGCTGCCGAAGCGGGAGCGCCCGGCGGCGGGCTGAGGCGGCGGCGGGGCGCGGCAGGCCGCCGCGCCCCGCCGGTGTCAGCGGGGGACGACCCGCTCGGCGGCCCACTCCCGCCAGCCGACCAGCTTGTCGGCGGCGGCGGCGAGCTGGTCGGCGACCGGGCCGGGCCCGGTGGAGCCGGGCGTGGTCCGGGCGGCGAGCGCCGAGCGGACCGAGAGCACGTCGCGCACGCCCGGATCGAGGTGCGGGCTGACCGCGGCCAGGTCGTCGTCGGAGACGTCCTCCAGGGCGCAGTCCCGGGCCACACAGAGTGCGACCAGCTTGCCGGTGATCTCGTGCGCGTCGCGGAACGGCACGCCCTTGCGGACCAGCCAGTCGGCCACCTCGGTGGCCAGCGAGTAGCCCACCGGCGCCGCGGCGACCAGCCGGTCGACGCGTACCGTCATCGTGGAGATCATCCCGGCGAGGGCCGGCAGCAGCAGTTCCAGGGTGTCGACCGCGTCGAAGGCCGGCTCCTTGTCCTCCTGCATGTCCCGGTCGTACGTCATCGGCAGGCCCTTGAGCATGGTGAGCACGCTCATCAGCCCGCCGACCAGGCGGCCGGACTTGCCCCGGGCCAGCTCCGCGATGTCCGCGTTCTTCTTCTGCGGCATGATCGACGAGCCGGTGGCGAAGGCGTCGTCCAGCTCCACCCAGCCGAACTCCTGCGAGGTCCAGAGCACCACCTCCTCGCCGAGGCGGGACAGGTGCACCCCGATCAGCGCGGTGGTGAAGAGGAACTCGGCGACGAAGTCCCGGTCGGCCACGGCGTCCATCGAGTTCGACGCGGGGGCGGTGAACCCGAGCTCGCGGGCCACCCGCACCGGGTCCAGCGGCAGCGACGAGCCCGCGAGGGCACCCGCGCCGAGCGGGCTGACCGCCGCCCGGGCGTCCCAGTCGCGCAGCCGGTCCAGGTCGCGCAGCAGCGGCTGGACGTGGGCGAGCAGCCAGTGCCCGAAGGTGACCGGCTGGGCGTGCTGCAGGTGGGTCATGCCCGGCGCGGGGGTCGCCACGTGCCGCTCGGCCTGTTCGACCAGCGCCTCAGCCAGCTCGACCAGCCGGCCGGCCACGCCCCGGGCGTGATCGCGCAGGTAGAGCCGCAGGTCGGTGGCGACCTGGTCGTTGCGGGACCGGCCGGCGCGCAGCTTGCCGCCGAGGCTGCCGAGGCGTTCCAGCAGCCCGCGCTCCAGGGCGGTGTGCACATCCTCGTCGTCGATGGTGGGCCGGAACTGCCCGGAGGCGCAGGCCGCCTCCAGGTCGTCGAGGGCGGCGAGGATGCGACCCAGTTCCTCGGCGTCGAGCAGGCCGGCGCGGGCGAGGACCCGGGCGTGCGCCCGGGACGCCGCGATGTCGTACGGGGCCAGTCGCCAGTCGAACTGCACGCTCACCGACAGTCGGGCCAGCGCCTCGGCGGGGCCGCCGGCGAACCGGCCGCCCCACAGGCTCGTCCGGTTGGTGCCGGCGCTGTTCTCGGTCAGGCTCTTGTCATCCACCCCGCCCATTGTGGTGCCCACGCTCAGGCGCCACCCAACCGGGCGTCCCGCGCGGCGGCCATCTTGCTGGGCAGCCCCCACAGCTGCACGAAGCCCTTGGCCAGGGACTGGTCGAAGGTGTCGCCGGTGTCGTAGGTGGCCAGGCCGAAGTCGTAGAGGCTGGCCTCGGAGCGCCGGCCGGTAACGGTGGCCCGGCCGCCGTGCAGGGTCAGCCGCACCTCACCGGAGACGTGCCGCTGGGCGTCGTCGATGAACGCGTCCAGGCTGTGCTTCAGCGGCGAGAACCAGAGGCCGTCGTAGACCAGCTCGCCCCAGCGCTGGTCCACGCTCCGCTTGAACCGGGCCAGGTCCCGCTCGACGGTGACCGCCTCCAGCTCCTGGTGGGCGGTGATCAGCGCGATCGCGCCGGGCGCCTCGTACACCTCGCGGCTCTTGATGCCGACGAGGCGGTCCTCGACCATGTCGAGCCGGCCCACGCCCTGCGCGCCGGCGCGCCGGTTCAGCTCCAGGATGGCCTGGTACGGGGTCACCGTCTCGCCGTCGATCGCCACCGGCACACCGGCGTCGAAGGTGATCACGACCTCGTCGGCGTCACGCGGCTCAGCCGGGTCGGCGGTGTAGGAGTAGAGGTTCTCGACGGGGCCGTTCCAGATGTCCTCCAGGAAGCCGGTCTCCACCGCCCGGCCCCACAGGTTCTGGTCGATGGAGTACGGCGACTTCGCCGACACGTCGATCGGCAGGCCCTTCTCCTCGGCGAAGGCGATCGCCTTGTCCCGGGTCCAGGCGAAGTCCCGGGCCGGCGCGACGATCTTCAGGTCGGGGGCGAGCGCGCCCAGACCGACCTCGAAGCGGACCTGGTCGTTGCCCTTGCCGGTGCAGCCGTGCGACACGATGGTGCCGCCGTGCTTGCGCGCCGCCGCCACCAGGTGCTTGACGATCAGCGGCCGGGACAGCGCGGAGACCAGCGGGTAGCGGTCCATGTAGAGGGCGTTGGCGCGGATCGCCGGCAGGCAGTACTCGGCGGCGAACTCGTCGCGCGCGTCGATCACCTCGGACTCCACCGCCCCGCAGTCCAGCGCGCGCTGCCGGATGACGGCGAGGTCCTCGCCGCCCTGGCCGACGTCGACCGCGACCGCGATCACCTCGGCGCCGGTCTGCTCGGCAAGGTAGGGAATGGCGACGGAGGTGTCCAGCCCTCCGGAGTACGCCAGGACGACCCGCTCGGTCATGGTGTGGTGCTCCCTTCAATGTTCTCTTCCCGGCGGGCCCAGCCGGCGAGCCTCTCGCCGAGCGCGGCCCCGCCGTCGGCCTCGCGGGCCACGACGAGGATGGTGTCGTCGCCGGCGATGGTGCCGACGATTTCGGGCAGGCCCGCTCGGTCCAACGCGCTGGCCAGGTAGTGGGCTGCGCCCGGCGGGGTGCGCAGCACGGCGATGTTGCCGCTGGAGTCGACGCCGTTGAGCAGTTCGCGCAGCAGCCGTACCAGCCGGGCCGGGGCGGCCTCGGCGTCACGCAGCGGCCGGTGGCCGTCCTCGGGGATCAGGTAGACGCCCCGCCCGTCCCCGCCGCGCACGGTCACCGCGCCGAGTTCCTTGAGGTCGCGGGAGAGGGTGGCCTGGGTGACCTGGATGCCGTCGCCGGCGAGCAGGTCGGCCAGCTCGGCCTGCGAGTGGATCGCGGTGTCCCGGATCAGCTCGACGATGCGGGCGTGCCGGGCGGCGCGGGTCAGCGGGGCGGTCATCTGGTCTCCCTGGTCACGGTGGCGCCCGGCGCCGCCGCGTCCGGGGCCGCGGCCCCGAGGAGGAACGTGAGCAGCGCCTTCTGGGCGTGCAGCCGATTCTCCGCTTGGTCGAAGACAGCGCTCTGCGGGCCGTCGAGCACCTCGTCGGTGATCTCCTCGCCGCGGTGCGCGGGCAGGCAGTGCAGCACGATCGCCCCGGGCGCGGCGTGGCCGAGCAGCCCGGTGTTGACCTGGTACGGCAGGAACGGGGTGAGCCGGTCCCGCCCGTCGGCCTCCTGGCCCATCGAGGTCCAGGTGTCGGTGGCGACCACGTCGGCACCGGCCACCGCCGCGACCGGGTCGGTCAGCACCTGGACCGAACCGCCGGTGCCGGCGGCGATCTTCTCCGCCTGGGCCACCACCTCGGGGAGCGGGGCGAAGCCGGCCGGCCCGGCGACCCGGACGTGCATCCCGGCGGTCGCCCCGGCGAGCAGGTACGAGTGGGCCATGTTGTTGGCCGTGTCCCCGACGTAGGCCAGGGTGCGGCCGCCCGTGCCACCGCACCGCTCCCGGACGGTGAGCAGGTCGGCGAGGAGCTGGCAGGGGTGGAAGTCGTCGGTGAGCGCGTTGACCACCGGCACGGTGGCCGCCCCGGCGACCTCGGCGATCCGATCGTCGCCGTGCGTGCGCAGCACGATCGCCGCGACGTAGCGGGAGAGCACCCGGCCGGCGTCGGCGAGGGTCTCGCCGCGGCCGAAGTGGGTCACCTGGGTGTCCACCACGAGCGGGTGGCCGCCGAGTTCGGCGATGCCGGCGTCGAAGGAGATCCGGGTGCGCAGGCTCTGCTTGTCGAACAGCACCGCCACCGACCGGGGCCCGGCCAGGGGCCTGTGCCCGAACCGGTCGGCCTTCATCCGGGCGGCGAGGTCGAGCACGGCGGACTGCTCGGCGGGCGTGAGGTCGTCGTCCCGCAGGAAGTGCCGGGTCATGCGCTGGCCTCCGTCGTGGTCGTGGTCATCCCTGCGGGCGTCGGCGTCGGCGGGATCGTGGAGGGTTCCGGCGCCGCCGGGGGCCGCTCCCCGCCAGGATCCGGAGCGGCGGGGCCCGCCGCTTCCAACGCGGCCGGCAGCGCGGCCAGGAAGGCGTCGACCTGGGCGGCGGTGAGGATCAGCGGCGGGGCGAGCCGGACCACGCCGGGCTGCACCGGGTTGACCAGGAAGCCCGCCTCGCGCAGCGCCTCGCCGAGCACGGCCGCCACCGGCGCGGCGAGCACCACGCCGAGCAGCAGGCCCGCCCCGCGTACGCCGGCGACGAGCGGGTGGTCGAGCGCCTCGATGCCTCGGCGCAGCCGCTCGCCGACCCGCTTGACGTGGTCGAGCAGCCCTTCGTTGGCGATGGTCGCCACCACCGCGAGGGCGGCGGCGCAGCTGACCGGGTTGCCGCCGAAGGTGGTGCCGTGCGAGCCCGGGCCGAGCAGCTCGGCGGCCCGGCCGAAGGCCAGCGTGGCGCCGATGGGCAGCCCACCGCCGAGCCCCTTGGCCAGGGTGACCACGTCCGGCTCGACACCGTCGGCCTGGTGGGCGAACCAGTGCCCGGTGCGCCCGACGCCGGTCTGCACCTCGTCGAGCACCAGCAGCGCCCCGTGCCGGGCGGTGATCCGCCGCGCGGCGGCCAGGTAGCCCGGGGGCGGGACGACCACGCCGTTCTCACCCTGGATCGGCTCCAGGATCACCATGGCGGTGGCGTCGGTGACCGCCGCCGCCAGCGCCGCGACGTCGCCGTAGTCGACGTGGGTGACTTCGCCGGGCAGCGGACGGAACGGGTCGGCCTTGGCCGGCTGACCGGTCAGAGCCAGCGCCCCCATGGTGCGGCCGTGGAAGCCGCCCGTCGTGGCGACCACGTGCGACCGGCCGGTGAGCCGGGAGAGCTTGAAGGCGGCCTCGTTGGCCTCGGCGCCGGAGTTGGCGAAGAACACCCGGCCGGGCCGGCCGGCGAGCGCCAGCAACAGCTCGGCCAGGGCCACCGGCGGCTCGGCGACGTAGAGGTTGGAGACGTGCCCGAGCGTGGCGACCTGCTTCGACACGGCGGCCACCACGGCCGGGTGGGCGTGGCCGAGGGCGTTGACCGCGATGCCGCCGACCAGGTCGACGTACTCCCGGCCGGCGTCGTCGACGACCACGGCGCCGGAGCCGGCGACCAGCGCCAGCGGCGGGGTGCCGTAGTTGTCCATCATGGACTGACCCCAGCGTTCCACCAGCATGCTCATGACCGGATCCCGCCTTCCGCGTCCGCGCCCGCGGGGCTCGCAAGCCCGGTGCCCGCGCTGACGACCATCGTTCCGAAGCCTTCCGAGGTGAACACTTCCAGCAGCGTCGAGTGGGCGACCCGGCCGTCGACGACGTGCGCCGCCGGCACTCCCCCGCGCACCGCCCGCAGGCAGGCCTCCATCTTGGGCACCATGCCGCTCTCCAGCGACGGCAGCAGCTTCGCCAGGTCGTCGGCGGTGATCTCGGAGACCAGGCTGGCGGTGTCCGGCCAGTCGGCGTAGAGACCCGGCACGTCGGTGAGGACGACCAGCTTGCGGGCGTCGAGGGCGACGGCGAGCGCGGCGGCGGCGGTGTCGGCGTTCAGGTTGTGCAACACCCCGTCGGCGTCCGGCGCGACGGTGGAGATCACCGGGATCCGGCCGGCGGCGATGAGGTCGGTGACCGCGGAGACGTCCACCGACTCCACGTCCCCGACCTGGCCCACGTCGACCGGCTCCCCGTCGACGTACGCGGGCCGCCGGACCGCGGTGAACAGCCCCCCGTCCTCGCCGGAGAGCCCGACCGCGAACGGGCCGTGCGCGTTGATCAACCCGACCAGTTCCCGGCCGACCTGGCCGACGAGCACCATCCGGACCACGTCCATCGCCTCGGCCGTGGTGACCCGCAGGCCGCCCCGGAACTCGCTGGCGATGCCGAGCCGGCCGAGCATGGCCGAGATCTGCGGCCCGCCGCCGTGCACCACCACCGGCTTGAGGCCGGCGTAGCGCAGGAACACCATGTCGGCGGCGAAGGCCCGTTGCAACTCGGGGTCGACCATGGCGTTGCCGCCGTACTTGACCACGACGGTGGCGCCGGAGAAGCGGGCCAGCCAGGGCAGCGCCTCGATCAACGTGGCGGCCTTGGCCTGGGCGCGGGTGAGGTCGGCGGTGAGGCTCATGTCGAGTAGGCCGAGTTCTCGTGCACGTACGCGTGGGACAGGTCGTTGGTCCAGACGGTGGCCGCGGCGTCACCAGTGTGCAGGTCGATCCGGATGGTGACGTCCCGCCCGGTCAGGTCGACCTTGGCGCGGTCCTCGGCGGCGGCACCGCCCCGGCACACCCAGACCCCGTTGACCGCCACGTCGACGGCGTCCGGCTCGAAGGCGGCGGTGGTGGTGCCGACGGCGGCGAGGATCCGCCCCCAGTTCGGGTCGTTGCCGAACAACGCGGTCTTGACCAGGTTGTTCCGGGCCACGGCACGGCCCACCTCGACCGCGTCGTCCTCGCCGGCGGCGCCGACCACGTCGATGGCGATCTGCTTGGTGGCGCCCTCGGCGTCGGCGATGAGCTGCTGGGCCAGGTCGTGGGCGGCGGCGGTGACCGCGGCCGTCAGCTCGGCCGGTGTCGGCTCGATGCCGCTGGCGCCGCTGGCGAGCAGCAGCACCGTGTCGTTGGTGGACATGCAGCCGTCGGAGTCGATCCGGTCGAAGGTGACCCGGCAGGCGGCCCGCAGCGCGGCGTCCAGCGCATCCGGCCCGGCCACCGCGTCGGTGGTCAGCACGCAGAGCATGGTGGCCATCGCCGGGGCCAGCATGCCCGCGCCCTTGGCCATGCCGCCGACCGTCCAGCCGCTGCCGTGGGCCACCGCGGTCTTCGGCCGGGTGTCCGTGGTCATGATCGCCTCGGCGGCGGGGATCCCGCCCTCCCGGGACAGCCCCCGCACGGCGGCGCGCACGCCGGAGAGCAACGCGGGCATGGGCAGCCGCTCGCCGATCAGGCCGGTGGAGCAGACCGCCACCTCGCCGGCGCCGAGCATCAGCCGCGGGCCGGCCGCGGTGAGCGCGGCGGCGGTGTGCTCGGCGGTGGCGTGGGTGTCCTGGAAGCCGGCCGGACCGGTGCAGGCGTTGGCGCCGCCGGAGTTGAGCACCACCGCGCGCACCACGCCGCCGCGGACGACCTGCTGGGTCCAGAGCACCGGCGCGGCCTTGACCCGGTTGGCGGTGAAGACGCCGGCGACACCGGCGTCCGGGCCGTCGTTGACGACGAGCGCGACGTCGCTGGCGCCGCTGGCCTTGAGGCCGGCCGCCACGCCGGCGGCCCGGAACCCGCGGGGGGCGGTGACGCTCACGGCGCGACCCCCCAGACGGCGAGGCCGGCGGTCTCGGGCAGGCCGAACATCAGGTTGGCGTTCTGCACGGCCTGGCCGGCGGCACCCTTGCCGAGGTTGTCCAGTGCGCTGAGCACGATCATCCGCCGCGAGTCGACGTCGACGGTGGCCTGCAGGTGGCAGGAGTTGGAGCCGAGGGTGGCGGCGGTGTGCGGCCACCGGCCCTCCGGCAGCACGTGCACGAACGGCGCGTCGGCGTACGCCTCGGCGAGCACCGCCCGCGGGTCGACGCCGCGGGTCGGCAACGCGGTGACGGTGGCCAGGATGCCGCGCGGCATCGGCGCCAGCACCGGGGTGAAGGACAGGCCGGTCGCCCCGGTCGCCTGCTTGATCTCGGGCACGTGCTGGTGGGTGCCGACCCGGTAGGGCGACAGGTCGCCCATCACCTCGCTGCCGAGCAGGTGCGGCTTGGCCGCCTTCCCGGCCCCGGAGGTGCCGGAGGCGGCGACCACCACCACGTCGGCCGGGTCGGCGGCGCCGGCGGCGATCAGCGGCGCGAGCGCCAGTGTGATCGTGGCGGCGTAGCAGCCGGTGCTGGCCACCCGGGTGGAGCCGGCGATCAACTCCCGCTGGCCGGGCAGCTCCGGCAGGCCGTACGTCCACGGGCCGGCGTGGGTGCCGCCGTAGTACCGCGCCCAGTCGTGGGAGTTGGCCAGCCGGTGGTCGGCGCCGAGGTCGACGATCCGCACCTCGGGCGAAAGCTGCGCGGCGAGGGCCGCGGACTCGCCGTGCGGCAGGGCCAGAAAGACCAGGTCGGCGTCGGCCAGGGCCGCCGGCTCGGTCGCGCCGAGGACCAGGTCCAGCCCGGTGAGCTGGGGGTGCACGACGTCGACGCGGTGCCCGGCCTGGCTGTGCGCGGTGGCGGCCACCAGGTCGAACTCCGGGTGCCCGGCCACCAGGCGCAGCAACTCCCCGCCGGCGTAGCCGCTCGCCCCGGCGACAGCGACTCGGATCCCCATACTCACCTCCGCATGACTATGCGGCGAAGGCTAGCAGCGGTGATCGCCCACTGCAAGTTCATGCGTCCCACTGCATGGACATGAGGTGTGTCGCCCGTCACGACGGAGGCCCGCGCCGCGCGAACGCGACACGGGCCTCGACCGGGCGGGAAACGGTCAGAGGCGGCCCTCGGCGACCGCGTGGGAAACCCAGGGGACGACCTCGTCGAGCATCTGGTCCAGCGAGGTGGTGGCGGTGAAGCCGAGCACCTCGCGGGCCTTGGTCACATCCGGGACCCGCTTCTGCACGTCGTACCGGAACGGCTCGTCGCAGACGTGCCGGAACGGCACGCCCGGGCCCTTGATCTTCCGCCAGATCAGCTCGGCCAACTCCAGCACAGTGGTCGACTCGGCCGTGGAGAGGTTGAAGTCCTCGTTGCGGGCGGCCGGGTGGTCGATCGCGGTGGCGATGCCCCGGGCCAGGTCACCCCCGTAGGTGTAGTGCCGCACCTGGTTGCCCTCGCCGAGAATGTGCAGCGGGTCCTGCCCCTTGACGATCTTCTGCACCAGGTCGGGCACCACGTGCGACATGGCCAGCTTGACGTTGCCGGAGAGCACCTCGGCCTGGCCCAGCGCCCGCCCCTCCCCCACGCCGACGCAGTTGAACGGCCGCACGATGGTGTACGGCAGCTGGTACTGCTCCCAGGCGGCCCGGGCGTAGTACTCCACGGCCAGCTTCTGGAACCCGTACGACGACAGCGGCGGCGGGATGCGCCGCTCGTCCCCCTCCCTGCTCGGCCAGTGCTCCGTGGACTCGAAGACCATCGAGGAGGAGAGGTAGGTGACCTTGCCCAGCCGGCCGTCCCGATGCGCCCGGATCGCCGCGTCGCAGGTGGCCGCCATGATCCGCTCGTTCGTGGCGAGCAGGTCGTAGGCGTACGCGTGGAAGTAGGAGATTCCGCCGATCATCGCCGCCCCGGCAACCAGCTGGTCGCAGCCGTCCAGCAGCTCGGTGAGCAGGTCCACGTCACGGGCGTCGCCCTCGACGAACCGGTACCGGGGGTGGTCGTCGTAGCTGTGGGTCACCGGGCCGTACTTGGAGAAGTTGTCGATCCCGACCACCTCGTGGCCCCGGCCCAGCAGCTCCTCCACGAGGTAGCCGCCGATGAAGCCGGCCGAACCAGTTACCAGGACCTTCGCCACGTGCGCTCCTATCCGGTCTTCTCGAACTCGGTGCTGTCCTGCCGGTCGCGCTGGGCCGGCACGGCCCCGCCGGCGGCGACGCGCCCGGCCAGCTTCTCCCGGCTCAGCCGTCGACCGTAGGCGAAGAAGTACCAGCGCAGGTAGCCGGGGAGGAAACGACCCAGGTCGAAGTGGGACTCGCCGAGCGGCCGGTCCAGCCAGATGGTCGGGATCTCGGCGACCGGCAGCCGCAGCCGGGTGGCCTTGGCGGTCAGCTCCAGCCCGATCTCGAAGCCGATGCGTGACTCGATGCCCACCTCGCGGACGAATGCCGTGTCGTACGCCTTGAAGCTGTTGGTGGCGTCCCGGGTGCCGACCCGGGCGAAGGTGTAGAGGCTGCGCCCGGCCCAGCGCGACATGATCCGCTTCAACCGCGGCCCGCCGACCTGCTGCCCGCCAGGCATGTAGCGGGAGGCGGCAGCCACCACCACGCCCCGGTCGACCAGCCGGGCCAGCTCGTCGATCTGGCGCGGGTCGTCGCAGCCGTCGGCCATGGTGACCACCACGACCGGGGCGCGGGCCGCGTCGATGCCGAACCGGATTGCGTTCGCCGGGCCCCGGCCGTAGGTGTTGAGCACCGCCCGCACCCGCGGGTCGGTCCGGGCGACCTGCTCGACGTACGGGACGGTGCTGTCGTCGGGCATGTCGTGCACGATCAGCACCTCGGCAGGGAGCAGGAGCTCCCGCAGCATCCGCTCCAGGCAGCGCAGGATCGCCTCGCCCTCGTGGTAGACCGGGACGATCACCGACACCCGTGGTGTCACACCCGCACCCCCTGCCCGGTCAGCCCCCACATGTCGATCACCGGCTTGTCGGTCTCCAGGCGGGCGTACTGCTCGTGCGGGGCGGCGATGACCAGCAGGTCGGCCCGGCGCAGCACCTCGGCCAGGTCGACGAAGCGCTCGTCGGCCACGTACGGGTCGGTGCAGAGCGTCTCCCGGGTCTTCAACGCCAGGATCTTGCGTAGCTTGTACGCCAGGCTCTCCCGCGGGTCGTCGCTGCCGCCCTTGAACGCCATGCCGAGGATGCCCACCGTCAGCTCGGACAGGTCGAACCGGTCCTCCAGGCGGGAGACCAGGTACAGCGGCAGCCCCTCGTTGATCAGCATCGCCGAGTGGCCGAGCACGAAGTTGTTCCGGTTGAACGCGGCCAGCTGCATGGTGTCCTTGAACAGGCACGGCCCGGCGGCGAACCCGGGCATCGGCAGGTCGGCCGCCCGCGGGTAGTCGAAGGCCACCGCGTGCCGGATCCGGGCGAAGTCCAGCCCGAAGTCGTTGGCCATCATCCAGAACTGGTTGGCGGTGGCGAACTTGATGTAGCGCCAGGTGTTGGTGAACAACTTCGCCAGCTCGGCCTCCTCCGGTTCGAGCGGCACGATCTGCTCGGTGAGGTGCCGGAACAGCTTCTCCGCGCGGGCCAGCGCACCCGGCGTCCGGGCGGCGACGATCTGCGGCAGCGCGAACAGCTCCGTCATCGCCCGGCCCTCGGCGATCCGCTCCGGGCAGAACGCCACGTCGGCGCGGACACCCCGGCCGGCCAGCAACTTCTCGGTCAGCGCGGTGACACCCGGGTAGACGGTGCTGCGCAGCACGACGAGCTGCCCGTCGCGCAGATGCTCCGCGCAGCGGTCCAGCGCCCGGGGCACGGCGCCCAGGTCGGGGTTGAGGTGCTCGTCGACCGGGGTGCCGACGACCACCACCAGGTGCTCGGAGGCGCCCACGCTGGCCGGGTCGGTGGTGGCCCGCAGCCGGCCGGCGGCCACCGCCTCGACGAGCGCCTCCGCCGCCCCGGGCTCGGCGAACGGCAGGGTCGCCGCGTTGACCGTGGCGACCGCGTCGGCGTTGATGTCGTACAGCACCACGGACAGGCCGCGGGAGGCGAAGGCGATGCCCAGGGGCAGGCCCACCCGGCCGCAGCCGCCCACGATGCAGACGTCGACCGTTGCGACGTGCTCGGGCGGATCCTCGGACATGACTGGAACTCCCGGTGGGGTGGCGAGGGGTGTGCTCCCGGTGGTGAGCCGGAATCCAAGCAGGCTAACCGGTGAGAGGTGACTCACGGGTAACCGAACATCCCGTGGCCGTTGCCCTTTCGGTCGATGCCGAACCGTCCGCGTCCGCGCGGTGACACCGAGCGAGAGACGCCGACGGCCCCCACCCGACGGGCGAGCGGGGGCCGTCGGCGTCGCCGGTCAGGCGCCGCGCAGGGTGGCGCCGAACCGCTCGGCGGCCCGGGCGACCGCCGCGTCGCGCGCGGCCACCGCCTCCTCCACGGTCAGCGTCCGGTCCGGGGCCCGGAAGGTGAGCTTGTAGGCCAGCGACCTGCGCCCCGCGCCGAGCTGCGCGGAGGCGTACACGTCGAACAGCCGCACCTCCTCCAGCAACTCGCCGGCGCCCTCGACCAGCGCCCGCTGCACCTGCGCCGCCGGCACCGACTCGTCCACCACGAGCGCCACGTCGATCAGCGCCGGCGGGAAGGTGGAGATCGATGGCCCGGACCGCAGCGGGGCCGCCGGCACCGCGTCCAGGTCCAGCTCCATGGCACAGGTACGCCGGGGCAGGTCCAGCGCCGCGACGGCCGCCGGGTGCAGCTCGCCGGCGTGCCCGACGACGGCGTCGTCGACGAGCAGCTGCGCGCACCGCCCCGGATGCCAGGGCGCATACTCGGCGGCCCGCACGGTCACCCGCTCGTCGG
This sequence comes from Micromonospora deserti, assembly GCF_003236335.1. Lineage (GTDB taxonomy): Bacteria > Actinomycetota > Actinomycetes > Mycobacteriales > Micromonosporaceae > Micromonospora > Micromonospora deserti. The sequence continues at coordinate 25,113 of NZ_POUB01000045.1, forward strand.
GGATGCCGGCGACGGCGAGCACCACGCGGGCCGCCTCGACGGCGTCCGCCCAGCCGGCCGCACGGCCCGGACCCCACCAGCCGGCCCGCTCGATCTCGCCGGTGAGGGCCACGGCCACGTGCAGCGGCTGGTCGGGCAGCGTGGCGTCGGCGGCGGCGAGCTCGGCGTCGGAGGGACGGTGGGCCACCCCCATCGCCGGCGGGCTGCCGGCGCCCGGGCGCGGGTGGAAGACGGCGCCGATCTCGTACAGGGCGAGGTCGCGCTGGCTCCGGCCCAGGTTGCGCTTGAGCGCGCCGAGCAGCGGGCCGAGCAGCGTGGTACGCAGCAGCGGCTCCTCCTCCGACAGCGGGTTCGCCAGCCGCACTCCCCGCCGGCGGGGGTCGTCGGCGGGCAACCCGAGCTGGTCGGCCAGCTCGGTGGAGACGAACGGCTGGGCGAGCACCTCGACGTACCCCTGGTCGGCGAGCGCCCGGGCCACCGCCCGGCGGCGTCGCTGCTGCCAGGTCAGCCCCCGGCCGGCGGGCGCCACCGGCAGCACCGACGGCACCCGGTCGTACCCGTCGAAGCGGACCACCTCCTCGACCAGGTCGGCCGGGTCGGTGAGGTCCGGCCGCCACGTCGGCGGGGTGACGGTCAGCGCGACGCCGCCACCGGCCGCGACCCCCACCTCGCCCGGATCCTCGCCCAGCCGGTCGGCGCCGGTGGCGACACGGCAGCCCACCCGCTCCAGCAGGGCGGCCACCCGGGCCGGCGGGTACTCCACCCCGACCCGGCGGGTGGGCAGGTCGGCGGGGATGGTGATCGGGGTACGCGCCCGGACGTGGTCGATGTCCAGGATCTCGTCGCCGGCAGTGCCGCCGCCGTGCTCGGTGAGCAACCGGACCGCCCGCTCGATGGCGACCAGCGGCAGGGCCGGGTCGACGCCCCGCTCCCAGCGCTTGGCGGCCTCGCTGAACAGCCGGTGCCGGCGGGCGGTCCGGCCGACCATCACCGGGTCCCAGTGGGCGGCCTCGAAGAGCACGCTGGTGGTGCCCTCGACGACCTCGCTGGTCTCGCCGCCCATCACCGCGGCGAGCGAGATCGGCCCGGTGTCGTCGCAGATCACCATGTCCTCGGCGACGAGCGTGCGGGCGACGCCGTCCAGGGTGGTCAGCTTCTCCCCCGGCTCGGCGCGGCGCACCACCAGCGGGCCGGCGATCCGGTCGGCGTCGAAGGCGTGCATCGGCTGGCCGAGTTCGAGCATCACGTAGTTGGTGATGTCGACCGGCAACGAGATGCTCCGGATGCCGGCGGTGGTGAGCCGCCGCGCCAGCCACGACGGGGTCGGCGCGGCGGGGTCGACGCCGCGGACCATCCGGGCGGCGAACCGGTCGCAACCAACCGGGTCCCGCACCTCGACGGGGTACGCGGGCCGCTGGGTCGCGCCGGGCGCCGGCGCCAGGCCCGGGTCACGGAACGGCACCCCGAGGGCGTGCCCCAGCTCGCGGGCGATGCCGCGCACCGACATCTGGTAGCCCCGGTCCGGGGTGAGCTCCACCTCGACCACCACGTCGTCGAGCCCGACCACCGGACGCGCGTCGTCACCGGGTTTGGCCGGGCTGTCCGGCGGCAGCACCAGGATGCCCGAGTGGTCGTCGCCGAGACCCAGCTCCTTGGCGGAGCAGATCATGCCGTTGGAGTTGCGGCCGTAGGTCCTGCGCGCCCCGATGGCGAAACCGCCGGGGAGCACGCCGCCGGGGAGGATCACCACGACCCGGTCGCCGACGCCGAAGTTGCGCGCCCCGCAGACGATCTCCTGCGGCTCGCCGGTGCCGTTGGCGTCGCCGACGTCGACCCGGCAGAACCGGATCGGCTTCTTGAAGCCGGTGAGCTCCTCGATCTCGCGGACCTCGCCGACCACCAGCGACCCGGTGACCGTCTCGCCCAGGTCCACGATGGACTCCACCTCGATGCCGAGGTTCACCAGGGCCTGCTCCAGGTCGGCCGGGGCCAGGTCGGCCGGGAGGTCGACGTACTCCCGCAGCCAGCTGACAGAAACTCGCATGACTCAGACCACCGTCTCCGTTACTCGTGCCCGCACGCCGCTACCCCCCGTACCCGAACGCCCGGGTGAACCGGACGTCGCCCTCGACCATGTCCCGCATGTCACCGACGCCGTGCCGGAACATCACCGTGCGGTCGATGCCCATGCCGAAGGCGAATCCGGAGTAGACCTCCGGGTCGATGCCGCAGGCGCGCAGCACCCGCGGGTTGACCATGCCGCAGCCGCCCCACTCGACCCACTGCGGCCCCTTGCGGTGCTCCGGGAACCAGACGTCGAACTCGGCCGACGGCTCGGTGAACGGGAAGTAGTGCGGGCGCCAGCGGGTCGTCGCGTCCGGCCCGAACATGGCCCGGGCGAAGTGGTCCAGGGTGCCGCGCAGGTGCGCCATGGTGATGCCCTTGTCGACCACCAGCCCCTCCACCTGGTGGAAGACGGGCGCGTGGGTGGCGTCCAGCTCGTCGGTGCGGTAGACCCGGCCGGGCACGATGACGTAGATCGGCGGCGTGCGGGTCAGCATCGTCCGCGCCTGCACGGGCGAGGTGTGCGTCCGCAGCACCAGGCCGGAGTTCTCCGGCGCGACGTGGAAGGTGTCCATCAGGCCGCGGGCCGGATGGTCCGGCGGGATGTTCAGCGCGTCGAAGTTCGTCCACTCCAGCTCGACCTCGGGGCCCTCGGCCACCTCGTAGCCCATCCCGACGAAGAAGTCGCTGATCTCCTCCATCAGGGTGCTGACCGGGTGCCGGGCGCCGCGCTGGCGGCGGTCGTACGGCAGCGTGACGTCCACCCGCTCCTCGACCAGCATCCGCTCGGCGTGTTCGCGCTCCAGCACCTCCTGGCGGGCGGCGTACCCGGCCTCGATGGCGCGGCGGGCCTCATTGACCCGCTTGCCGGCGTCGGCCTTCGCGGCCGGCGGCAGCGCGCCGATCTCCCGGCGGGCCAGCGAGACCGGGGAACGGTCGCCGAGGTGCGCGGGGCGCAGCGCGGCCAGCGCGTCCGGGTCACCGGCGGCGGCGAACGCCTTCTCGGCGTCGGCGACGGCCTCGGCCAGGGCGGCCGGATCGAGCAGGGCGACCTGCTTCGGGTCGTACGGATCGTTGCGGTAGCTCATGGCGTACGGGCACTCCCTCACGGCGGCGCCGGCCCTCACGGGCGGCTAGGCGAGTCTACGGACGCGCGGCTGTGCCGCAGCCCGCCGGTGGGAGGTACGCGGAGAGCAGGTCAGGCCCGCCGCCCGCCGACACCGGCGGGCTGGCTAAACGAACGCCCTGGCGCGTTCATGGGGGCCACGCTCTCCTTAGTTGAATGTCCCGCGCGACCGGGTCACGGTCGACGCTGTGCTCTCGCTGAAGCGTACAGGCAGACCGCCGCGGCCGCCGCCAGGTTGAGGCTCTCCGCGCGCCCGTGCAGGGGCACCCGGACCCGGGCATCCGCGACCTCGGTCAGCTCGGCGGGCAGCCCGTGCGCCTCCGAACCGAAGAGCCAGGCGGTGGGGGCGGCCAGCCGGCCGGCGTCGGCGAGGTCGTCGAGGTCGCTGTCGCCGTACCCGGTGGTGGCCAGGACGGTCAGGCCGGCGCCGCGCAGCGCGCCGACCACCGCGAGGGGGTCGGCGGCCCGGACCACGTCGACGTGGAACAGGCTCCCGGCGGAGGCGCGCACGCACTTGCCGTTGTACGGGTCGACGGCCTCACCGGCGAAGACCACCGCCCGCGCGCCGGCGGCGTCGGCGGTGCGCAGCACGGTGCCGGCGTTGCCCGGGTCGCGGATCCCGGCGAGCACCGCGACCAACCGGGGCGCCCCGGCCAGGGCCTGATCCAGGGGCACGTCGAGGTGCCGGCAGACGGCGACCACGCCCTGCGGGGCGACGGTCTCGGCGAGCGCGGCGAGCGCCTCGTCGGTCACCTCGGAGACCGGCACGTCGGCGTTCGCGGCGGCCGCGGCCAGCTCGGCGTTCCGGTCGAGGGCAGCCGGCGTACCGAACAGTTCGGTGACCACCCCGGGCCGGGCCAGGGCCTCGCGGACCGCCTGCGGCCCCTCGGCCAGGAACCGGCCGCTGGCCTCGCGGTCCCGGCGGCGCTGCAGGCGGCGGGCCGCCACCACCCTCGGGGTACGCGGGGTGAACGGCCCCGCATCAGCGTCGAGGCGCCTCCCGCGCGGTGGTGACTGCATGGGAGACGCCTCGATCTGCCGTGGGTGGATCAGGCGGCCTGGGCCGCGGCACCACCGGTGCCCTCGGCCGCGACGGCGGCGCGGGCGAGCTCGACGATCCCCGCGAACGCGGTGGCGTCGTTGACGGCCAGGTCGGCCAGGATCTTCCGGTCGACCTCGATGCCGGCCAGCTTCAGGCCCTGGATCAGGCGGTTGTAGGTCATCCCGTTGGCGCGGGCGCCCGCGTTGATCCGCTGGATCCACAACTGCCGGAAGTCGCCCTTGCGGTCGCGGCGGTCCCGGTAGGCGTACTGCATCGAGTGCAGCACCTGCTCCTTGGCCTTGCGGTACAGCCGGGAGCGCTGACCGCGGTAGCCGCTCGCGGTCTCCAGCAGGGTACGGCGCTTCTTCTGGGCGTTCACAGCCCGCTTGACGCGTGCCATCTCAACTCCTTCTTACGTCAGGTGGCGCGCGTCAGCGGCCGAGCAGCTTCTTGATGCGCTTGACGTCGGCCTTGGCCACCTGGACGGTGCCCGACAGGCGACGGGTCCGGGTGGAGGGCTTCTTCTCCAGGTTGTGCCGGAGGCCGGCCTGCTGGGCAACGACCTTGCCCTTGCCGGTCAGCCGGACCCGCTTGCCCATACCCGTGTGGCTCTTCATCTTCGGCATGTGGAACGTCTTCTCCCCTGTTACTCGCCGGTGGTCCCGGCGGGCCCGGCCGCTTCGGCCGTCGGCGCCTCGGCGGTGCCGGCCTCCCGCTCGCGCGGTGCGCCGCCACGGGCCGCCGTGGCAGCCGCCTTGGTGGCACGGTGCGGCGCGAGCACCATGATCATGTTTCGACCGTCCTGCTTCGGCGCGGCCTCGACGTACCCCAGATCCGAGATCTCCGACTCGAGCCGACGCAGGAGCCGGTACCCCAGCTCCGGGCGGCTCTGCTCGCGACCGCGGAACATGATCGTCACCTTGACCTTGTCGCCGGCCTTGAGGAACCGCACCACGTGACCCTTCTTGGTCTCGTAGTCGTGCGGATCGATCTTCGGCCGGAGCTTCATCTCCTTGATGACGGTCTGCTGCTGGTTACGCCGCGCTTCGCGCGCCTTCAGTGCGCTCTCGTACTTGAACTTGCCGAAGTCCATGAGCTTGCACACCGGCGGGCGCGCCATCGGCGCAACCTCGACCAGGTCCAGATCGACGTCCGCGGCCAGCTGAAGGGCTCGCTCGAGCGGGACGATGCCCACCTGCTCACCCTCGGGGCCGACCAGTCGGACCTCACGTGCCCGGATCTGCTCGTTCACGCGTGGTTCGACGCTGATGGGGCCTCCTCGAGTCGAGTGTCCTGCTGTAGCCGACCCCGCGGCTCCCGGGTGGGAACCGCCCCGGAAAGCAGAAGGCCCTGGCGCATGCCAGGGCCCGCTCGACCGGTCGGCACGATCACATGATCGCGCATCCGGTGCCGGGACGTGCCCGGAACCGGTGACCGGACCCGGCCACCGTGGCGGCGACTCGGGTGGGAGCAGGGCGCTCCACTTTCATGGCTGCCTGCTCGCACGCGGAGACAGCCGGGTCGACTCGATAACACTACACCCTCGTCATGCCACCCCCCAAACCG
>NZ_POUB01000460.1 GCF_003236335.1 Micromonospora deserti
GGCCACCCCGCCCCGGCGGGCCGGGGCAGCGGGCGCGCGGCCGGTGCGGGGAACTCCACGCGGATCCCGGCCGCCAGTTCCGCCCGGCGCCGCCGGGTCACCGCCAGCCGGTCGGCGAGCCCCTGGTACGCCTGCCGGGCCCGCTCCACCTCGCCACCGAGCGCCACGATCTCCCGGTCGAGCCGGATCACCTCCGCCGCGGGCGGGTACGGTGGCCGGCCGCAGCCGGAGCAGCCGGAGCCGAGATCGGCGGGCGCGCCGCAGGCGGGACAGGGGTAGCCGGTGTCTTCCACCCGGCCATCATGGACAGGCCGGAGAGCCGCCGACCAGAGTGCGCGTACTCAGGGCCGGGTGTGCTCGTGCACCCAGGTGGCGTAGGCCGGGTCGCTCTCCACCCGGGTCACCAGGATCTCCGGCACCTCGTACGGGTGGCTGGCCCGGACCTGCTCGACCAGCGCCGCCGCCCGGTCCGGGGCGGTCTTGAACCGCACCTCCCACTCGGTGCTGGTCTCCACCCCGGAGCGCCACCAGTAGGTGCTGTCGACCTGGCCGCCGACCTGCGCGCAGGCCGCCAGCCGCCCGGCGACGGCAGCGGCCGCCAGCACGTCGGCGACCGACCGGGCGTCCACCACCGTCGTCACCACGCAGATCTGGTCCACGACCGCACCCTACGCGGCGGCGTCCCGGTTGGCAGCGATCCATCCGTCGATGCGTGCCCACCAGTCGAAGAGCCAGTCGATGCGTTCCCGCCGGCCGGTGGGGACGTCCTCCGGCGGCACCGACCAGAACCGCATCACGATCCGTTTGTCCATCGGCAGTTCCCGCCATACGTCGGCGACGGTGAGCATCCGGTCCAGCCCGGTGTGCGCCACGAAGATCACACCGGCGTCCGGGGCCGCCTCCAGCGCCGCGAGCAACCCGCCCGGCCGCGGGGCGACCACGTGCCGCATCTGCTCGGCGCGCAGCGCCATCCGCTCCAGGCCGAGGGACCGCAGCCGGGCGATGGCCCGCAGCCGGCGCTTCGGGGTGAAGTTGCCACCCTCCGGGAAGATCACGAAGGCGTCGTCGTCGTCCAGGCCGGTGGCCAGGTGCCCGATCTGCTCGGTCACCGATCCCCGGCCGTCCGGGCCGGGCGCGAGGAAGCGGTTCGGCAGCCGGTTGAGCAGCACGTCGATCGCTGGATCCCACTGCAGGCTGTCCTTGAGCACGATCCGCGGCTCCCGCTTGAACCAGTTCACCAGGGCATGGATCAGGATGAACGAGTCACCCGGGCCGGCGTGCCGGCTGAGCACCAGCTCCGGCCGGCCGGGCAGCGCGGTGTCCGGGTCGGTGCCGACCACGTCGATGCGCAGCCGCAGCGCCCACCGGGCCTGCCAGAACAGCACCCGCAGGAACCAGCCGGCAAGCAGGTAGTGCGCCCGCTGGAAGGCCGGGGCCTGCCCTCGCCAGCCGAAGCCGGAGGCGACCCAGAGCACGAAGAGCGCGAGCAGCGCCGCCGCGTCCCACACCAGGTAGACGCAGCCGATCCAGAGCAGCCGCAGCGGCCGGAACCGGCCCGGGACCAGCGGCGACACGGCCGCCGCCAGCAACGCCCAGGCCGGCAGCGTGGTCACCACCAGGGCGGCGAGCAGCACCACGCCGGGGGCCAGGAGCAGCCGGCGTACCCACCGGGGCGGCAGTGGCATCAGCGGTCCAGCTGGGTGGCCAGGTAGCGCCGGGAGGCGGTGTAGGCGCGGCTGATCCGCCGCCCCACCGCCGCCCTGTCGCGGTACGCCCAGGGCGTGTCGTCGCGCGGCTCCAGCCCACCGGTCGGCAGCACGTGCACCTCCACCCCGTCGGGCAGCGCCGCCATCTCCCGCGCGAACCGGTGCCGTCGGGCGATCTCGAACGCCACCTGGGCTATCTCCCAGGGCCGGCGGGGCGGGCTGAGCTCCCGCTCGATGCGCCCCACCTGGAGTACGAAGATCTGCGCGGCGCCCGCGGCGACCGCCTCGCCGATCGGGATCGAGTTGACGATCCCGCCGTCGATGTAGTGCTGGTCGCCGATCCGCGACGGCGGCAGCAGCCCCGGTACGGAGGCGGAGGCGAGCACCGCCGGCACCACCGGCCCACTGTGGAACCAGTACTCGGCGGCCCGCTCGATGTTCGCCGCGCAGCACCGGAACGGCACCCGCAGGTCGGCGAAGGTGGTCTCCGCGCCCAGCTCGCTCTCCAGGAGTTTGCGCAGCGGCCGGGGCGAGTGGAGGTGGGTCCGGGCGGCGAACCTGCGCAGTTGGCGGGCCACCGAGTCGCCGTACACCTCGCTCGCCTCCGGCGAGGACCAGAGCCGGACCAGCCGGTCGGTGACCGCCTCGGAGGGGTCGGCGGCGACCAACGCGCCGTTGACCGCCCCGATCGAGGTGCCGAGCACCATGTCGGGCCGGATGGCGGCGCGGAACAGGGCCCGCAGCATGCCCACCTCGACCGCGCCGAGAACTCCCCCACCCCCGAGCACGAACGCCACCGG
>NZ_POUB01000461.1 GCF_003236335.1 Micromonospora deserti
ACCCCGAGGAGTCCCGTGGGCGCACCCCCCACCCGGGTGGCCGACCGCGCGCTGGCCCGGCCCCGCCGGCGACTGGCCGCCGCCGCGGCGGCGCTCGTCGCGCTGGCCGCCGTCGGCGCCGCTTCCCTGCTCGACCTGCGCACCCCCGCACCGCGTCCGGTCGACGCGCCGCCGGGCGAGTTCAGCGCCGCCCGGGCGTACGAGCATGTCAAGGTCATCGCGGCGCGCCCGCACGTCGCCGGGAGCCCGGCCAATGACCAGGTACGCGCCCACATCGAGGGGGTGCTGCGCGGGCTGGGCCTGGAGACCGGGGTGCAGGACACCGTCGCCCCGGAGGCGGGGCAGCTGAGCGGGGCGGCCGGCGGGGCAACCCTGGCTCGGGTCCGCAACGTGGTGGCCCTGCTCCCCGGCAGCGACCCCACCGGGAGGGTCTTCCTGGTCGCCCACTACGACTCGGTGCAGTCCGGCCCAGGCGGCAACGACGACGCGGCCGGCACCTCCACCATCCTGGAGGTGGCCCGGGCACTGGCCGCCGGCCCCCGGCCGCGTAACGACATCGTCCTCGTGCTCACCGACGCCGAGGAGGCGTGCCTCTGCGGCGCCTCGGCGTTCGCGTCGAGCCACCCGCTGGCCGCCGACGGCGGGGTGATGCTCAACCTGGAGGCCCGGGGCTCCACCGGGCCCGTGATCATGTTCGAGACGTCGCGGGACAACGCGAAGCTGGTGGACGTCTTCGGCCGGGCCGCCCCGCACCCGGTGGGCACCTCGTTCGCGGTGGAGATCTACCGGGCGCTGCCCAACGACACCGACTTCACCGCGTTCCTCGACGCGGGCTTCGCCGGGCTGAACTCGGCGTACATCGACGGCGGGGCGATCTACCACACGCCGCTGGACACCCCGGCCAGGATGGATCGGGCCAGCCTTCAGCACCACGGGGACAACGCCCTCGGCCTGGCCCGGGAGTTCGGCCGGGTCGACCTGGCCGCCCTGCGCTCCGGCCACGACGCCACCTACTTCCCGGTGCCGGGCGGGCTGGTCCGCTACCCCGGGTGGCTGCCCGTGCCGCTGGCACTGCTCGCGCTGGCCGCCGTGGTGGCGCTCGGCTGGCTGGCCCGCCGACGCGGTCGGGTCAGCACCGGCCGGCTTGCTGCCGGATTCGGCCTGGCCCTGGTGCCGATCGTGGCCGCCCCGGTCGCCGCCCAGCTGCTCTGGGCGGCGGTCACCGCGATCCGGCCCGGCCACGCCGAGCTCCTCGACCCGTACCGGCCGACCTGGTACCGGCTGGCCGTGCTGTCGCTGGCCGCCGCGATCCTGTTCGCCTGGTACGCGCTGACCCGCCGCTGGGCCGGCCCGGCCGCGCTGGCGATCGGCGGGCTGGGCTGGCTGGCCCTGCTCGGGGTACTGCTCGCCGCGGAGGCGCCGGGCGGGGCGTACCTTGCGAGCCTGCCGGCGCTGGCCGGTGCGCTGGCCGGACTGGTCGCGCTGCGCACCCGGATCGACGGGCCGTGGCCCGTCGTCGCGGTGACCCTGGCCGGTGCGGTGGCCGTGGTGATCCTGCTGCCGACGGTGGTGCTGCTCTTCCCGGCGCTCGGCATGGCGATGGGGGGCGTCGCGGCGCTGGTCGCGGCGCTGCTCGGGCTGGCCGCGCTACCGGTGGTGGACCTGCTGCACCCGCCAACCGGCGGGCAGCGGGGCGTGGCCGCGGCCCCGGCCCGCCGGCTCGACGCGCCGCCCGCCGTCGCCGCCGGGCTCGCGGCGGCGGTCCTCGCCGGGGCCGGGCTCTCGGTCGACCGGTTCGACGCCGCGCACCCCGCACCTACCCATCTGATGTACGCCCTGGACGCCGGCACCGGCCAGGCCCGCTGGCTCAGCCACGAGTCCGACCCGCAGCCCTGGACCGACGGCTACGTCGACGGGGTCGGTGAGGTCGAGGACTTCCCCGGCCTGGGGGACACCGAGTTGCGCGCCGGCCCGGCGCCGGCGGCGAACCTGCCCGCGCCGGAACTGGAGGTCCTCGCCGACACCACCGCCGGCGCCGAGCGCACCCTGCGCCTGCGGCTCACCCCGCAGCGCCCGGTCCGCCTGGCCAGCCTGCACGTCGACACGGCCACGGCGGCGGTGCTCCACGCGGAGGTGGCCGGCCGGTCAGTGCCGGTCGAGGCGCGGGAGGGCCGGTGGGGTTTCGGCGTGGTCTTCCACGCCCCGCCCGCCGAGGGCATCGAGCTGACGCTGACCGTCACGCCGACGGCGGGGCAGGTGGCGCTGCGCGCGATGGACGCCAGCGACGGCCTGGACGCCCTGCCCGGGTTCCGCCCCCGGCCGCCGGATGTCGGGATCGCCGGGGCCGGCCCGGCCGCGCTGGCGATCGGCGGGCTGGGCTGGCTGGCCCTGCTCGGGGTACTGCTCGCCGCGGAGGCGCCGGGCGGGGCGTACCTTGCGAGCCTGCCGGCGCTGGCCGGTGCGCTGGC
>NZ_POUB01000462.1 GCF_003236335.1 Micromonospora deserti
GCCCCCGCACACCGGGGACTGCATGGCGGTCTACCGGGTGGTCAACTCCTGGCAGGACGGTTTCCAGGGCGAAGTGACGATCATGAACCACGGCAGCACACCGTTCGCCGGCTGGACCGCGACGTGGACCTGGCCCAGCGGGCAGTCGATCACGCAGATCTGGAACGCCACCCAGAACTCGTCCGGATCGGCGGTGACGGTGAGCAACGCCTCGTGGAACGGCACGATCGCCCCGGAGGGCACGACCACCTTCGGCTTCCTGGCCTCCACCACCGGCACCAACACCCTGCCCACGGTCAGCTGCGCCCGCCGCTGACCTACCCCCTCCCCCAGCGGACCATGGAGCCGACCACGGGCTTGGTGAGCAGGGCCGACTGGTTGCGCTGGATGCCGGGGTCGAGGGTCTTGGCGACGAAGATGGCGTGCCAGATGCAGAAGATCAGCACCGTCCACACCTTGCGGGAGTGGTCGGCCTCCTCCCGCTTGTGCTCCTCCAGCAGCCGCAGCGCGTATGACAGGTCGAGCAGGTCGCCGGCACCGGAGGTAGCCAGCACGTGCCGCGCCCACTCGTACATCTCGCCGCGCAGCCACACGCGCGTCGGGGTCGGGAAGCCCAGCTTCTTCCGGTTGACGATGGCCGGCGGCACGACCCCCTGCAGAGCCTGGCGCATGGCGTACTTGGTGGCGTCGGAGCGGGGCGGGAGCTTGAGCTCCACCGGGATCTTCGCCGCCACGTCGAAGACCTCGCGGTCCAGGAAGGGCACCCGCACCTCGAGCGAGTGGGCCATCGAGATCCGGTCGGCCTTGACCAGGATGTCGCCGCGCAGCCAGGTGTAGAGGTCGACGTACTGCATCTTGGTCACGTCGTCGAGCTCGGCGCACTCGGCGTAGATCGGCGCGGTCACGTCCGTGTAGCGGACCGAGGGGTCGTAGCGGCGCAGCAGGTGCTGCTTCTCCTCCTCGGTGAACATCCGGGCGTTGCCGTAGTAGCGCTGCTCGATCGGGGTGGTGCCGCGCTGCAGGAAGCTCTTGCCCTTGACCCCCTCCGGGATCGCCTTGGAGACGGCCCGCAGCCCCTTCTGCACGCCATCGGGCAGGCCGTTGACGGTGCTCAGCGAGAGCGGCTCGCGGTAGATGGTGTAACCACCGAAGAACTCGTCGGCGCCCTCGCCGGACAGGACGACCGTGACGTGCTCGGCGGCCTTCTTCGCCACGAAATACAGCGGCACCAGCGCCGGGTCGGCGACCGGGTCGTCCAGATGCCAGACGATCTTCGGCAGCGCGGCAATCATGTCCTGCGGCCCGATCTTGGTCGGGATGGTGGTCACGTCGAGGTGCCGGGCGGAGTCCTGGGCGACGTCGATCTCGGAGTAGCCCGGGACGTCGTAGCCGACGGTGAAGGTGAGGATGTTCGGGTTGAACTCGCGGGCCAGGGCCACCACGGCGGTGGAGTCGATGCCGCTGGAGAGGAACGAGCCGACCGGCACGTCCGAGCGCATGTGCATCCGGACGCTCTCCCGCAGCGTCTCCCGGATCTCGTGGTACAGCTTCTGCTCGTCGTCGACCTGGGCGGGCCGGAACACCGGCCGGTACCACCGACGCACGTCGATCCGGCCGCCCGGGGTCCAGGTGAGGTACTCGCCCGAGCCGATCCGGCTGATCCCCTTGTGCAGGGTGCCGGGCTCCGGCACGTACTGCAGGGTCAGGTAGTGGCTGAGGTTCGCCGGGTCGACGCCGGCATCGCCCTGGTAGCTCGAGTGCGCGAAGGGCAGCAACGCCTTCTTCTCCGAGGCGAGGTAGAGCCCTTCGGCGGTCTCCAGGTAGTGCAGCGGCTTGATGCCGAAGTAGTCCCGGCCGCCGAACGCCCGCCGCTCCTGCCGGTCCCAGATGACGAAGGCGAACATGCCGCGCAGCCGGGTGAGCACCTGCTCACCCCAGTAGTGGTAGCCGGCGACGATCACCTCGCCGTCACCCGCGGTGGCGAACTGGGCGCCGAAGTTCCGGATCAGCTCCTCACGCAGCTCGATGTAGTTGTAGATCTCGCCGTTGAAGGTGAGCAGGTAGCGCCCGCCCGCGTAGGGAAGCGGCTCGTGGCTGGAGGCCACGTCGATGATCGCCAGGCGCTTGTGCGCGAACACCCCGTCCGCGTACCGGCCGGAGGCGTCGCCGACCACTTCGACACCGGTCTCGTCCGGTCCGCGGTGGTGCAGGCATTCCAACGCCCCGGCGATGTGGTCGCGGTGGGCGGCGGCGTCGCCGCGCGCGCTGAAGAAGGCCAGGAGTCCGCACATGAGGTCATCTTTCCACGCGCCCGGAGCGGCCGTCGCAGCCGTCCGTCGATCGGGTGCACCCGGCCCGCTCCACCCGCCCGAGGCCGCCG
>NZ_POUB01000463.1 GCF_003236335.1 Micromonospora deserti
GGGGAGGGGCGGTGGAGAACCGGGTGAGGTGCCCGTTCCCGTCGACCGTGTGCACCACCTCGGTCAGCACGTACGCCCCCTGCACCGCCGCCGGGACGCCGGTCAGCGCGACCCGCCGGCCGGGGCGCAGCACCGGGTCCCCCGCGGCCACCCCCTCCGCGGTGACCAGGGCGGCGACCCGGGCGTCCAGCCGCGCCTGGGCGAGCGCGGCCAGCTCGTCGTCGCTGCGGCCGGGTTGGTCCACCGCGGTGCGGGCCCCGTCGGCGCCCACGTCGGCCGGGTCGGGGTCGCCGGCGATGCGCCGGCCGCTGCGCGGGGTGGCCGCCTGCTGCCGGATCGGCTCGGCCCGCTGCGGGTGCCAGCCCAGCGCCGAGCTGCCACCGGCGGCGGCGTCCAGGTTGGTGGACAGCCGCAGCGAGTGCACGTCCCGGCCCAGCGCCAGCTCGACCGGTTCGCCGTACCCCTCCAGCGTCACCAGGCGCAGCCGGTCACCGTCGGCGGCCAGGTGCAGCCCGGCCCGGCCGGTCACCTCGCACAGCAGCTCCAGGTCGCTGTGCCGGTGCTGGGCGAGCCGGTCCAGCCGGGGGCCGTCGGCTTCGGCCACCACCGTCCATCCCAGGTCGGCGCAGAGTTCGCGGGCCAGGTCGGCGGCGGTCACCGATTCGAGGACGCGCAGCCGCTGCCGCTTGCGCAGCCGGTGCAGCGCGTCGTACCCGCGCACCCGCAGCAGAGCGGCGCCGTCGGCGGCGTACTCGACCTCCACGCAGGTGACCTCGCCCGCGAAGAGTGCCTCCGGGTGACCGTCGAGCCGGACTTCGAGGGCGGCGCCCGCGCGCACCGGCGGGGTGAGCGCGCCGGCGCCGGGCGCGGTGGTCAGCGCTACCTCGCACTGAGTGGGCTGGTCGAGCCGGCCGGCGACCCGGGCGGAGACCAGCCGCCGGGTCGCCGCGTCGGGCAGCGGTACGCCGTCGACCAGCACGGTGAGCGCACGGGGTGCGGTCACGACACACCCCCCGGTGTGGGCGTTGCCGGCGGCGGGCTCCCGGCCGGCGGCACGGCCAGCGGGGTGCCCGGCGGCACGGCGAGCGGGTCGGTGATCCGGTTGTGCTCGGCCAGCAGCCGCCACCGCAGCGGCGAGCCCAGCGCGTCGTGGGCAAGCAGGTCGAACCGTACGCCCGAATAGCCTGGCGCGGCGGCGCCGTCGCCCGCGGCCACCACCGCGCTGCCGGGCGCGGCGGCCGGGGTGCCCGCGGCGGCCAGTTCCTCCGCGAAGCCCTCCCGCGCCCGGTCAGCCGTCTCCGCCACCCGGACCAGCTTCAACCGCAGCCAGGAGCGGCGTGGCGAGCCGGTGACCGTGAAGGCGTCGAACCGCTCGGCCACGGCGACGATCACCCCGGGCACGTTCCAGGTCTTGCCCCACACCAGCCGGACCAGCGGCGGCCGGAGCCAGCCGTGCTCGGCGGCCGAGTTTTCGGCGAGCATCCACAACGGCCGGGTGAGCGCCCGGACGTCCGCCGGCCGGACCTGGCCGTCGGCGAAGTCCACGTCGAAGAGCAGGTCGAGGACGAGTTCGGTGCGGCCGCCGCCGGTGAAGACCAGCGGGTCGTCGGCGAGCCCGGCGCCGGTGAGCTGCCCGCCCGCGGCGCCCCGGGGGCGTACCCCGGCCAGCCGGGTGACCTGCACGGTCTCCGGGTTGAGCAGGCAGTCCACCCGCTCGCCGGTGGCATCGATGAGGAAGGCGACCCGCTCCATCAGCCACCCGCCTGTTCCCGGTCCAGCCGGCTGAGGTGCTCGCGGTCGAGTGCGCCGGCGGGTACCGACCACAGTGCGGCGTCGTCGGGCAGCGCCGGCCAGGGCCGCACCCGGTCGGCCGCACTCTCCCACCGGGGTACGCCGGCGGCCGGCGCGCTCGCGAGCTCGTCGGGGAGCGCGGGCCAGGGTGGAACCGCCTCCGCGGCGACCCCTCGCTGGCCGCCCGGACCGCCGCCGGCCTGTCGAGCTGATGTCGCAGACGATTCGGCCGCCAGCGGAGGAACGCCCGGCCATCCGGTCGACTCGTCGTGCCGGCCGGCCGCCTGCCGGCGTGCCTCCGCTGCCTGCCGCATCCGACCCGGGCCGGCCCACCCCGCGCCCCGGCGTTCCACGTCGCCGGCGGTGCCGTGCCCCGCGCCGGCGGCCGTGCCGTGCCCCGTGCCGCCGGCGGTGCCGTGCCCCGTGCCACCGGATCCGGCGCGCTGCCGCCCGGCATCGGCACCACCACTCACCGCGCCCGCCGGGCCGACCACAGTAGACCTCGGTTGGGAACGGCCCCGATGGGGGCCGACGTCGGCCAGGATCTCGGGCGTGGGG
>NZ_POUB01000464.1 GCF_003236335.1 Micromonospora deserti
CGCCCGTCCCGTCCCCGCACAGCAGCCGACCACCGGAGGATATCGCCGCGGAACCCGCCCGGGCCGCTTCCCCGTCGCGCGCGGCGGTCGCCACCCACCACCGCTGAGGGAGGTGCGCCCCATGGCGCAGAAGAATCAGGAGAAGGGGGTCACCGGCGGCGCGCCGGTGGTGACCGAGCCCGGCAGGGTCCGCAACGTGGTGCTCGTCGGGCACTCCGGAGCCGGCAAGACGACCCTGGTCGAGGCGCTGCTCGCGGCCACCGGCACGATCGGCCGGGCCGGCACGGTCACCGACGGCACCACGGTCTGCGACCACGACCCGGCGGCCGTGCGCCAGCAGCGTTCGGTGAGCCTGGCCTGCGCGCCGCTGATGCACGACGGCATCAAGGTCAACCTGCTCGACACCCCCGGCTACGCCGACTTCGTCGGTGAGCTGCGGGCCGGGCTGCGCGCCGCCGACGCCGCGCTGTTCGTCGTCTCCGCCGTCGACGGGATGGACGCGGCCACCGCCGCCCTCTGGGAGGAGTGCGCCGCGGTCGACATGCCCCGGGCGGTCGCCGTCTCCCGGCTCGACCACCCGCGCGCCGACTTCGACGAGGCGGTGGCGCTCTGCCAGCGCGTCTTCGGCGACAACGTGCTCCCGCTCTACCTGCCGATGCTCGGCGACGACGGCGTCTCCACCGTCGGCCTGCTCGGGCTGATCACCCGCCGGGTGTTCGACTACACCGCCGGGCTACCCGCCGAGGTGCGCGACCCCGACCCGGAGCACCTGCCGGCCATCGCCGAGTCCCGCAACGAGCTGATCGAGGGGATCATCGCCGAGAGTGAGGACGAGTCCCTGATGGACCGGTACCTCGGCGGCGAGGAAATCGGCACCGAGCTGCTCATCGAGGACCTGGAGAAGGCGGTCGCCCGGGGCCACTTCTACCCCGTGGTGCCGGTCTGCGCGGAAACCGGGGTGGGGCTGGACGCGCTGCTGGAAGTGCTCACCGCCGGCTTCCCGTCGCCGCTGGAGCACGAACTGCCGGCCGTCACCGGCGTGGACGGCTCACCCCGGCCGCCGCTGTCCTGCGACCCCGACGGTCCGCTGGTGGCCGAGGTCGTCAAGACCACCGTCGACCGGCACGTCGGGCGGGTCTCCCTGGTCCGGGTCTTCTCCGGCACGCTGCGCCCCGAACAGACCGTGCACGTCTCCGGGCACGGCCTGGCCGAGCGGGGGCACCCCGACCACGACGCCGACGAGCGGGTCGGGCACGTCTACACCCCGCTGGGCGCTAACCTGCGCGAAGTGCCGGCCTGCGTGGCCGGCGACATCTGCGCGATCACCAAATCCGGCAGCGCGGAGACCGGCGACACCATCTCCGCCAAGGACGACCCGCTGCTGGTCGCCCCCTGGGAGATGCCCGAGCCGCTGCTGCCGGTGGCCATCGTGGCGAAGAGCCGCTCCGACGAGGACGCCCTGGCCCGCAACCTGGCCCGGCTGGTCGCCGGCGACCCCACCCTGCGGCTGGAGCGCAACCCGGAGACCCACCAGCTGGTGCTCTGGTGTATGGGCGAGGCGCACGCCGACGTCGTGCTGGAGCGGCTGCGTGCCGGCGGGGTCGAACTGGACACCGAGCCGGTGCGGGTCCCGCTGCGGGAGACGCTGACCGTCCCGGCCACGGGGCACGGCCGGCACGTCAAGCAGTCCGGCGGCCACGGCCAGTACGCCGTCTGCGACATCGAGGTCGAACCGCTGCCGCGCGGCGCCGGCTTCGAGTTCGTCGACCGGGTGGTCGGCGGCGCGGTGCCGCACAACTACATCCCCTCGGTGGAGAAGGGGGTACGCGCCCAGATGGAGCGCGGCCTGGTCGCCGGGCACCCGGTGGTGGACCTGCGGGTGACCCTCGTCGACGGCAAGGCGCACAGCGTCGACTCCTCCGACGCGGCCTTCCAGACCGCCGGTGCCCTCGCCCTGCGCGACGCCGCGGAGAAGGGCCAGCCGGCACTGCTGGAACCGGTCGACGAGGTGACCGTCCGGGTAGCGGACACATCCGTCGGCGCGGTGATGGGCGACCTGTCCGGCCGGCGCGGCCGGGTGCTCGGCACCGAACCGGACCCGGACGCCGAGGGGCGCACCCTGGTCCGCGCCGAGGTGCCCGCCACCGAACTGCTGCGGTACGCCGTGGAGTTGCGCTCGATGACCTCCGGCACCGGCACGTTCCGCCGCCGGTTCGCCCGTTACGAGCCGGTGCCTACCCACCTCGCCGAACAGGTCCGTAAGGAACACGCCACCCACCCCTGACGCCGGAGCGGGGTGCGCGGGCGGGCGGAGGCGCGTGC
>NZ_POUB01000465.1 GCF_003236335.1 Micromonospora deserti
CAGCCCACACCGGGCCGCCGGCCAGTGCCGACCACCAGGTTCGCGTCGCCTGAACAGCCCTTTCCGGCGCAAACCTCGTGATCGTCGCAGGCCATGACGGCGAAGGTGGGAGGTTGCTGGTGGGCGGCGGTGAAGTTCCTGACAGGACGGGCCCGGGGGTGGCCGGTTGGTGGCATTCGCGGCAATCCTGGAATCATGGCCCCGCTCCGCTCGCCGCTGTCGCGGCTGTTCACCGTGCTGCTCGCCGGCGTGCTCGCCGGTCTCGTCCTGGCGGTCGCCGCGCTGCCGGGCAACCTGCTGCTCGGGTTCGCCGCGAAGTCGGCGTTCGGCTCGTACGAGGCGCTGCCCGAGGCGTTGCGCACGCCCGCCACGCCCCAGCGTTCCTACCTCTACGCCAACGACGGCAAAACGCTGATCACCACGTTCTACGACGTCAACCGTTCCGACGTCGCCCTCGACGAGATCGCCCCGGTGATGCGGCAGGCGATCGTGGCGGCCGAGGACCGGCGGTTCTACGACCACGGCGGCGCCGACCTGCGTGGGCTGGCCCGGGCGCTGGTCGCCAACGTCACCGGCGGCGGCACCGAGCAGGGCGGATCGACGCTGACCATGCAGTACGTCCGCAACGTGCTCAAGACCGACCCGGGCCGCACCGCCGAGGAGCGTGCCGCGGCCACCGAGCAGACCGTCGGGCGCAAGCTCCAGGAGATCCGGTACGCCACGGCGCTGGAGCAGCGGCTGAGCAAGGACGAGATCCTCAACCGCTACCTCAACATCGCGTACTTCGGCTCCGGGGCGTACGGCATCGCCGCGGCCAGCCAGCGCTACTTCGCCAAGTCCCCGGCGGAGCTGACCCTCGCCGAGGCGGCCCTGCTGGCCGGCCTGGTGCAATCCCCCGAGGCGTACAGCCCGATCGACGGCGACGCGGACGCGGCCCTGGCCCGGCGGGCGTACGTGCTCGACTCGATGGTCGAGACCGGGGCGATCAGCGCCGAGCAGGCGGCCCAGGCCAAGGCGGAGAAGCTGACCCTGCACCCCACCGCGCAGCCCAACGGCTGTACCGCCGTCGCCGAGGGGCACGACGACTGGGGCTTCTTCTGCGACTACCTGCGCCGGTGGTGGCTCACCCAGCCGGCCTTCGGGGCCACCGTGCAGGAGCGGGAGCAGGCGCTGCGCCGCGGCGGCTACACCGTGGTCACCTCGCTGGACCCGCAGATCCAGGCCACCGCACAGCAGCAGGCCACCGACGTCTACGGGTACGGCAACAAGCGCGCCCTGCCGATCGCCGCCGTCGAGCCGGGCACCGGCCGGGTGCTGGCGATGGCGGTCAACCGGCACTACAGCCTCGACGCCAACCCCGACGGGCAGGCCAACCGCCCGAACACCGTCAACCCGCTGATCTCCGGCGGTGACAGCGTCGACGGTTACCAGGCCGGCTCGACGTTCAAGCTGTTCACCATGCTCGCCGCACTGGAGGCCGGCAAGCCCCTCGCGACCGGCTTCGAGGCGCCCAGCCGCCTGCCCACCCGGTACGCCGACGAGGGCGAGGGCAGCTGCGACGGCCGGTGGTGCCCAGCCAACGCCAACCCGGAGTGGATGGACGGCTACCGGATGATGTGGGACGGCTTCGGCCGGTCGGTGAACACCTACTTCGTCTGGCTGGCCGAACAGGTGGGGCCGGAGAAGGTGGTCGAGATGGCGCAGCGCCTCGGCATCACCTTCCGGGCCGACGCGGACGCCGCGTTCGCCGAGCACGACGCCGCCAACTGGGGCTCGTTCACCCTGGGCGTCGCGGCCACCACCCCGCTCGACCTGGCCAACGCGTACGCCACGGTGGCCGCCGAGGGAACGTACTGCACGCCGCTGCCGGTGGTCTCGGTGACCGCGCCGAGCGGCGAGCGGGTGCCGGTCGGCGACCCGTCCTGCCGCCGGGTGCTCGACGCCGACGTGGCCCGGGCCGCCACCGACGCGGCCCGCTGCCCGGTGGGTCAGCAGTCGGCGTACGGGCAGTGCAACGGGGGCACCGCCACCTCGGTGAACCGGATCCTCGACGGCCGCCCGGTGGCGGGCAAGACCGGCAGTTCGGAGCGGAACGCCACGGAGACCTTCGTCGGCTTCACGCCGCAGGTCGCGGTCGCCGGCATGGCCGCCAACCCCGACGACCCGAACGATTTCGTGGGGGCCGCGGTCCAGGCGAAGGTGATCGACGCGGTCGCCCGGGTGGTCAAGACGGCGGTGGACGGCAAGCCGGTGCGGGACTTCACCGCGCCGAGCCGCGAGCTGGCCGGCGACCCGCAGCGCCCCCGCC
>NZ_POUB01000466.1 GCF_003236335.1 Micromonospora deserti
TCGCCAAGTTCACCGCCGCGCACCCCCCCGGCCAGCCGGTCAGCGGCTGCGCGTCGGTGAACTTGGCGACGGCCACCCCGTTCGGGATCTCCACCGCCCCGCCGTCCATGTGCTCGACCTGCACCTTGCGCGCCAGGGCACTGACCGCGATCCGGGCGGTGATCCGCTCCAGGACGATCTGCAGCACGCCCTGCGCCGCGGCGAGCACCCGGGAGCGGGTCATCGCGGTGTGGAAGGTGGCCACCACCGGGCCCCGGGCGGAGAGCACGGCCAGCATCGACAGGCTCAGCGTCAGCGGCTCGTGCACGTGCAGCACGTCGAACTCGCCCCGGGTGATCCAGCGCCGCACCCGGGCCGTGGAGACCGGACCGAACGCGATCCGGGCCACCGAGCCGTTGTACGGCAGCGGGACGGCCCGCCCCGCCGGCACCACGTACGCCGGCAGCGGGGAGTCCTCGTCGGCCGGCGCGAGCACACTCACCTCGTGCCCGAGCGCGATCAGCGCCTCGGCGAGATCCATGACATGGTTCTGCACCCCACCCGGGACATCGAAGGAGTACGGGCACACGATGCCGATCCGCACTGCGCCCTCCCCCTCACACCTGTCCGGTGGCCGGGGAGGACAGCGCGGCGCCGTCGCCCGTGCCGCGCTGGTCCAGCCACATCCGCTGCAACATGTGCCAGTCTTCCGGATGCCGGGCGATGCCCGCCGCAAGACTGTCGGCGATCCGCTGGGTCAGCGACCGGACCCGCCGGTCGAGCGGGCCCTCCTCCGGCCCCGGCACCGGCAGCGGGCCCTCGATCGACGCGCACGCCACGTCCGGCTCGTACCACAGCGAGGCCACGTAGAGCGGCGCCCCGGTCCGCAGCGCGAGCAGCGCCGGGCCGGGTGGCATCCGGGTGCGGGCACCGAAGAAGTCGACCTCCACCCCGCGGGCGGAGAGGTCCCGGTCGGCCAGCAACGGCACCACCGCCCCGGCCCGCAGCCGGTCGACCAGCACGTCGAACGCCGGCCGCGGGCCACCGTGGGTGGGCAGGATCTCCATGCCGAGGCTCCGCCGGAACTCGAGGAACCGCTGGTAGACGCCCTCCGGCTTGAGCCGCTCGGCGACCGTGGTGATCGGCCAGCCGGTGGCCGCGACCCAGGCGCCCGCAGCGTCCCAGTTGCCGGCGTGCGGCAGCGCCACGACCGCGCCCCGGCCGGCGGCCACGTCGGCGGCGAGCAGTTCCTCGCCGTCGAGCCGGAACCCGGCCCGGATCTCGGCCCGGCTCAGCGCGGGCAGCCGGAACGCCTCCATCCAGTACCGGGCGTACGAGCGCAGGCCGCGGCGGACCAGCACGTCGAGCTCCGCCTCGGGCAGCTCGGGGCCGACCACCCGACGCAGGTTGGCCCGCAGTCGGGCCGTACCCCCGCCGCCTCTGCGGTGGGCGCGGTCCGCGCCCGCCCGGAACGCCGCCGCCACGACGGGTCGCGGCAGCGCGCGGATCACCCGCCAGCCGGCGACGTAGCCGAGCTCGGTGAAGTTCACCCGTTTCCACCCGGCACGTGGATCCGCTGCGCCTGCCGGTACACGTGCAGCATGCGCTGCCCGACCGTGAAGATCGACACCGCGGCGAGCAGCCACAGCGCGATCGGCAGAGCCGGGGTGACACCCAGGCCGGTGAGCAGGCCGCCGACGCCGACGATCAGCAGCCGCTCGGTGCGCTCGGCGATACCCACGTTGCAGGTCATGCCGAGCCCCTCGGCCCGGGCCTTGACGTAGGAGACCAGCCCGCCGGCAGCCAGGCAGATCAGCGCGGCGGCCGTGCCCGCCCGGTCGCCCTCGGTGGCCAGGTAGTACGCCACGGCGCCGAAGACCGCGCTGTCGGCGATCCGGTCCATGCTCGAATCGAGGAACGCGCCGAACCGTGTCGAACCGCCGCTCATCCGGGCCATCGTCCCGTCGAGCAGGTCGGTGAGCGCGAAGACGGTCACGATCAGGGCCCCGGCGACCAGGTGACCGCGGGCACCGAAGCCGAGCGCACCGACGAGCACCCCGAAGGTGCCCGCCACGGTGACCGCGTTGGGGGTTACGCCCGCTCGGAGCAGGCCGCGCGCGACGGGCTCGACAACGCGGGTCATCCCCGCCCGGGCCGACACTTGGAAGATCTTCGCCATGGCGGTCCCCACGATAACGGTCCCCCGGTCACCGGCGATACGGCCGGTCAGCCGACCCGCGCGGCGGAGGCTTGTGCGCGCCGCGCATCGGGTGTGAGATCGAGCCCAGGGAGGTGAGCCAGCTCACCCGCC
>NZ_POUB01000467.1 GCF_003236335.1 Micromonospora deserti
AAGTACGCCAACGACGTGCTCGGCGGCGGGGGAGCGGGCGGCGGGTCGCCGCCGAGCACGTCGTTGGCGTACTTGTCGACCTCGCGGACCTGGTGCTTGTCGTCCACCACCCGGGCAGTCGCCGAGTCGGGCGCGTTGATGAAGAGGTGGTTCTCGCGCACCTCCAGCTCCAGCGGCCCGGTCGCCCGGCCGCGGATGGTGTCGACCAGCTGCCCGCCCGCGTCGAAAGAGTAGATGGCGCCGGTCGCCTCGTCGGCGCAGTAGAACCGGTCGGCCCAGGCCACCGCGGGGCTGAGCCGGTCGCCCGCGCCCGGCACGGTGAACGCCCGCACCTCGCCGCCGGCGCCGACCACGTGCACCCGCCGCTCGCCCGGCACCGTCACCGGCACGTCCGGCCCGCTGGTACGCGCCGGCAACGCCCCCGGGGCGGACATCGCCAACCTCGTCGGGCGCACGGCGCCGCGCCGCACGGTGACCAGCGTCCCGGCCGTCCGGTCGAGCACGGCCACACCGTCGTCCAGGGTGGAGACGACCAGCTCGTGACTGGCCTCGGCCACGTCGTACGTCTCGACCTGCTTCGGGCTCAGGCCGGCTCCCGCCAGGGCAGCCGAGGCCGGCGCGGACGGCAGCGTCGCGGCGGTGATCGCCGAGACAGTGCCCTCGCTCGGCACCGCGATCCACAGCCGTCCCTCGCCGTCGAAGGCTCCCCCGGTGATGCCCGGCGGGTAGCGCACCGGCTCACCCACCGGCGCCAGGGACCGCGGGTCGAGCTGCCGGACGATGCCCTGCACCGCGTCGACGACGAACGCCGCGTCCTCGTGCAGCGCGACGTTGACCCCGAGGCCCGGGGTGGTGCGGGTGGTCGCGGTGATCTGCAGGGTGGCGAGGTCCAGCGAGCTGACCTGACCGGTGTTCAGGTCCCGCAGGATCAGCAGCCGGTCGGTCTGGGTGACCTGCATCGGGTGGCGGCGGGCGCCGGGAATCTCGACGCGGGTGTCCACCCGCGCGGTCACCCCGTTGACCCGCGCCATCTCGCTGCGCGCCGCGCTCCACAGCCAGGAACTCGCGTCGTAGCTGGCCACCGCGTTGTCGGCGGTGCCCAGCCCGAGGACGGTCAGCCCCATGGCGGCCAGCAGCGCGGCCACTGTGGCGACGGTGACCAGCCCGCCGCGCATCCGCCGGGACCGGGGAGGTGCCGCCTCCGGTGCGGTGCTCACGGCATCGTCGATGGTCGCCACAACCGGCTGCCTCCCCCTGTCGTCCCGGCGGGTGGCGCGCCCGCCGGCGACCCCCTCCCCTGAGCCGGGTGCCATCATATGGCCCGCTTCCAGGGCGAGGGAACCCGCACCGTCCCGCTGTGGACACCCAGCGTGCGCGCCCGCGGCTGTGGACGGTCAGCTCGGCGGCGTACGGCCCGCCCGCTCCGTGCAGACCTGCCCCGACGTGGCGAACGAGTCCGTCGACCAGACCGCCAGCACGGTGAAGCAGTAGTCCACCCGGGAGTTCAGCCCGTTGACCGTGTAGCTGGTCTGCCCCGGGTCCACCGTGGCCAGCACGCCCAACGCCTGGCCGGCCCGGCCACCGGCCACCATGAACGGCACCCCGCCGCCGGCCGGGTCGGTCCAGCTCAGGGTGATGGTCGCCATGTCGTCCCGCAGCGTCAGGTCCCCCGGCGGCGGCCCGGTCGCCGCCGGCGCGGACGGCGCCGGGGAGGCCGGCCCGGCCGGCGGTGCGGCGTCCCGGCTGAGCACCAGCGCGCCCACCCCGGCGACGGCCGCGAGGGCCACGCCCACGGCGGTCACCGCGACAACCACCGCCGTCCGGCTGCGGCCGTGCGGCTCGGGCGCCACGACGACGGGGTACGCCGGCGGCGGTGCGTACGACGGCGGCGCGGGCGCGGCGGGGTTGGCCGACGGCGCCGGCTCGGACAGCGCCGGCTCCGGCCCGGGCAGCGGGTCGTCGAGTTCGACGTACGCCGGCTCCGGGTCGGCGTCCCGCTCCGCGTCGGCCGCCTCGGCCGGCGACGTCGGGTCGGTGTTCGGTCCGGACGCGGGGGTGTTCAGCTCCTGCGGGGGAGCGGCGCTGCTCCACGGCGGCGCGGTCATGCCCCAGGGCGGCGCCGGCGGCGCGCTCACCGGCGGCGGGGCCACGGGCGGCCCACTGACCGGATACGGGCGCCCCGGCGGCGCGCTGATCGGCTGTGGGTGACCCGGCTCCGGCTGACCCGGTGGGGCGGTGACCGGCTGTGGGTGGCCGGGCTGGGGCTGACCCGGTGG